>CBHWED010000031.1:0-21088 GCA_966112795.1 uncultured bacterium
CCGGCATTGCCGTAGATCAGCTGGTCGAGCTCGTTGCCGGTCAGGTTGATCGCCTGGGTGCCGAGGTTGTCGGCCGTGGTCAGCTTCTCGACGTAGGCGCCGGCGGTGAGCACGTAGCTCGCGCTCGCCAGCACGCGGTCGAATCCGCCGCCGGCCTGCTCGGAGATCCGGTCGCCGGCGCTGTCGACATAGAGCCAGTCGTCGCCGCCGAGGCCGACCAGCGTGTCGGTCCCCCCGCCGCCGCGGAGCACGTTGTTGCCGGCGTTGCCGTAGATCAGCTGGTCGAACTCGTTGCCGGTGAGCTGGAGGGCGGTGATGTCCTCGTTGTCGGTGGTGGTGAGCTTCTCCACTTCGACACCCGCAGCGAGCGTGTAGCTGACGCTCGTCAGCACGCGGTCGTTTCCGGCGCCCGTGCTCTCGTCGATCGTGTCACCGGCGTTGTCGACGTAATACCAGTCGTCGCCAAAGCCGCCGTAGAGCGCGTCGGCGCCGGCTCCGCCCAGCAGCGTATCGTTGCCGGCACGGCCGAACAGCTCGTCGTGGCCGTCCCCGCCTTCGAGGCGGTTGTTGGCCCCGTCGCCGGCCAGCACGTCGTTGAACGCGCTTCCTCTAAGGGCCTCGATCGAGAAATAGGTATCGCCGGTCGCTTCGCCCGAATTCTGGCTCGGCTGCGTGAGGTCCGCGGTCACGCCGGCGCCCGCCTGGACGTAAGAGGCGGTGTCGACCCCGTTGCCACCGTCGAGCAGGTCGGCGCCCGCGTTGCCGATCAGCGTGTCGTCTCCGTCTCCGCCGTAGATCTGGTCGTCGCCGCCGCGACCGACCAGCAGGTCTTGGCCGGCCCGGCCGACCAGCGAGTTGGCGCTGTCGTTGGCATAGAGGCTGTCGTTGCCGTCGCTGCCCGACAGCCCTTCGATCGACACGAGCACGTCGCCTTGCGCGTCAGAGGTGTTGCGCTGGTTGTCGAGCATGTCGACGATCACGCCGAGAATGGCGCCCGTGTAGTACGCCGTGTCGAACCCGGCGCCGCCGTCGATCTGGTCTGCCCCTTCGCCGCCTTCGATGTTGTCGGCACCGTCATTGCCGAACAGCAGGTCGTCGCCGACCCGGCCGTAGATATTGTCCGCGCCGGGCCCACCGTCGAGATAGTCGGTGAGGTAGGACCCCCACAGGAAGTCGTTGCCGGACCCCGAGAGGACCTTTTCGACCACCGTCGGAGCGGGCGTGTAGATGATCTTCGGATTGGCCGGATAATACAGCGTGTTTTCGAGGACGATGGTCGCGTTCTGGGTGAGGGCGGTCGCGTCGATCGTGTCGTAGCCGCCTTCGTCGACGAGCGGCCAGTTGGCCGGCGAGAGGTCGTTGACGACGTATACGTCGTCACCCGCGCTCTGGGTCTGGTCCGATATCAGGAGATCGAACAGCGCGACTTGCGTCGACCCGCCGTCGCCGTCCGCGAAGGTCACGCTGACCTCCTTGTCGGGTGCCGGCTGGTTGGCCGTCCTCGAGTAGCCGATCGCGAGGCCCAGCGCTTCGATCGCCTCGAGCGTGGCCGACGCGTTGAAGGTGACGACGAGCGGGGAGCCGCCGGTCCCCCCGGCGACCGTACCGATGAGCTGCGCGCCCCAGTAGAGATCGGTGCCGCTCTGCTGAATGTTGCCGGTGCTGATGATCGACAGCTTGTCGGCCGAATCCGCACCCTGTTCGAAGGCCACGGTATACGAGCCGCCGTCAAAGTCGCTGCTGTCGGGATCGCTGAGCGACAAGGCGATATTGAGACGCTGCGTCCCGTAGTTGACGTCGAATTCCCTGAACGAGCGCAGCGCGTCGGGATCAAGCTGCAGGCTGAAGTTGTCGAACGATGCCGATCCGCTGGCCGGGTCCGGCTGCAGGTCGTTGCCGAGGAAGATGAAGATGCCGAGGTCGAGCACGCTCGAAGCGAGCGCATGCGCGACCGATTCCGACACGCCGTAGAGCGCCAGCCGGTCGGCGTTCGATCCGAGCGCGGTCCAGTCGGCGTCGTCGGACGACAGCGTCAGCGTGACGTGTGTCCAGCCGCCTCCGGAGGCCAGCGTCTCGATCGGCGTCGAGCTGAGCACGTAGTTGACGGCCCGATCGAGCGAATAGTCGTACGCCTGGAACCAGAAATAGACATGCGCGCCGGTCGGCAGCTCGAGGTTGTCGAGGTTGACGTCGAACGAGAACGTCGCGTCGTTGTAGCTGTACTCAGGCCCGCTCGCGCCGATCAGGCTCTTGACGTAGGCAAAGCTGAGAAGGTTGAGGTACCCGGCGCCCGGATCGTGATGGTTGGGATCGAGCCACCACGGCCCCGTCGAGGTGAGAAAGCCGTTGCTCCCGTCCTGTTCAGGCGTGAGCGGTTGCCCCTGGGGCTGCCCCTCGGGATTGGTCAGCCATGGAAACGGGCCTGCTCCATCCAAATCGTCGCCGTAAATGACCGCGCCTGAGGCAATGGGATCAACCATGAGTGAGACTGTGTCCGAACCGTTGGGGGGTGAGGGTGTCTTCGGCGTCTGGCGCGCCGTTGAAATTGCCACAGGACGTCAGTGAGACGCGCCGACTGCCACTTGGGTTCAGCCGCAGCGCACTGGCGCCGCTGGCCTTGGATCCTTCCGGGTCTGATTCTGCTCTGGCGAGGGGAGGGGCGTTGGTTGGCAACCGAGAAGCTGCGGCCTGGCGCTCGTCACTGTCACGTTCGGCGAGCGGCATCAGTAGAGATCCTCGTTGACGCGACCCTCCCGTTGTCATGCGCTCCGAATCACGGAGTCTGTTTCTGATCCGGGGTTTGCACGGTCAGATGCGGAACACAATCGGCGACACGCATCGAAAAATCGCCTGATCGGACCGCCGAGGCACTTGGACGCTTAGAAGCAAATCGATCTGGAGCCGGGGCACTTCGGCTTCGCAGGCGCCGCGTCGGAAGGAATTCTCAATCTGCCGCTGAGGGCGGGCAGGCATTAGTCGTGCCGACCGCGCAACTATCATCGGCACACGGCCCGGGGCGATCGTTGCCAGAGATCACAGGGCGGCGAAGGCAGCAAGAGCTGCCCCGCCGATCGAGCCTGCGATCATCAACCTTCGATGGGGCACTCGCCGCCGCGCCAGCAACCGGCTGCCGACCCCGAAGAAGGCCATGCTCTGCGCCGCCACGATCCAGCAAATCATCGGCAACGACACGCGTCCCAGCCAGTCGGCCACCAGCAGCACGCCCAGTGCCGTGCCGTTGATCAGCAGCGAAGGCAACAGCGTGCGGGCGGCCAGGCCGAAGCGGTTCAGGCGGGCTTCGAGCATCGCGTTGGCGACCCAGAAGAAGATCTGCAGCCCGACGATCGGCAGCACCGTCCGGAAAAGTTCCAGCCCCTTGGCGTCGAGCGCGTTGAACATGCTCTCGGTGACCACGAGCCGGGCAACGATGACGATCGCGAAAAGCGCCAGCGCGACGGCCGCCAGAAAGTAGGTCAGCAAGCGGTCCACGAGGCGCGTTCGGCCGGCATAGATCTTCGCGAAGAAGGCGGTGGCCGCGAGCTGGTGAAGGCCGAGCGCGAGACCGACGATGCGAAAGGCGATGCCGTAGGCCGCCAGCGCCTGCGCAGCGAAAAGCCCGGTCAGGATGCGCCCGGCGCCCGCCTGCCAAGTCGCGAAGGCGCTGCTCACCACCACCGGCGCGCCGAACTTCGCCATCTGGCGCAGCCGCGACCTAAATGCCGGACGGCGGGTGCGCACGGCTACCAAGGCACCGCCGACGATGCCCAGCGCGCATACGACGGCGTTGCCGGTGATGAGATCGGCCGGGGTCACCGATCCGCGGATCACGAAAGCCAGCGCCACGATAGCCAGCATGACGATGACGAAGGTGCCGTCGGTCCAGGCCGTCAGGTTGCGCATCGAGAGCGTTCGCAGGATGTTGCTCATCGTGTTGTGTATCGAGGCGAGCCCGAGCGCGAGGCAGGTGAGCACCGCGACTTGCGAGCCGCCCACCGCCCAGCACGCCAGCGCCACGGCGCCCGCGACGAGGCAAGCGAAGCCGACCGCGGCCGCGACGACGTCCACCGACAGCTTCTGCCGGCGGACGAGATAATCCTGGCTCGCGCCCGCCAGCACGGCGCCGAGCAGCACCGCCGCGCCGAGCAGGCTGGTCGACTGGGCGAACTCGATGGCGCCGTAGACGTCGGGTGTGGTCCGGGCGGCGATGAACAGCGGGATGAGGTACACGGCAATCCGCGCGACGCCGAAATTGCCCATGAAGATCAGGGCCTTCATGCCGCGCGGGCTGAACGGACTGGGAAGCCGCGGCATGGCCGGTCAGTGGGTCCGCCGCCGATAGACCCGATCGCTGCCGGGCCCCCCGGGGGCAACCAGCTCGAGGTCTTCCCTGAGGTCCGGATCGGCGGGACGGGGCAGGGCGCGCATGGGCCCCGCCACGTAGAGACCGGGTTCGGCCAGATCCTTGGCGACCACCGTCCCGGCTCCCACCATGGCTCCGGCGGCAATCCGCACGCCCTGGAGGATCGTCGCGCCGGCCCCGATCGACACGTTGTTCTCGATCGTGATCGGGCCGTCGACGCGATAGCGGCCGAGGCCGGTCACCTCATGGACATAGCCGTGCGTCCACAACTGGCTGCGCGCTCCGGCGAGCGTCGAGTAGTCGCCGATCGTCACCGATGCCGTCAGGTCGACGTGGTGCGAATGGGTGATCTTGGCCCAGATCCCGAGGCTGAGCACCGCCGGGCGGGTCGGGTCGAGCGGGGGCGGGGCGAGAACCACGTTCATGTGGCCGATCGCGGCGTCCTCGGCCAGCGCGATCTCGGCATGACCCTTCAGGCGATTGAGGTGGCCGATGTTGCTCCGCGGCCCCATCGTCAGCCGCGAGACCGAGATCCACGACCATCCGATCCGCGCGTCGGGCGCGATCGCGTAGCCCATCCGGTTGACGGCCAGTCGCGCGATGCGGGTGGGAAGTACGGCGAGCAGTGCTGCCCTGATCAAATCCGCCAGGCGGCTCACTCGTGGTTCTTCCGCGGGATGCCGGCCGCGGGCATGTGCGCGACGGGCGCGATCCGGCGCGAAATGACCTTGGCCGGCACGCCGCCGACGACCGCGCCCGCGGGAACGTCACGGGTCACCACGCTTCCTGCGGCGACCACCGCGTTCTCGCCGATCGTCACCCCGCCGAGCACGATCGACCGCGTCCCGATCCACACGCCGTCGGCGATATGGATCGGCGAACCGGTGTGCTCGTAAGGCGGCTGGCGCGCGGAGAAATCGAGGCCGGCCGTCTCGATCGTCACCCCGCGCGACAGGTGCACGTGATCGCCGAGATGGATCGGCCGCATCGCGCCGAGCACGCAATCCCGTCCGATGCGCACCTCCTCGCCCAGCGTGATGTTCTCCGGGGATTTGATCTCGACGCTCCAGTGGCAATAGAGCGTCGGCGCATTGGGGAAGATCGCCCGCGTCCGCATCGCCGCCATCAGCCGGTCGACCTGGTGCGCGGCGGCCATCACCGCCCGGCTGAACAGCCGGATCGGAAGCAGGGCGAAGACCTGCTTGAGCGGCTCCCGCATGCCCGGCTTCTCCGCTTCGCTCATGCCAGCCGCGCCTGTGCAGCCTGCGGTGCCCGGGATCGGGCCGAGGCGAGCACGCCGAACACCGCGAAGGCAGTGACCGCGAGCATGCCGAACCCGTTCACCAGGAAGCTCACCACCGGCATGAAGAAGATGACGATGGTCAGGTAGGTGTAGATCGGCAGCACCGCGACGACCCCCGCTCGCGCGCGATAGGACAGCACCTTCGACAGATAGCCGAACGGGATCATCAGGAACGGGCCGACCCAGCCGAAGTCGGCCCAGAGCGAACCGAAGAAGGTCTGGAACAAGCCCGGCCGGTAGACATAGGCGTCCATCTCCTGCGAGGTTATCTCGTCCAGTCCGAGGACCGCATAGATCACGCGCAGGAACGGATAGAAGTGAATCTTGCCGTAGGCGAACGGCTGGCCGTCGGGCCTCATCCACAGCGCGCCGAACTCGTAGGCCCCCGAGATGTAGTACATGCCGTTCGGCAGGATGCTCAGCGTCGCCATGGTCGCGATATCGCTGCCCGAGCTGATCGTTTCGCGCGCCCTCTGGTTGGGCTGCAGGAAGTCGGCGTAGCCCGAGGTGAACACGCTGTCCTCGAGGCGGTCCTGGCTCGCCTCGAGGCGGGTCGAGAAGATCAGCGTCGAGACGAACAGCATCAGCAGCGTGCCGACCAGCGAAATGGTGATCAGCCGGCGATTGAGCGGCCGGCCGCGATAGCGCGTGATGACGATCGTCGCGAAGATCAGGCCGAGGGTCTGGATCAGGAACGAGCGCGACAGCTGGAACAGGCTTTCGGCCATCGGCAGCAGGCAGACGAGGGCCGCGGCCGCGAGCAGCAGCTTGGATTTGCGGTCGCGCGAGCCGAGGATCAGCATCAGCGGGATGATGCACAGCGGAATCAGCAAGCTGCCGATCATGCCGGCCCAGGTCGAACCGGAGGTCTCGAGAGCCTCACGGAATTCGACCGCGTTGACGCCGTATTCCGCGCCCCGCAGGAACAGCCGGTCGTAGAGGCGCAGCACCATGCCGGTGAGGCCCAGCGCCATCGTCACCCAGTAGGCGCCGCGATCGAGCGGCTGGTCCCAGATGAGGTCCGACCAGGCGTCGGGCGTCTCGAGCTCGGGCCGCTGCGCCATGACCGCGCCGAAGATCAGCGCCGCGTAGGACAGCACGGCATAGACGACCGCGCCCACGGGCACGCGCCCGAGCACGTCGACAGGGGTGACCACCCAGACGATGAACCAGGCGACAATGCCGCCGATCGCGAGCTTGACGGGACTGTAGAACAATCAGCCCTCGGGCAGGAACATCGACCAGTCCGCCGGCGTGCCGGCCGCGAGGTCGCGGGCAACGCGCTTGCCCATCAGCGTGTTGAGGAACTTCGGAGGAAGCCCGAAGCCCGGCCGCACCGCGCGCAGGTTGCGGGCGTTGAGGGTCTCGCCCGCGCGCACGTCCTCGGCGATGTAGAGCGAGCGGCGGAACACGCGCGAGCCGTCCTCGGCAGCGGTGCCGCCGTAGGTGACTTTGCCGAGCGCCTGCCAGGCGCGGTCGGCCTCCTCGCGCATCATCTTGAACTCGTGCGGCTCCATCGAGAACGCGCTGTCGACGCCGCCATCCGCGCGGCGCAGCGTGAAGTGCTTCTCGATGACGCAGGCGCCGAGCGCGATCGAGGCCACCGCGACGCCGCACCCCATCGTGTGGTCCGACAGGCCGACGGTGCAGCCGAAGGTCGCCGCGAGATTGGGGATCGTCGCCAGGTTGCTGTTCGCCGGCGTCGCCGGATAGGTGCTCGTGCACTTGAGCAGGACGATGTCCTTGGCCCCGCCGCGCCGGGCCGCCGCAACGGCCTCGCCGACCTCGGCGACGGTCGCCATTCCGTTGGAGATGATCATCGGCTTGCCGGTGGAGGCGACGCGCTCGATCAACGGCAGATCCGTGTTCTCGAACGAGGCGATCTTGTACGCCGGGACGTCGAGCGTCTCGAGGAAGTCCACCGCGGTGAAATCGAACGGCGTCGAGAAGCAGTCCATGCCACGGGCCTTGGCGCGCTCGATGATCGGCGCATGCCAGTCCCACGGCGTGTGCGCCTCTTCGTAGAGCTCGTAGAGCTGGCGGCCGTTCCACAGGCTGCTGGCGTCGTCGATGACGAAGTCCCGCGTGCGCAAGTTGAGCGTCATCGTCTCGGCGGTGTAGGTCTGCAGCTTGACCGCGTCGGCGCCGCTCTCGGCGGCCGCGTCGACGATCTCGAGCGCGCGATCGAGCGACTGGTTGTGATTGCCCGACATCTCCGCAATCAGATAGGGCCGCTCACCCGGGCCAATGGCCCTCCCGCCGATCTGCATCGATAGTATTCCCTGAGAGTTACGGCCGGTCCCTAGCGGTGCTCGGGGCGATTTCCTACCCCTTTGTGGGCGGCTCAAAACGCCCTGTCGCATCTCCGCGACGCGTCGGACCAAACGGCCCCGCCGCTCTTCGGCGCCGCGACGCCGCTGTCGCGCCTCAAGCCTGTTCCTCGGGCATCTCGTCGAGCCGGACACGATACCGCTTGCCGCGCATCCGGATGTAGGCGGGGTAGCGGTCCTCGTCGGCGATGCGCAACAAGTCGAACGCTTGCTCGAACGTCGTCGAAGGCGCGATCTCGCTGTCGGCCGGGGTCCGCCGGCGGTAGTAGCTCGGCTCGCCCTGCTGCTCGCGCGGCGTCACGCTGTCGCGATGGGCAAGCGCCCAATCCATGAGCTCGATCGTCGCGTCGGCGATGCGGCCGTGGATGTCCGCGCTCAGCTCGCTGCCGTCGAATTCGGCCCAGACCTGGTGCCAGATGCGGCCCGAATCCACTCCGTCCGCCGCCTCGAGCAATGTCACCGGAATGCGCCGCTGGCCTTCGAGGACCTGCCACACCAGCGGCGACCAGCCGCGGCCCTTGGGAAGGTCCGATGCGTGCACCACGAGCACGTGCTCGAAACGGCGCCGTACGGCTTCCTCGACGATCTGCTGACAGGCGGCGAGGAACAGCATGTCGCCGGCGCCGACCTCGCTGACCTCGGTCATGATGCGCACTTCGGCGCGGCCGCTCAGATCGGACTGCCACTGGTGCAGCTTGGGCCACAGCGGATGGGTCGGATCCGAGCAGACGACGTCAATCTTCGGCGAGGTCATCGATGGCCCTTCTGATGCGTTGGACTCCGGCGCCGTCGACCAGCCGTCGGCCGGCTTCGGACATGGCCCGGCGCCGGGCGGGGTTCGCGGCGAGATCGGCAATGTCGCGCGCCAGCGCCTCGGCATCCGTCGCGCCGCGCTCCGAGAAATGCAAGATTCCGGCCTTGTGGAGCGGCAGCGCCACCGGCAGGTGGTTGTCGGCGAAGGCGACGAGGATCGTCGGCGCACCGGCGCAGCAGCGCTCCCAGGTGGCACCGCCGCCGGCGCCGATCTGGAGGTCGTGCCCGGCGAAGAAGGTTGCGAGGTCCGGCGCATCGATCAGCAGGCCGGTTGCCGCGTCGCGCGCCGCGAGCCCGTCGAGGGCTGCCTTGTGCGGATTGGCGCTCGTCGTCGCGATCGTCACGCGCACCGTTGGGCCGAGCACCTTTCGGATCGCATGCCATGCCACTTCGGAGGCATTGGCGAGATCGGACCCGCCCATGAAGATGCCGACGCTCTCCACCCGCTCGCGCACCACCGGCGCAGCCAGGTTGGCGTAGGCGGGGGCGAGCATGGCGTATCCCGGGCCACCGAGGATCCGCGGATGCCACGGTGCCGAGAGGCGGTGCTTCTCCTCGTGGTCGGCCAGTGTCGGATCGACGATCAACGCGACGGCGAGGGTCCTGTCGCCGAGATCGTCGATCGTGGCCAGCTTCGCTCCGAGACCCTCGGCCACGGCCTCGTGCCAGCGCCCGTCGAACGCGTAGTGGTCGACCAGCACGACGGCCGGTTCGAGGCCGTGCAGCGCAGCCGCGGTCTCGGCGGCGTCGGCCTGCCAGTCGATGCCGGCCCAGGCGGCGTGGGCCGGCAGGTCGGCCGCCGCGGCAAACGGCGCAGCGGGTGCCGGGAGCGTGAGCGCGGCGAAGCCGGCGGCCGCGAGCGTGGCCGCGTTGTCGATGCCGAGATCGCGAGTCACGAAGGTGACCTCGTAGCCGGCTTCCGCAAGCGCCCTGGCAACGGTCATGCAACGGCGCAGATGGCCGGTTCCCATCTGCACCGAGGCATCGACGCGGACGGCGATTCTCCGCCTTCCGGAGCCGTTTCCTGACATCGGATTCCCGTCCATCGAGGCCGGCGATGGCAGGACTTGCCTTGCATTGGCAAGCCCCTATAGATGGCCGGGTTTCCCAGGATCGGCGGCTTCCTTTCCCCATGAGCAACGACGCGACGATAGGTATCCTGAGGATGCCGATTGGCAACCTGCGCTCGGTCTACAACGCCGTGTACGAGAACGGCTTCGATCCGGTGCTCGTCGACAAGGACGGCGCGTTCGATGATCTCAGCCATCTGATCGTCCCCGGCGTGGGCAACTTCCGTGCGGTCATGGCGCACCTCGAGGAAGAAGGGCTCGCGAACTGCATCCGCGATTTCGCCGCCTCGGGCCGTCCGGTGCTCGGGATCTGTGCCGGGATGCAGCTGTTCGCCGAGTATGGCGCCGAGGGCGGCGGGACCAAAGGTCTCGGCCTGGTGCACGGACGCGTCGAACGCTTGCCCGAAGGGAACGGCCAGGTTCTGCCGCATGTCGGCTGGAGCAGCGTGAAGTTCCACTTCGCCCACCCGGTCCTCGAGGGGCTCAAGCCGGGCCGGGATTTCTACTTCGTGCACAGCTACGCGCTCCAGACCGACCACCCCGAGGAATTCCTCGGCGAGACCGAATACGGCACCCCGTTCGCCTCGATCGTCGCGCGCGACAACGTCGTCGGCTTCCAGTTCCATCCCGAAAAGAGCCAGGCCAACGGCCTCAAGCTGATCGAGAACTTCTGCCTGTGGGACGGCCGGTGCTGAAGAAGCGGATCATTCCCGTGCAGCTGCTGCTCGACGGCCGGCTGGTGAAGACGGTCAAGTTCGGCGAGTGGCGCGACGTCGGCGACCCGGTCAAGAGCTCGGCGGTCTACAACTCGCAGAACGCCGACGAGCTGGTGTTCCTCAACATCGCCCGCGACAACCGCACGATCGACATGCTGCGCGAGGTGATCGAGCGCGTCTCGGAAGTGAGCTTCATGCCGATGGCGATGGGCGGGGGCATCCGCACGCCCGAGGACGCGGCCGAGCTGATCCGTACCGGGGCCGACAAGGTCGTGATGAATTCGGTGCTCTACGTCGACCGCTCGATCATCACCGCCACCGCAGAGCGTTTCGGCGCGCAGGCGGTCATCGTCAGCATCGACGCGCGCTGGGACGCCGAGCAGGGGCAATACGGCCTGTGGTCCGACTGCGGGCGCATGCGCGAGACCGTCTCGCTGGCCGACCACGTCGGCCGCTGCATCGAAGCGGGCGCCGGCGAGATCATGATCCAGTCGATCGACCGCGACGGCACGATGGAAGGCTACGACCTCGAGCTGATCCGCCAGGTCAAGGCGGTCGCGACCGTGCCGGTGATCGCCGGCGGCGGGTCGGGCAACTACGAGCATCTCAAGGACGCCTTCCTCGAAACCGACGTCAGCGCGGTCGCCTGCGGAAGCCTGTTCAACTTCTCCGATTCCAACCCGATCCGGGCCAAGGCCTTTCTCAGCAACTACGGCCTTCCCTTCAAGATCGTCTGACGAGCGGTGACCATGATCCTAGGTGTTCTTCAGGCGCGCGCCTCATCCTCCCGGCTGCCCGGCAAAGTGCTCATGCCGATGGCCGGCGCGCCGATGCTCGAGCGGCAGATCGAGCGGCTGCTGCGCTCGCGGCGCATGGACAAGCTGGTGCTCGCGACCAGCGACCGCAGCGATGACGACCCGGTCGCCGAGATCGCTGCCCGGGCCGGGATCGAGCTCTATCGGGGCTCGCTCGACGACGTGCTCGACCGCTACTACCAGGCCGCGCGGCCGCATGCGCCGAACCACGTCGTGCGCGTGACCGGCGACTGCCCGCTGGCCGACTGGGAAGTCGTCGATCGGGTGATCGGGTTCGCGGTCGACGGCGACTACGATTACGCGTCGAACACGCTCAACCCGACCTGGCCCGACGGGCTCGACGTCGAGGTGGTCAAGTTCGCCGCGCTCGAGACCGCATGGCGCGAGGCCGAGCGCCAGCTCGAGCGCGAGCACGTGATGCCGTTCCTGACCTCGCGCGGAGACCGCTTCCGGCTCGGCTCGCTCGAGAGCGAGACCGACTTGTCGCACATGCGCTGGACCGTCGACGAGCCCGAGGACTACGCGTTCGTGTGTCGGGTGTACGAGACACTGTTCCCCGGGAATCCCGCCTTCACCACCGCGGACGTGCTGGCGCTGCTCGCCGAGCAGCCCGAGCTCGTCACCTTGAACACCGGCTTCCAGCGCAACGAAGGGCTGCGCAAGTCGGAACAGGCCGAAATCGAAGAAGGAAAGCAATGAGCGACAGCCCCATCCGCAGCTATGCCCGGTCCGCCGAGATGCTCGAGCGCGCGCTGCGCGTCATCCCGCTCGGCGCGCAGACGTTCTCGAAGAGCCATACCCAGTTCCCTCGCGGCGCGGCGCCGTTCTTCGTCGACCGGGCCAGTGGCTCGCGCGCCTGGGACGTCGACGGCAACGAGTACCTCGATTTCAACAACGCGCTGTGCTCGGTGACGCTCGGCCACAGCGATCCCGAAGTCAGCGCTGCCGTCACCGACCAGCTGACCCGCGGGACCATCTTCACGCTGTCGAACGTGGCCGAGATCGAGGTCGCCGAACGTATCGTCGAGCTCGTTCCGTGCGCGGAAATGGTCCGCTTCGGCAAGAACGGCTCCGACGCCACCGCGGGGGCGGTCCGCGCCGCGCGCGCGTTCACCGGGCGCGATCGCGTGGCCGTGTGCGGCTATCACGGGTGGCAGGACTGGTACATCGGCTCGACCGCGCGCAACCGCGGCGTGCCGCAGGCCACCCGCGCGCTGACCCACGGGTTCCAGTACAACGACTTGGGCTCGCTCAAGACGATCCTCGAGGCGCACCCGGGCGAGTTCGCGGCGGTGATCCTCGAGCCGATGAACGTCGCCTGGCCCGAAGAAGGCTTCCTCCAGGGCGTCGTCGATCTCGCGCACGAGCACGGCGCGCTGGCGGTGTTCGACGAGACCATCACCGGCTTCCGCTTCGCCAAGGGCGGCGCGCAGGAGCTGTTCGGAGTGACTCCGGACCTCGCCTGCTTCGGCAAGGGCCTCGCCAACGGCTATCCGCTATCGGCCGTCGTCGGCCGCGCCGACGTGATGCACGAGTTCGAGGAGATTTTCTTCTCGTTCACCATGGGCGGCGAATTGCTCTCGCTCGCGGCGGCCAAGGCGGCGATCGACAAGCTCGACCGCGAGGACGTGCCGGCCGTGCTGACCCGCCGGGGCGAGCGGCTGATCGAAGGTGTCCGCGCCCGCATCGCCGCGCATGGCTGCGGCGATTTCGTCTCGATCGTCGGCCACCCGAGCTGGACCTTCATGGTCATCACCGAGCAGCCCGATGCCGACGGCTTCGAGCTCAAGACCCTGTTCCTGCAGGAAGTTCTGGCGCGCGGCATCCTCACCGTCGGCACCCACAACCTGTCGTACGCGCACAGCGACGCGGATATCGACCGCCTGCTCGCGGTCTACGACGAAGTGTTTCCGATCATGCGCGACGCGGTGGCCGCGGGCGACGTGCGCGCGCAGCTCCGCTGCGAACCGCTCAAGCCGCTGTTCCGAGTGCGCTGACCGGGCGAGGGGCGGCCGCCGAGGCGCCGCCGCCCTTCGCGCGCGCCTCGATCGCCGCGATGGCGACGCCGATGCCGTGGGCGATCTTGGCGACGTTTTCGGGCTCGATGCAGCGCGGGTCGGACACCGGATCGTTGATCAGGCCGTCGAACGACCGCGCCATCAGCGCCTGCAGCAGGCGAACGCCTTCGCCGGTCGATCCGCGCCCGGCGTTCGGCTCGTCGAGCAGCCGTCGCGCCGCGGCTTCGATCGACGGCGCGACGAAGTCCGGGAAATGCTCGTCCAGTACCGGATGCGCGGTCGAAATGCAGCGCCCACGGCCGAACACGGCCTCGTAGCCGACGGTGCCGGTGACGGTGATCGCCCCTTCGGTCACCTCCATCGCCTCGTTCATGCGCATCGAAAACGGCAGCAGCACGAGCCGCGGGTGATCGACGCACAAGTCGAGCAGCGCGGTCGAGAGCTCGTAGAACGGCTTCGGGTTCGCCTTGACCGCGACGTGCACGTCGTCGGGCGTGGCGGCGAGGATGCGGCGCAGGATGTCGACCTGGTCGCAATCGGGGCGGCCCCAGACGTCGATCGTGTTCTCCGGCTGCATCTGCAGCGGGTAGAGCAGCGTGCGGGTGCCGGGCACCGGTAGCCGCTCCGCCGCGCCCCAGCGCGCGGCATTCGTCTTGACCAGCCGGTTGAGCGCCAGTTTGCGCCCGAGCGAGGGAGTGTTGTAAGTCTCACCGCGAAGCCGCCCGGCGAGCACGCGAAGCCGCATCGCCACCCATTTCGCGCGCCGCGCGAGGCGCTTGGCATCGCCGGTGTTCATGTAGCTCGGCACGGTCCGTCCGCTGCCGATGCAGGCGGCGAGCTCGGTCGCCGCGGCGTCGTCCATCTGCTCGCCGCTGTCGACGAGCGGGCACTGGCTCGCACCGTCGAAGACCGCGAAGCGCCCGTTGGGATAGCGCTCGCCGACCGGATGCGCGAACGGAATGCCCCGGGCTGCGCACAAGTCGATCGCGGTCAGCTCGTGGAACAGCGTCGGTTCGCCGAGCACCACGTCCGGCGCATCGCGGTCGAGGATGCTCGCGATCTCCTTCGCGTAGTACCCGTAATGGGCGGACCCGGCGCCGAATAGCTGGCGACCGCGATCGGTCACGAGCGCCGGAAAGGCGGCGAGATCGACGGTGGTGTCGAGGTCTCCGGCCCTGGGAAACGCGATCTGGTAAACCTGGCCCGGAAGGTCGCCTCCGAAGACCGGGTTCTGCACGATCCAGGATATCCGGTGGCCGCGAGCCTGCAGCACGCGGGCGATGGCCGCCCAGAAGATCGTCTTCTCGCGATTTTCGATGAACAGCAGCCGCGCCATGCTCGTCTCTTGCTTCCGTTTCCGGCCTAGGCGTCCGGCTCGGCCGGGTTGATCCGGCCGAGGAAGACCCCGTCCTGGAACCGGCCGTCGCAGTACCAGTGGCTGCGGAGCAGCCCCTCGCGCTCGAAACCGGCGCGCTCGAACGCGCGCGAGGATCCTTCGTTCGCCGCGTAGGCGCCCGCGGTAAGCCGGTGGAGGCCCACTTGGCCGAAGGCGAAATCGGACAGGATTCCGATCGCCTCGGTCGCGAAGCCTTTACCCCAGCACTCGGCATCGCCGATCAGCAGTCCGATATCGGCGCGCCGGTGGCGGACCTCGATCGGGCCGAGCTTGATGTTGCCGATGTGCCGATCGCCGTCGCGCATGAAAATACCCGCAAACAGGTTGAGCGGATCGCCGGCCAGCTTCGCGACGAACTCGTGCAGGCTTTCCAGGCTGTGCGCGGCGAAGCGGGATTCGAGGTAGCGATTGATCTCGGGCGCCCGCATCCATCCGAGATAGGTCTCGGAAACGTCGCCGGCAGCCAGCCGGCGAAGGTAGATGCGCTCGCCTTCGATCCGCGGATCCGCCATCGCCGCGAGGTTGAGCCCGGTGGTCATGGTTCGGCCGTGCCCCGCCGTCGTGGCCTAGCGCGGCCCCGCGGATTCGGGATCCTCGCGATACCAGCGATCGAAGTCCCAGGTCTTCGGCGCCCATTCGTTGGTGCCGTAGTCGGGCTTGTTCGGCGGCACGACGGTGTTGTCGACGATCGCGTTGAACTCGGCCTCATCGAGCCCGACGTAGTCGAGGAACAGCTCGAGCGACGGCGGCTTGCGCCCCTCGAACTGGTCGACCAGCTCCTGCCCGCGCTCCTTGGTGATGCGGCCGTTGCGCAGGTCGAGCGCCACCATCTGGCTCACGCGGCTGTACCCGCGCTTCAGGTATTTGATGTAGTCGCGCATGCCCTGCATGTAGCATTCGATCTTCTCGTAGGGATATTCCTCCCACGGCATGCCTTCGACCTGGTCGCCCTGCCAGCCGAGCTCGCGCTGGATGATCTCGACGTTCTTCTTGACGTCCCACGGGATATACGAGCCGAGGCACACCGAATTGTAGCGCAGGCGCTTGAGGTCGCGCAGCGCCGGATAGGTGTAGGGCAGGAGGTCGCGCGGCTCGACCGGGAAGTCGTCCTTGATCATGCCGTACATGTCCTCGGCGGTGATGCCGAGGTTGACGAAGCGGTTGAAGCGCGTCTCGTCGACCTGCTCGATCTCGTCGTCGGCGTAGTCGTAATACTGGGTGTATTCCGACGACGGCTCGCCCCAGAACACCAGCGGCACGTTGAACTTCACCGCGATGTGCATCGGGTACGAGAAGATCCCGGTGTGGCAGTGCCAGCAGAAATCGCCCTTGCGCTTGAGCGCCTCCAGCATGAGCCGCTTGGCGAGCTTCCAGTTCGGGGTGAAGCTGATCACGTCGACGCCGAGCTTCTTGAACGTGCGCGTGTTGTTCTCTTCGAGCGTGTCGCGCATGAAGCCGTGGTCGAAACGGACCACCAGCGGCTTCAGCTTGTACTCGTTGATCAGGTACCACAGCGTGTAGGTCGAATCCTTGCCGCCCGAGAACGGCACGATGCAGTCATAGTCGTACTTGCCGCGGTATTGCTCGACGAGCTCGTCGAGCATGACCTTGCGCGCCGACCAGTCGATCTTCTCCTCGCGATACTGCTTCCCGCGGCAGATGTTGCACACGTTGGCGGTGTCGTATTCGATCGTCTCGTAAGTTTCCGGCAGCAAGCAGCTGCCGCACTTCCTGAGCTCGGTCATTCGGAGGTCCTTTCAACTGGCCGGTTCGGCTGACCGAGCTCGCCCCAGCGCGATGGATCGAGATGACGCTGATCCAACGGCGCGCTGCTAGCAAAGCTCGGCAATTCTTGCACCCCTTCGGCGACTCTTCCAGCGTTTACAATCTCTTGTAATTCTCGCTCGGAGGTCACGCCGACGACGAAACGGGTGATTTCGGGGATTCGCAGGGCGAGCGCGAGCACGCCCTCGAGCCGGCTCAAGCCGACCGCGGTCGCCCAGGCGTCGAGCTCGGCGACGGCATCGCGCAAGGGGCCGAAGCGCGGCTCGAGCGCCTCGGGCGCCTGCAGCAGCAGGCCCTGGAGGAACAGCGACCGCGCGTGGATCTCGACGCCGGCTTGCGCCAGACGGGCGATCTGACCGCCCTCGATCAGGCGCGTGTCGAGCGGATTGATCGGCAGTTGCAGGATCTCGATCGGAAAGCGCGCGAGCGCGGCGTCGATCTGGTGGCCGTGATAGACCGAGAGGCCGATCTTGCCCACGAGCCCGGCCGCCTTGGCCCGTTCCATCGCTTCCCACAGCTCGGCCGCGTAGGGTCCGAGCAAGTCATCGGCATCGTGCAGCAGCAGCGCATCGACCGCGTGCCGCCGTAGCCGCACCAGCGAGGTATCGAGCGACAGGCGAAGCCGGGCCACGGCCTCCTCGGGCGAAGAGGCATCGGCGAACTTGGGAGTCTTGGTGACGACGCGGAACGCCGCGCTTTCCTCGTTGCGGCCGATCGCCGCCTCCGATTCGCCGTAGAGCGAGGCGGTGTCGAGCGTGTCGATCCCATCGTTCGACGCGCATCGAAGGATCGCTGCGATCGCGTCATCGCCGACCTGACCGGTGCGGTTGGTGATGCCATAGTCGAGACCGAACTGGACGGTACCCAGAGCGAGGCGGGATGGCGCCGTCATCTCAATTGATCTCTCGGGAAACCTCACCGATCGCTGCCACCACCCGGTCCTGCTGGTCCTCGGTCATGGCCGAGAACAGCGGGATCGACAGGGCGCCGGCGTAGAAGCGTTCGGCACCCGGAAACATGCCGGGGCGGAAGCCGAGGGCACGATAGTAGGGCTGGTGATGGATGGGGATGTAATGCACCTGCACCCCGATGTTCCGGGCGCGTAGCTTGTCGAAGTACATACGGCGGCGGGACAAGTCGCCGGTGTGGATCGGGTAGAGGTGCCAGGAGGAGCGCGCGCCGGGCGTGTCGACGAGCGGCGGGCGCTCGATCGGCAAGCGGGCGAGCAGCTCTTCGTATCGTAGTACGAGCGCGTTGCGGCGCTCGACGAACTCGTCGAGCCGGCGCATCTGGCTGGCGCCGAGCGCGGCTTGCATGTCGGTCATGCGGTAGTTGAAGCCGAGCGCGTGCTGCTCGTAGTACCACGCGCCGGGGTCCTGCTCCTCGAGCCGCTCGGGCGCCTTGGTGATGCCGTGCGAGCGGAAGTCCTGCAGGCGCTGCGCAAGCTCCGCGTCGCGGGTCGTGGCGACGCCGCCTTCGGCGGTGGTGACGATCTTCACCGGATGGAAGCTGAACACGCAGATGTCGGCCCAGCGGCAGCTGCCGACGACTTCGCCGCCGGCGCCGCGCGCGCCGATCGCGTGGCTCGCATCCTCGATGATCTTGACGCCGTAGCGCGCGCAAAGCTCGGCGATCCGCGCCTGGTCGTAGGGCCTGCCGGTGAACAGCACCGGGATCAGAACCTTGGGCAGCCGTCCGGCGCGATCGGCCTCGGCGAGCTTCGCCTCGAGCGCGGCCGGGTCGATGTTGCCATCGACCGGGTCGACGTCGACGAAATCGACCTCGGCGCCGCAGTAAAGGATGCAGTTGGCCGAGGCGACGAAGCTGATCGGCACCGTCCAGCCGAGGTCACCGGGGCCGACGCCGAGCGCGAGGCAGGCGACGTGCAGCGCCGAGGTGGCGCTGTTCATCGCGACCGCGAACGGCACCTGGCACCACGAGGCGATCGCGCCTTCGAACCGGCCGATGGCCGGCCCCTGGGTCAGCCAGTCCGACCGCAGAACATCGATGACCGCGTCCACATCCTCGGACGCGATGTCCTGCCGCCCGTAGGGGATGACCTCAGGCGACATGCTGATCGATGAGCTCGCGCAGCTCGTCGACGGTCAGGAAGCGGTCGTTGGTGCCGCTGTTGTAGGCGAAGCCATCCGACACGAGCTTGCCCGGCGACTTGCCGCTCTCGGCCTTGAACTTGTCGAGGTCCCACAGCGGCATCGACGGCAGGATCACGTAGTAGTCGTCGAACTCGACCGTGTTGAGCGCGTCGGTGGTGGTGATCATCTCCTCGTGGAGCTTCTCGCCGGGGCGGATGCCGACGATCTCGGTGCGCGCCTCGGGCGCGATTGCGGTCGCGACGTCGAGGATGCGGTAGGACGGGATCTTGGGCACGAACAGCTCGCCGCCCCACATCCGCTCGAGGCAGTCGAGCACGAAGTCGACACCCTCGTCGAGCGTGATCGAGAAGCGCGTCATGCGCTCGTCGGTGATCGGCAGCACGCCGCTCGCCTTGCGGTTCAGGAAGAACGGGATGACGCTGCCGCGGCTGCCCATGACGTTGCCGTAGCGGACCACGCAATAGGTCGTGTCGTGCTGGCCGCGGTAATTGTTGGCCGCGACGAACAGCTTGTCCGAGCACAGCTTGGTCGCGCCGTAGAGGTTGATCGGCGCCGCGGCCTTGTCGGTCGACAGCGCGACGACCCGCTTCACGCCGTTGGCGCGCGCCGCGTCGATGACGTTCTGCGCGCCCATGACGTTGGTCTTGATCGCTTCGAACGGGTTGTACTCGGCCGCCGGGACCTGCTTGAGCGCCGCGGCGTGGATCACCACGTCGACGTTCTCGAAAGCCAGCTTGAGCCGCTCGGGATCGCGGACGTCGCCGAGGAACAGGCGAATGCGGTCGAGATGCGGCTGGACCCACGGCAGGTTCGACAGCTCGAACTGCTTGAGCTCGTCGCGACTGAAAATGACGATCCGCTCGACGTCCGTCTGCAGGAGCTTGTGCAGCATCTGCTTTCCGAACGAGCCCGTGCCGCCGGTAATCAAAACCGAATCAAACTTCATCGTCAGCGTTCCCCCGGGTTCATGGGCTGGACCCTCGGCCAACGCATTAACCCTATCGAAGATCGGGACATCGCGAACTGAGCCGCACCAAGGATGGGCGGCCGAGCCCCTCTGTCGCCATTTGTGTTAGCGGGCAGCGCGTTAGCCGCATTTGGTGCAATGCGGCAAGCCTTTCGCTCGCGATCGCGGCGCGGCGCGACCCCGCCCAGGACCGGTTCATCGCCGAAACGGCGCTCGCACCATGTCCTGGAGCCGCCGCCAAGCTCCCGCGGCGAGCTCGATCCGGTACCGCCAGTGCGTCGAGGATAGCCATTGCGAGCGCAGCAGCCGACCGCGGTGCGGGCGCAGCAGCTCGACCTCGCCGGGCGCCACGGGCGCGGTGAACACCGAACGCGCGAACGCCATCATCCCGCGCACGGCCGGGTCGGAGCGCAATTGCGCGGCCCGCTCGGACGGCAGCGCGAGGCCGAGGACTTGCTCGCCGAGCAGCAGCGCCTGGGCCGAGCACCGGCCGACGCGCAAGGCGACGGCGCGGCGATGCAGCTCGGCGAGGTCGGCTGGCGGCAGCTCGGCGACGAGCGCGACGAAGTCCGCGAGCCACTTGAGCCGGAACCAGGCGTGATACGAGCCGTGCAGCGCGAGGTAGGCATAGAGCTCGGGCGGGGCGAGCGTGGCGACGCGCCGGCCGGGCATGAGCTCGACGCTTTGCCGCGGTGCGGAAACGTCGACGCCGGGAAGCAGGTACAGGCTCGTCGCGAGCCGCCAGTGAATTTCGACCACGAGCTTGCCCCGGCGCCACACAGTTTCCTTCTCCCGGCGCATGAAGACGCGGCGCCGGGCCGAATCGGCCTGGACCTGCGCTGCGAGCTCGGGGCTCGGATAGTCGCGCACATAGCCCTGGTCGGCCATGAGGGCCTCGGCGCGGTCGAGGTCCCGGGCATCGATCAGCACGTCGATGTCGCGCGATTGCTTGAAGCCGGCACGGCCGTAGGCAAGCCGGTCGAGCGTCGCCCCCTTGAAATGCAGCCGGTCGATGCCGGCGGCTTCGAACAGGCCGTCGAGCCGCAGTGTCTCGGCGGTCAGCGCGAGCCGATCCCGCGCGCCCGCGGCGACGCGCTCGGCGAGGGCGCTCGCCGCGGCGGGCAAGGCGATGCCGGCGTTGCGCAAGCCGTCGAGGACGAGCGGCTCGACGCGATGCCGGCGGGCGATGCGCAGGACGTGGGCCCAATCGGGATCGGCGCCTGCCGCGACTTGCACCGCGGCAGCGCGCGCGGGATCGCGCGGCGGCCTGCAACAGGCCGCCACGAGATCGAATTCGCGATTGGATGCGTCAGTCACCGTTTTCGCCCGAGGCGGGAAACGGTGAAGTGGTCGGGGAGAGAGGATTCGAACCTCCGGCCCCTGCCTCCCGAAGACAGTGCT
>CBHWED010000032.1:0-21073 GCA_966112795.1 uncultured bacterium
CGGGGCCGCCGGCGCCCGAGCGCAGATGGATCTTGGCCTGGTCTAGGAAGTGCATCGAGACTCGTTATTCGCTTTTGAACCAGATGTCGCGCCTGTGTCCTTCGACAAGCTCAGGACGAGCGGACTCTGGGAGGAGGTCACTCGACATCCGCCGTGACCAAGGGCGGCGATCGCCCGACACCGCTCATCCTGAGCTTGTCGAAGGATCGGACACTGGTGGAGCTGAGGGGGATCGAACCCCTGACCTCGTCATTGCGAACGACGCGCTCTCCCAGCTGAGCTACAGCCCCGTTCCAGTGTCACGCGGGGGCTGGCCCCGCGAAGAGCGCGCTCCCTAGCGAAAAGGTTGCGCGCTTCCAAGCGCAAATATGCGCCTATCGGCGCGAAGTGCTCGGCGGGCCTTGCGGCTCTTCGGGAACCGGCTGCACGATCGGCGTGGTGACCGAGTTCTCGGGCACCGGAAGCACGGGAATCCGCGCGCCGCTGTCGGGATCGACGACCTCGCCGGCGAGCTCGGGGGCGGTCGAGCTGGTCAGGCTCGCGCCAACGCTCGGCTCGCCGATCGCATGGACCGCGACGTAGCCCGGCTGCGAGGCGCCGTACTGCGCGCCGTAGCGCGCGTCCCACGCGGCCGAATCGACGCGGTACTGGTCGTAGGCGCGGAAGAACTGCTCGAACACCGCGTCGATCCGCGCGAGGTTGGTCGCCGCGAACTGGTTGACGTCGCTCGGCGGCGTGGCGAGGAACTCGTTCGAGAAGGCCAGCGCCACGTTGCAGAAGTCGGCCCGCGCGGGCGGCAGCGCGAAGTAGTTGTAGACCTGCGTCATGTAGGTCTCGCGCGCCTTCACGGCGGCGTTGCGCGCCGAGTACTGGCGGCGGAATTGCGCGTCGATGGCGGTGTTGGTGGTCGCGAGCTTGCGCGAGAAGGTGCGCAGGAAGGCCGAGTAGCCGTCGAGGATCACCTGGTGCTCGGCATCGAGGCAGTTGAGCGCGGCGACGTTCCAGCCCGAGCGGAAGTGCCACAGGGTGTCGTTGTCGTTGAGGCCGATGTTGACGGTCTGCCGGCGCCCGTCGGGGCCGACCGGCGGGATGTCCATGACATAGGCCGCGCCACCGGGCGGAACCGGCCGGTAGGGGATGGCCTCGACCCGCGGCGGGGGCGGCGGAGGCGGCGGTGGCGGCGGCGGAGGGGGCGGCGTGGCACAACCCGCCAGCACTGCAGCGGCGACGGCGCCTGCTGCCAAATTTCTCAGCCACTCGAAACGAACCGGAACCATGCTGTCCCCTCTCTGGACGGGCGGCGATCCTGCCGCGCCGCACCTTGCGCGCGGATTAAGCACGTTCCTACCGTGGCGGTGAAGCAAAGAAAATGCCCGGGGTGCGGTTGTGCACCCCGGGCATGCTGAACCTCGTCGTCGCTGCGATCAGTTGCGGGTGTTGCCCATGAACCGCAGCAGGAACAGGAACATGTTGATGAAGTCGAGGTACAGGTTGAGCGCGCCGAGGACGACCGCCTTGCCCGCCCACTCGGTGCCGCGCACGTAGGCATACTGCTGCTTGAGCTTCTGCGTGTCGTAGGCCGTGAGGCCGGCGAAGATCAGCACGCCGAGGAAGCTGACCGCCCACATCAGCGCGGCCGACTGCAGGAAGATGTTGATCACGCTGGCGATGATCAGACCGACCACGCCCATGATCAGGAAGCTGCCCCAGCCGCTGAGGTCCTTCTTGGTGGTGTAGCCGAACAGGCTCAGGCCGGCGAAGGCGCCCGCCGTGGCGAAGAACGTCGCCGCGATCGAGCCGCCGGTGTAGACGAGGAAGATCGTCGACAGCGACAGGCCCATCAGCACCGCGAAGCCCCAGAACATCGCCTGGAGCGTGGTGGTCGAGAACTTCTGCGCGCCGAAGCTCATCGCGAACACGATCGCGAGCGGCGACAGCGCGACGATCCACATCAGCGGACCGCTGGCGAAGCTGTAGGCCAAGCCCGAGCTGGCCGTCACCAGGGCGATGATGCCGGTCAGCAGCACGCCGCTGGCCATGTAGTTGTAGATCGAGAGCATGTGGCGGCGAAGGCCCTGGTCGAACACTTCCGTGCGACCGGTCCCCACCGCGCCCGCAGAGCCGAACGACGTGCCGAAGCCGGTCCGGGTATCCTGGGGATCGTTCCAATTCGCCATTACGAACTCCATTCCGGCGCCGAGCGACGACAAGCCGGTAGCGGCAATATCGCGATCATGGCCCGCGGATTCAAGGAAAACCGGACGTCGCGAATTGTCGCGCGCTAGCCTTTCGCGCGGGCCTCGGCGGCCATTTGCGCGCTGCGATCGCGCGCCGCACGCAAGGTTGCCTCGATCACGCGGCCGAGCGCGCCGTCCTCGTCGAGCGCGTCGAGGCCGGCCTGGGTCACCCCGCCGGGGCTCGCGACGCGGCGCGCGAGCTCGCCGGGATCGTGCGGCGAGACCGCGGCGAGCGCGGCGGCCCCGTCGACCGTCGCCAGCGCGAGGCGCGAGGCCTGCTCGGCAGGAAGCCCGAGCGCCGCGGCGGCCTGGGCCAGCGCGTCGATGAAGCGGTAGACGAACGCCGGGCCCGAGCCGGCCAGCGCGGTGACGAGGTCGAACGCCTGTTCGGCGATCCATTCGGGCGTGCCGAGCGGCGCGAGCAGCGCGGTCGCGGCATCCTGCCCGGCCTGGTCGAGGCCCTGCGCGGCGAGCGCGATCGGCGACTTGCCGAGCGCTGCCGAGAGGTTCGGCATCAGGCGGACCAGGCCGCCCGCCTGCGGGAAATGCCCCCGGAGCACGGCGAGCTCGACGCCGGCGAGGATCGAGAACAGCGTGGTGCCCTGGCCGGCGAGCGGCGCGACGTGCGGCGCGACATCGGCCAGCAGCTGCGGCTTCACGCCGAGCAGGATCGCGTCGAACGCACGGCCCTCGGGCAGCGCGTCGAGGCGCTGCACGCCGGCGGGCAGCTCGCGCGCGAACGGGTCGAACACGCTGAACCGCGCGGGATCGAACCCGGCCGCGAGCCAGCCCTGGAGCATGGCCCCGGCCATGTTGCCGCAGCCGACGAGGAGGATGGACTGGAACATCGGAAGCGGGATCAGGCCTCGCCCGCGGCGTCGACCAGCGCGGCTTCGAGCGCGTCCTTGGGCTTCTTGTCGCCCCACAGCACGAACTGGAACGCGGGATAGAACCGGTCGCACTCGGCGACCGCGCTCTCGACCGCGAGCTGGGCCATCGACAGGCTCAGCATGCCTTCGCTGCCGAGCATCAGGCCATGCCGGTAGAGCAGCACGCCGCCGTTCGACCAGATGTCGAAGTGGCCGAGCCAGAGCTGCTCGTTGACCAGCGCGAGCAGCTCGTAGGCCGGCTTGCGCTTGGCCTCGGGCACGCGGATCTCGGGCAGGCACAGCAACTGCAGGACCTGGTCCTCGGAGCGCCAGATGCCGCGCACCTGGTAGGTCGCCCAGCTGCCCTGGATCTCGCCGCTGATCTCGTCGTCGTTGACGAACTCGCACGGCCAGCCGTGCGCCTCGAACAGCTGCGCGAGCATTTCCACGGGCGCGGCGTCGTCGGATTCTTCGATGTGCTCGCGCCGTCCGATATTCATCATCCGCTCTTTCCCGGGCCGCTCAGTGCGGCCTGCACATGCGCCGGGGGCCTTGTCCAGCGCAATCGGGCGCCATGGCGTCACTGGGCAAAACTATACAACCCTGTTGGCAAGGTGTGCAAAAGACGCCGCAGCGGCCGCGCAACCGTCATTCGAGCGGCCGGACTTCTTCACCTTGGGCGCTCGTGAACCGGAAGGAGTCGAGCTGCTTGCCCTTGAGCTTGGCGACGAAGTCCTGCGCTTCGGCGGCGCTCGCGAAAGGCCCCGCGACGAGCCGGTTGGTCTGGCCCCAGGCGGCGACGTAGGGCTTGTACTTGTCGAGCAGGCCGCCCGCGCTGCGCTTGATCCGCCGCCAGTCGAACTCGAGCGCGGCGGTGTCGCGGCCGGTCGCGACCTGGACCCATTGCCGGCTCGGCTGGACCGGGCGCGGCGGCGGCGCCGGCGTCGCCGGTCGCGGCGGGGCCTCGCGACGCGGCTGGATCGTGGTGATGTCGACCGCGCCTTCGATCGGCTGCGGTGTCGGGCCCGAAGCCGTGAAATCGGCGAAGGCGGCGGCGAGATCGGCCTGCTCGGGCGGAGGTGCCGGCAGCGAGATCGAGGGCCGCGGCGGCTCGGCCGAAGGCGCGGCGCCGGGCAGCGCGGCGACGACTACGGGCGCCTCCTCGTCGACCGGCCCGACGATCGGCGGCTCGCTCGCGGTAGCGACGGGCGTGGCGGCACTGACCGCTGGTGCCGGCGCAGGCTGCGCCTGAGCCACTGCGGCCGGTGGCGGCGTGGGGGTCGGCACAGCCTGAACCGTGGCTGCGGGCGTCGGTGTCGGAGTCGGCACGGCCTGGACCGTGGCTGCGGGCGCCGGCGTCGGCGTGGGCACGGCCTGGACCATGGCCGGAGGCGGAGCCGGTGTCGGCTGCGGCGCGGGCGCAGGCGCGACGGCGTACACGCGATCGGGAGCGGCGCTGGCCTGGGGCGTGGAAGCGGCCGCCTGTGGCGCGGGTGCGGGCGCGGGCGAAGGCGCGGGAGCCGCAGCGCTCTCGCGTCGGCCGAGAGGTGCGCCATTCGGCACCAGCCGCGCGTCGGCCGTGCGCACGGGCGCCGGGACGGCGATCGAAGCAGCATAGGCGGCGACCGCGGGGTCATCGCGGCCGATTTCCGCCGCGCGCGGGAAGATCCCGAGATTGCCGGCGGCGGCCTGTTGCGCGCGGGTGAGCCGCGGCATGTAGCGCAAGTACGGCGCGAGCCGGCCCGACAGGCGCTCGGGCAGCATCGTCTCGGCGATCGAGACCGCCTCGTCGTCCTTGCCGAGGATCGCCAGCGCGAAAGCGCGCGTGCGATAGGCGGCGAGATCGCGGCCCTGCAGCAGCGGCAGCAGCGTGGCTTCGGACGCCGCCTGATTTCCCGCGATCGCCTGGCTCAGCGCCATGCGGCGGACGACCTCGGGATCGGCGCCGATCGCCAGCGAGACCTGATACTGCTCCTGCGCATGCACGGTGTCGCCGACGAGATCGTAGGCGAGCCCGCGCTCGGCGGCGTGGATCTGCATCGGCTCGCCGGCCGCCTCGGCTTCGGCGAACAGCCGCAGCGCCTCGAGCGCCTGGCCCTGGCGGACCGCGATCGCGGCGAGGCCCGCCTTCACGCCGCCATCGGCCGGCGCGACCGCCTCGGCGCGGCGGAAGAAGCCCGCCGCCGCGTTGAGATCGCCGAGGCCGATCGAGGCCTGCCCGGCCTCGGTCAGCGCGCGGACCGAATGCGGATCCTGCCCGAGCGTGCGCAAGGCGTCGTTGAGCCGCTGCTGCGCGGGGTTCGGCAGGGCCTGCACCACGGGCTGCGCCGACGCGGACAACGGCAGCGCAAGCGCCGCGCCGGCCAGCGCGGCGGCACCGGACAGCAAGAGACCAGCCCTGGAATTCATGCCGGGCCGCCTAGACGGGCGCGGCTGAACCGCATGGTAACAGAACCTTACTGGTTGTTCTGGCGACCGAGGAAGCGGGGGATGCGCAACGAGCTGCTGCCGCCTTCCTCTTCTTCCTCTTCGTCCTCGTCGCCACCGGCATTGGCGCGCGAGAGGTTGGCCATGCGCTCGAACAGCGTGCTGCCCGCGAGCGCGCCGCCGCCGCCACCGCTACTGCCACCGGCACCGCCACGCGGCGCCGGTTCGGCATCGGCGGGCTCACCCGCGCCGCCGAGCATGCGCCGGCGACGGCCGCCGCCGGCCTGGACCGGCTCGTCGGCATCGATCAGCCGGCTCGCGTCGAGCAGCAGTTCGTCCTGCGTGGCGGGCGCCGCAGGGCCGGCTTCCGGCACCGCTTCGTTGGTCAGCTCGAACGCGTCCTCGCCGCCCTCTGCGCCTTCCTCGTCCCACTCGTCGCCTTCGGCCGCGGCGTTGGGATCGCGATCGATCCGCATCGAGCCGAGCGAGGCATAGCCGCCTTCGTTCGAGCCGAACTGGCTGTCGTCGGCGGGCTCGGCCAGGCCTTCCTCGTCGTAGTCCTCCTCGCCTTCGCCGGGATCGTAGGACTCCGGCAATCCGGGAGGCGAATAGGCTTCCGTGGCTTCGTAGGTATCCTCGTCATCGAATCGCGCGGGCTGCCCCGGCGCCGAGGCGACGGCATCGCCGGCGAGCTCCTCTTCGGTCGGCAGCGGCAACGCGGGCTTCTTGGGCGCGCGCGAGACGCCGTAGCCGAGCGGCTGGCTGGCCGCGGCCTGGGCCATCTCGGCGCTCTGCTCTATGCCGGTGGCGACCACCGAGACGCGGATCTTGCCGTCGAGGTCGGGGTTGAACGCCGAGCCCCAGATGATGTTGGCTTCGGGATCGACCAGCTCGCGGATGTGGTTGGCGGCCTCGTCGACCTCGAGCAGCTTCATGTCCTCGCCGCCGATGATCGAGATGATCACGCCCTTGGCGCCCTGCATGCTGACGCCGTCGAGCAGCGGGTTGGCGATCGCCCGCTCCGCGGCCTCGAGCGCGCGGTTCGGGCCCTCGCCCTCGCCGGTGCCCATCATCGCCTTGCCCATCTCGCCCATGACCGAGCGCACGTCGGCGAAGTCGAGGTTGATCAGGCCGGGCATGACCATCAGGTCGGTGATCGAGCGGACGCCCTGCTGGAGGACCTCGTCGGCGAGCTGGAACGCTTCCTTGAAGGTCGTTTCGGCCTTGGCGACGAGGAACAGGTTCTGGTTGGGGATCACGATCAGCGTGTCGACCTGCTTCTGCAGCTCGTCGATGCCGGCCTCGGCCGAGCGCATGCGCCGCGTGCCTTCGAACAGGAACGGCTTGGTCACCACGCCGACGGTGAGGATGCCCTTGTTGCGGGCGACCTCGGCGATCACCGGGGCCGCGCCGGTGCCGGTGCCGCCGCCCATGCCGGCGGCGAGGAACACCATGTTGCACCCGTCGAGCGCGCGTTCGATCTCTTCGACCGTCTCTTCGGCCGCCGCACGGCCGACTTCGGGCCGCGAGCCGGCGCCGAGGCCGCGGGTGATGTCGGGCCCGAGCTGGATGCGATGCTCGGCGACCGAGTTGTTGAGCGCCTGGGCATCGGTGTTGGCGACGATGAAGTCGACACCCTCGATCTCGGCCTGGATCATGTTGGCGACCGCGTTGCCGCCGGCGCCGCCGACGCCGATGACCGCGATCCGCGGGCGCAGCTCCTCCACCGAGGGGGGGCCGATGTTAATGCTCATTCGATGCTCTCCTTGAGGAGGCGTTGATAACCATGGTTGTCCCGCTTGTGCCACAAAGCGAATCGCGCGTGCAAAAGGTAAATCGAACTATCCACAGCGCCGCAGACCTCAGAAATATTCCTTCATCGCCAGCCACAGCCGCCACAGGACCAGCCGCAGGCCGGACAGGCGATGCACCTGCTGGAACCGCGAGCCCACCGCGCGAATATCGATCGGGTCTTCAGCGGCATACAATACGAGCCCGGCGAGCGTGGCGAAGCCGGGCACTCCGTGCGCTTCGGGCAAGCCCTTGAGCTGCGGCGGGCGACCGATGCGGACCGGCTTGCCGAGCGCCGCCTGGGCGTAGTCGGCCAGCCCGGCGAGCTCGGCACCGCCGCCGGTCAGCACGACCTGGCGGCCCTGGCGGCCCGAGTAGCCGCCCGAATAGCCCTGCGCCTCGAGCGCGCGGCCGACATCGCTGATCAGCCGGTCGAGTTCGCCGGTAATCACGCTGATCAACTCCGCGCGCGGGATTCGGTTCTTGTCGTCGGCGCCGCGCGCGACCGGATCGGCGCGTTCCTCGCCCGGGCCGCCGACCGGGATCAGCTCGCGATGGTCGGCCGGGCTGGCGATGGCCGAGCCGTGGACGCACTTGAGCCGCTCGGCCTGGAAGCGGCGGATGCCGAAGGCGCTGGCGATCGCGTCGGTGATGTCGGCCGAGCCGCGCGGGATCGCCGTGAGCCCGACGAGCATGCCGCCCATGTAGACCGAGACGTTGGTCACTTGCGCGCCGAACTCGACCAGCGCGACGCCGAGGTCGCGCTCCTCGGCGGTCAGGCAGGCGTAGCCGGTGGCGAGCGGCGAGGCGACCACCGCCTCGACCTCGAGGTGCGCGTTCTGCACCGCCTCGGTCAGGTTGCGCATCGGCGCGCCGTCGGCGAGCATGACGTGGATATCGACCCCGAGGCGCTCGGCGTGGAGCCCGCGCGGGTTGGCAATGCCTTCGGCGCCGTCGAGGAAATAGCACGCGGGCTGCGCGTGGAGCACCATGCGCCCGTCGGGCTCGAGGCTGTCGCGGGCGGACACGAGCAGGTGCTCGATATCCTCTTCCTCGATCCGCCGGCCGCCGATCTCGATCTCGACCGGGGCGATGCGGCTGGCGAGCCCGGCGCCCGAGCAGCCGATCCACACCGAGGCGACATTGGTCCCGGCGAGCTTCTCGGCGCGCTCGATCGCGTCGCGTACGGCGTAAGTCGCCGCGGCCATGTCGGTCACGTAGCCGCGGCGGATGCCCTGCGCGGCGCGGTGGCCGCTGCCGAGCACGACCATCTCGCCGCCTTCGGTCAGCCCGGCGATCATCGCCGAGATGCGGAACGAGCCGATGTTGACCGCGCCGAACACGCGGGCGATGCGCGGGCTGTTCTTGGGCTGGCTGGCCATCAGGTGCCCGCGGCCTCCGACAGCTTGCGCTCCTCCTCGCGGCATTGCGGGCAGCGGAGATAGATCCGCGGCGGATTGCGCATGTCGAACGCGACGACCTTGCCGCCGATCAGGCGATTGGTGCCGTCGAGCCGGGCGAAGTCCATCAGCGCGGCCGACGACTTGTCGGCGCCTTGCGGCAGCGCGAGCGCCTGGCCGGTCTTGAAGGTCAGGTTCCAGCGGCGGTTGCCGACCCATTCGGCCTCGGCGACTTGCGGCTTGAGCGCCGGGGCGGCGTCGAGCAGCGCGGTCAGCGCCTCGACTTGCGCCTGCGCGCCGGGGCCGGAAATGCGCAGCAGGCCCTTGGCCTCGGCCGCGGACACCGGCTCGAGCTCGTGACCGGTGTGGTCGATCAGCACCAGCCGGTCGGCGCGCCTCAGCGCCGCGTGCGGCTTGCGTTCGACGATGTCGACCACGATCGTGTCGGGCAGCTCGCGCGAGACGCGCGCGTCCTCGACCCACGACAGCTCCATCAGCGAGGCGCGCAGCGCGTGGAGATCGACCAGCGGCATCGCCAGGTCCTTCTGGCCGAGCACGCGCTCGTAGACCTTGAGCTCGTTCATCCGCTCGGCGCCGTGGACCTCGACCCGCTCGACCTCGTAGCCGGCACTGGCGGCCGCGTGCGCCATCTGGCTGCCGGCGAGCGCGGTCAGCCCGGCGGCGCTGGCGATGGCCCAGGCCGCGGCCGCCGCGGCGGCGAGGATCAGCACGAGGAACGCCTTGTGGAGCTGCTCCTCGGTGAACGGCAGCACGCGCATCAGCGCGTCGATCAGCGAATTGGTCTTCGCCTTGGCCTTGCGGACCTTGGTCCTGGTCCCCTGGCTGCGCGCCTGGCGCCGGGCCGGGGCGGCATTGCGGCGGATGGTCTGCGCCATCAGCCGGTCCGTTCCAGCTTGCCGAAGTGGACCAGCGCGTCCTCGATCACGATTTCGACGAGCTCGGCGTAGTCGATCCCGCAATGGCGCGCCTGCTCGGGGACGAGGCTCAGCGGGGTCATGCCCGGCTGGGTGTTGGTTTCGAGCAGGAACAGCCCTTCGACGCCCTGCTCGTCGTCCCAGCGGAAGTCCGAGCGGCTGGTGCCGCGGCAGCCGAGAATGCGGTGCGCCTTCAACGCGTAGTCGAGGCACAGCTTCTCGATCTCGGGCGGGATCTGCGCCGGGCAGACGTGCTCGGTCATGCCGTCGGTGTACTTGGCGTCGAAATCGTAGAAGCCGGACTTGGGCACGAGCTCGGTGACCAGCAATGCGCGGTCGCCAAGCACCGCCGCGGTCAGCTCGCGGCCGCGGATGTAGGGCTCGGCGAGCAGGCTGTCGAACTCCTGCCACGGACCGACCACGTCGCGGCTGATCGGATTGCCGTAGTTGCCGTCGGCGGTGACGATCGCCACGCCGACCGAGGAGCCCTCGTTGACCGGCTTGAGCACGTAGGGCCGCGCCAGCGGGTCCCCCTCGTAGAGCTCCGCGCTCCTGACGATGCGCCCGCCGGGCATCGGGATGCCGTGCGGGACGAGCGCCTGCTTGGTCAGCTCCTTGTCGATCGCGATGACCGAGGTGACCATGCCCGAATGGGTATAGGGCACGCCCATCAGGTCCATCATGCCCTGCACCGTGCCGTCCTCGCCGGGCACGCCGTGGAGCGCGTTGAACACGACGTCGGGCCTGGCCGCGGCGAGCCGCGTGGCGACGTCGCGGTCCATGTCGATCTCGGTGACCTGATGCCCGCGCGAGCGCAGCGCCTCGGCCACGCCGCGCCCGCTCATCAGCGAGACCGGTCGTTCGCTGGCCCAGCCGCCCATCAGGACGGCGACGTGGAGCTTGGGCAAGGTCAATGGATCGCTCCGCGTTCGTACAACGGTGGCTGCGCTTCGCGCACTTCGGACGATGCGCCCTCGTCCCACGGATAGAGCCCGTCCAGCGCGCCGGGCCAAACCAGCTGGAACGCGGCATCGAGATCGGTGCCGAACTCGCGCCGGTGGAACCACATGGCCGAGTTGAAATGCTCGCGAACGATGCTGGCCGGATGAACGGTGCGCGCGACCACGTCGAAGCCCTGGAGCAGTCCGCCGATCTGCACGCCGTCATCGAGCTGCAGGCCGTCGCGGCAGAAACTCAGCGTTTCGTTGATCATGAACCCGGTCAGCTGCGAGGGCAGGCCGAAGATGATGACTTCGCCTTGCCCGACGGAGCGGGTGAAGCCGGTCGAATACGAGAAACTCGGCGTACCGCCATCCGGGTCGGCGACGGTCGTTATGTGGCACCCGAATTCCTGCACGTTCGCCAGGATCCGCGCCTCGTAGTCGGCATTGGAGAGCTTACCCGTCACCACCGGCCCACCCTCTGGATTTCCCATTCGAGCGTGACGCCCTGGCTTTCGGACACCCGGCGGCGGACTTCCTCGCCGAGGCCCTCGATGTCCGCGCTCGTCGCATCGCCGGTGTTTATCAGGAAGTTGGCGTGCTTCTCGCTGACTTGCGCGCCACCCAGCTTGAGCCCGCGGCAGCCTGCCGCATCGACGAGGCGCCAGGCCTTGTCGCCCTCGGGGTTCTTGAAGGTCGAACCGCCGGTCTTGCTGCGCAGCGGCTGCGATTCCTCGCGGGCCGCGGCGATGCGGTCCATCTCGGCGCCGATCGCCTTGGGATCGCCCGGGGTGCCCTTGAAGCGCGCGGCGACGACGATCGCGCCGTCGGGCAGCTCCGAGTGGCGGTAGGTGTAGCGCAAGTCCGCGGCGGGCACGGTGATCACGTTGCCGTCGGGCATGGCGATGTCGCAGTCGACGAGCACGTCGGCCACCTCGCGCCCGTAGGCGCCGCCGTTCATGCGCACGAAGCCGCCGACGGTGCCGGGGATGCCGCGCAGGAACTCGAGCCCGGCGATGCCGGCGTCGCGCGCGGTCGAGGAGACGAGGATGCCGCTCGCCCCGCCGCCGCATTCGAGCACCTGGTCGCGGCGCACCTCGACCGTCGCGAACGGCTTGCCGAGCCGGACGACCACGCCGGGGACGCCGCCGTCGCGCACGATCAGGTTCGAGCCGAGGCCGAGCGCCATGATCGGCGTCCCCTCGTCGAGCTGCGCGAGGAACGCGGTCAGATCGTCGAGGTCGGCCGGCTCGAACAGCCAGTCGGCCGAGCCGCCGCTCTTGAACCACACGAGCTTGTCGAGCGGCGCGTTCCTGGTCAGCTTGCCGCGCACGTCGGTCGGGACCCAGCCGCCGAAGCCCCAGTCCTCTTCCGAACCCGGCGCGCTGCCGCTGTCCTGCCAGGAGCCGATCTGCCCGCTCATGCCGCGCGCTCCCGCCGCGAAGCGATATCGGCGGCGAGCCCCGCGGCCCACTTGGTGATGTCGCCCGCGCCGAGGCAGACGACGAGATCGCCGGGAGCGATCAGGTCCTTGAGCCGCTCGGCGAGGTCGGCCGCGCTGGCGATCTCGGCCGCGGCGCGATGGCCGCGCTCGCGCAACCCGCCGACGAGGGCCGCGGAATCGACGCCTGCGATCGGCGCTTCGCCGGCCGGATAGACCGGCGCGACGAACACCATGTCGGCGTCGTTGAAGCAGCCCTGGAACTCGCCGAGCAGGTCGCGCAGGCGCGTGTAGCGGTGCGGCTGGGCGACCGCGATCACGCGGCCTGTGGCCGCCTCGCGCGCCGCGGCGAGCACGGCGCGGATTTCAACCGGGTGATGCGCGTAATCGTCGATCACGGTCGCCCCGCCGACCTCGCCGACGCGGGTGAAGCGCCGGCGCACACCGCCGAAGCGCGCGAACCCGGCCCTGATCGTGTCGTCGCTGCAGCCGAGCTCGACCGCGACCGCGATCGCCGCGAGCGCGTTCTGGACGTTGTGCCGGCCGGGCATCGGCAGCGCGATGTTCGAGATCGTGCGGCGGTTGCCGTCGCGATCGGTGTGGATCGCGTCGAACAGGTTGCCGCCGTCCTGGCTGCGGATGCTCTCCGCGCGCCAGTCGGCCTGGGCCGAGAAGCCGTAAGTGATCACCCGCCGGTCGCGCACGCGGGCGATGACCGTCTGCACTTCGGGGTGGTCGATGCACAGCACTGCGGCGCCGTAGAACGGCACGTTCTCGATGAACTCGACGAACGCTTCCTTCACCGCGTCGAAGCTGCCGTAGTGGTCGAGGTGCTCGGGATCGATGTTGGTGACGACCGCGATCGTGCCGTCGAGCCGCAGGAAGCTGCCGTCGCTCTCGTCGGCCTCGACGACCATCCACTCGCTGTCGCCGAGCCGCGCGTTCGAACCGTAGCTCTCGATGATCCCGCCGTTGATCACGGTCGGGTCGACCCCGCCCGCATCGAGCAGCGCCGCGACCATCGAGGTGGTGGTGGTCTTGCCGTGGGTGCCGGCGACCGCGACCGTGCGCTTGAGGCGCATCAGCTCGGCGAGCATTTCGGCGCGGCGGACGACCGGAATGCGCGCCTCGAGCGCGGCGGCGACTTCGGGGTTCTCGCGCTTGACCGCGGTCGAGGTGACCACGACAGCCGCCCGAGAACCTTCTGGGCCGAGGTTGGCCGCGGCGTGGCCGATCATGACCTTGATCCCGCGCGCGCGCAGCCGCTCGACCGAGGCGCCCTCGGCGATGTCCGAGCCCTGCACGCTGTAGCCGAGGTTGTGCATGACCTCGGCGATGCCCGACATGCCGATACCGCCGATGCCGACGAAGTGGATCGTGCCGATGTCGGTGCCGACGCCCTTCATCGCGCGTCCTCCATCGCCGCGCCGCCGGCGTAGGCGGTGCCCGCGCTCGCGGCGCCCTCGTTGGCGACGCGGATCACGTCCTGGATCGGCGAGGCGCCGAAGCTCTCGACGAGGTCGGCGAGATCGCTCGCCGCATTGGGCCGGCCGCAGTTCCATGCGGCGTGCGCCGCATTGGCCAGCGTCTCGGGGTGCTGCGCGAGCGCCTGGATCTGCTTGGCGAGCTCCTTGGCGGTGAAGTTGTGCTGGCGGATCGAGCGCGCGCCGCCGGCCTTGACGATCTCGCGCACGTTGGCCGCCTGGTGGTCGTCGGTGGCGATCGGCAGCGGGACGAGGATCGCCGGACGGCCGACCGCGGTCAGCTCGGCGATCGTGGAGGCGCCGGCGCGGCCGATGAACAGGTGCGCGTCGGCGAGGCGCGCCTGCATGTCCTCGAAATAGGTGCCGAGCTCGGCCGGGATGCCGTGGCTGGCGTAGCGCTCGCGCACCGCGTCGAGGTCCTCGGCGCGGCATTGCTGGGTGACCTGGAGGCGCGAGCGCAGTGCCGGCTGGAGCATCGAGAGGCCGTCGGGCACGACTTCGGACAGCACGCGCGCGCCCTGGCTGCCCCCGGTCACGAGCACGCGCAGCAGGCCTTCGGCGGTGAACGGCGGAAACGGCTCGTCGCGCAAGGCGAGGACTTCAGGCCGTACGGGATTGCCGACGAGATGGACCTTCGCGGCATGCTTGGAGGCGAGCCGATCGACTTCGGGATAGGCGGTGGCGATAGCATCGACGCGGCCCGCGAGCAGCCGGTTGACCCGGCCGAGCACGGCGTTCTGCTCGTGAATCACGGTCGGGATCCGCGCCGAACGCGCGGCGAGCAGCGCCGGCAGCGCCGGATATCCGCCGAACCCGACCACGGCGCTCGGCTCGAAGCTCTCGTAGAGCCGCCTGGCCATGCCGCGGCCTTCGAGCACCGCGGCGATCGCGCCGGGCCAGCCGAGCGGGTTCTTGCCGAAGCGGCCGGCGGCGAGGACGTGCGCGGGCAGGAAATCGGGCTTGCCCGGGATCGCCGCGCCGCGTTCGTCGGTGATCAGCGCAACGTGGTGCCCGCGCCGCTCGAGCTCGTGCGCGAGTGCGAAGGCGGGCGTCAGGTGCCCGCCGGTGCCGCCGGCGGCGAGCACGTAGTGCCGCGACACGGTGCCGGGCCTGGGCCTCACCGTTCGCCTTCCTTTTCCAGCGCGTGGCGCAAGTCGAACTTCTCGCGGCTCAGGTAGGGATTGCGGCGCGTGATCGCGAGCAGCAGCCCGACGAGGAAGCACTGGGCGATGGTCGACGAGCCGCCGTAGCTGACCAGCGGCAGCGTCAGCCCCTTCGACGGGAACAGCTGCAGGTTGACGAGGATGTTGACGAACGCCTGCCCGCCGAACAGCGCGACGAGCCCGGTCGCGGCGAGGATGATGAACAGGTTGTCCTCGTCGAGCAGCCGCACGAGCACGCGCACGACGATCGCAAGGTAGACCACCACCACGACCGCGCATGTCAGCAGCCCGAACTCCTCGCCGATGACCGAGAAGATGTAGTCGGTGTGCGCTTCGGGGAGGATCATCTTGCGCGTGCCGAGCCATAGGCCCGAGCCGGTCCAGCCGCCGGCCATCAGCGTGCGGCTGGCGAGATCGACCTGGTCGAACGCGGTCCCGCCGCCGAGGAAGGAATCGATCCGGTGGCGCGCGTTGTCGTAGAACAGGTAGGCCATCGCGAGCGCGCCGACGCCGGCGCCGGCGAGCACGCCGACGCGCTGCAGCGGCAGGCCGGACAGCGTGACCAGCACGAACCAGCAGCCGACGAACAGGATCGCGTCGCCGAGGTCAGGCTGGACCATCAGCAGGATCACCACGAGACCGGTGAACGCGCCGCTGAGCGGGATCACCGGCAGCTCGGGATCGCGCGCGCGCCAGGCGAGGATCCACGCGACCGCGACCGCGAAGGTCGGCTTGAGGAACTCGCTCGGCTGGAAGCGGATGCCGAGGTCGAGCCAGCGCTTGGCGCCGTTCACCTCGCTGCCGACGAGCGGCACCAGCAGCAGCGCGCCGATCATCGCCGCGCTCATCACGATCGCCCCGCGGCGGACCAGCTCGCGCGGGAGCAACGAGGTGCCGAGCAGGACCAGCAAGCCGAGGAACTGCCAGCGCAAGTGCAGCCAGAAGAAGTACAGGTCGCCGAGCGAGGTCTGCCCGGTCGACAGCCGCCGCGCGCTCGCCGGCGAGGCGGCGGCGACCGAAACCGCGCCGATCGCCATCAGCAGCAGGATCAGCCCGAGCAGCACGCGATCGATCTCGCGCCACCAGACCAAGAGCTGGCGCTTGCGGCTGCGCGGGAACTGCGCGGGGCGCAGCGCACGCTCACCGGGGCGCGGGATATAGGGGCGCGCGGCGGTCATGCGGCCGACTTCGCGGTGAACGCGGCCGGCTCGCGCTCGGCCGCGCCGGTCAGCTGGGCGACGAGCTTGCGGAAGCTGTCGCCGCGCTGCTCGTAGTCGCGGAACTGGTCGAAGCTCGCGCAAGCCGGCGAAAACAGCACGACCTCGCCGGGCTTGGCCGCGGCGATCGCGCGCTGGGTCGCCTCGCACAGCATCTCGCAGCGCTCGACGTGCATCACGGGCTCGAGGATCTCGGCGAACCGCGGGCCGGCCTCGCCGATCGTGTAGGCGGCGACGACGTGGCCGAACGCGGGCGCGCAGTCGTCGAGGTTGTCCTCCTTGGGCAGCCCGCCGCAGATCCAGTGGACGCGCGGGTAGGCGGCGAGTGCGGGCGCGGTCGAGGCGGGATTGGTCGCCTTGCTGTCATTGATGAACAGCACGCCGTCGTGCTCGGCGACGCGCTCCATGCGGTGCGGCAGGCCGGGGTAGGTGCGCAGGCCGGCTTCGATCTGCTCGTTCGTCAAGCCCAGGCCATTGCAGACCGCGATCGCTGCGGCCGCATTCTCCGCGTTATGCGGACCCTGCAAAGTCGGCCAGTTCGACTGATCCATGCCCTCGAGGTCGAGCCTGACGATATTTTGCTCCCAGACGGTCTCGAGCTCGTCGACGATAGCCTCGATCATCGGACCGTCGCCGCCGATAATCCCGAGGTGCTCGCGGTCCTGGATCTTGAACAGCCGGCCTTTTGCCCACCCGTAAGCCTCGAAGCTGTCGTATCGATCGAGATGATCGGGCGTGATGTTGAGCAGCACGGCCACGTCGCAGTCGAGCGAATAGGTCAGGTCGATCTGGTAGCTCGACAGCTCGAGCACGTAGACCCCGCCCTCGGGCAGCGGGTCCTGGCCGAGGATCGGCAGGCCGATGTTGCCGCCCATCTCGGTCGGCACGCCGGCGGTCTTGAGGATATGGTGGATCAGCGCCGTGGTCGTCGACTTGCCGTTGGTGCCGGTGATGCCGACGACCTTGTGCGGCGGCAACGTCGGGCGCGCCTGGGCGAACAGCTCGATGTCGCCGATCACCGGAACGCCGGCTTCTCGCGCCTTTCCGGCGATCGGATGGGTGTTGAGCGGAACGCCGGGCGTCACCACGACGCCGTCGAAGCCCGCGAGGTCGATCGCCAGCGGATCGGCGATCGTCGCGCGGCCGGCGAGCTGCTCGCGCGGGCCCTCGCGGCGGTCCCACGCGGTGACCTCGGCGCCGCTCGCCAGCAGCGTCTCGACGGTCGCCATCCCCGAGCGGGCAAGGCCGAGGACGGCGTAGCGCTTTCCTGCGAAGACGTCCGAGACGATCACCGCAGCTTCAACGTTGCGAGGCCGAGCACGGCGAGGACGATGGCGATGATCCAGAAGCGGATCACCACGGTCGATTCCTTCCACCCGAGCTGCTCGAAGTGGTGGTGGATCGGGGCCATGCGGAAGATCCGCTTGCCGGTGCGCTTGAACCAGAACACCTGGATGATGACGCTCGCGGTTTCCATCACGAACAGGCCGCCGATGATGAACAGCACGATCTCGTGGTGCGCGGCGACCGCGATCGCGCCGAGCGCGCCACCGAGCGCGAGGCTGCCGGTGTCGCCCATGAACACCGCCGCCGGCGGGGCGTTGAACCACAGGAACGCGAGGCCGGCGCCCATGATCGCGGCGCACATGACCGCGAGCTCGCCCGCCCCCTCGACGTGCGGAATGCCGAGATAGGCCGAATAGTCGACGCGGCCGACGAGGTAGGTGATCAGCAGGAACGCGCCCGCGGCGATCACCACCGGCATCGTCGCGAGGCCGTCGAGCCCGTCGGTCAGGTTCACCGCGTTGCCGAAGCCGACGATCACGGTCGCGGCGAACAGGTAGTAGAACGGGCCCAGCGGCACCGACTGGCCGAACAGGAACGGGACGTAGAGGTTGGTGCTCTCGGGCCCGACCACGAACCAGGTCGCGACCCCGGCGACGAGGAACTCGAGCATCAGCCGGACCCGGCCCGAGACGCCCTTGTGGCTGCGCTTGGTGACCTTGTCGAAATCGTCGAGGAAACCGATGATCCCGAAGCCGACGGTCACCGCGAGGCAGGCCCACACGAGGGGGGTCGCCGGGTTCATCCAGATCAGCATGGCGATGACCAGCGAGGTCAGGATCATCAGCCCGCCCATCGTCGGCGTGCCGACCTTGGCCTGGTGGGTCTGCGGACCGTCCTCGCGGATCGGCTGGCCCTTGCCCTGGCGCACGCGGAGCATGTTGATGAACTTGGGGCCGATCACGAGGCCGATGAACAGCGCGGTCAGCAGCGTCGCCCCTGCCCGGAACGTCTGGTAGCGGATGAGGTTGAACAGCCCGGCGAAATCGAGCCATTCGGCAAGCAAATACAGCATTGTGAGCCGTTCAGCCTTCTCTTCCGGCAAAATGGGCGACGACCCTGCCCAGTCCCACCGAGTTCGAGCCCTTCACAAGCACCGCGTCGCCAGCGGCAAGCCCGAACTCCTCCAGCGCGGCGATAGCTTCGCCCGGGTTCTGGCAATGGGCAAAGCCGAGGGGAATGCCAAGCGCGTTCTTCGCCGGTTTCCCCAGTTCGCGCGCGAGCGCTAACATCTCCTCGCCGACGAGAATGGCATAGTCGACCCCGGCGGCCTCCAACGGCTCGGCCAGCTGGGCGTGGAACGCGGGGCCGAAGTCGCCCAGCTCGCGCATGCTGCCGAGCACCGCGATGCGCCGCGAGGCCGGGGTCGCGCCGAGCTGCGCGAGGGTCGCGCGCATCGAGGCCGGGTTGGCGTTGTAGCTTTCGTCGATCAGCAGCGCGTGGCCGCCCGCCACCCGGATCTGGTGGCGCGCGCCGCGGCCCTTGAGCCCGCCCATCTCGGCGAGCGCGAGCCCGGCCGCGCCGAGATCGCCGCCCGCGGCGTGGACCGCCGCCATGACGGCAAGCGAGTTGGCCACCCAGTGCGCGCCAGGCTCGGCGACCGAGTAGCACAGCCGCCGGTCCTCGAACGCCGCGGTGACCAGCGAGCCGCCGTTGGCCGAGGGGATCGCGTCGAGCAGGCGGAACGCGGCTTCGGGATTGCGGCCGAACGAGAGCACGTCGGCGCCGGCGGCGAGCGCCGCAGCGTGGAGGCGCGCGAAGTGTGGGCTGTCGGCCGGAATCACCGCCGTGCCGCCCGGCTCGAGGCCGGCGAAGATCTCGGCCTTGGCGTCGGCGATCGCCTCCTCGCTGCCGAGGTTCTCGATGTGCGCCGGGGCGATCGTGGTGATCACCGCCACGTGCGGGCGCACTTGCGCCGTCAGGCCAAGGATTTCGCCGGCGTGGTTCATCCCCATCTCGAACACGCCGAAAGTCGAGCGCGCCGGCATGCGCGACAGGCTCAGCGGCACGCCGACGTGGTTGTTGTAGCTGCGCACCGAGCGGTGCGCGGTGCCGCGGCTCGAGCGTTCGAGCGACGCGAAGATCGCTTCCTTGACCCCTGTTTTGCCTACCGAACCGGTAACTCCGACGACCCTTGCCGGGGCCCGGTCGCGCGCGGCCCTGGCAAGGCCCTCAAGTGCGCTTGAGGTATTCTCGACGAGCACGTGCGGTTGCGGGATCGGCTTCTCGACCACCGCCGCCGCGGCGCCGTTGGCGAACGCCTTGTCGACGTAGAGATGGCCGTCGAGGCTCTCGCCCTTGAGCGCGAAGAACAGGTCGCCCGAACGCACGTCGCGCGAGTCCATCTCGACCCCGGCCGCCTGGAACGCGCCGCTGGCGGTGCCGCCGGTCGCCGCGGCGACCTCGTCGGCGGTCCACAGCGCGAGCCGCTTGCGGTCGCGTTCGGCGGACGGCCAGCGCAAGGTCTTGAGAACCGCGTTCATTCAGTGGCTCCTGCCAGTTCCGCCGCGCACTCGCGCGCGACGGTGACGTCGTCGAAAGGAAGAATCCGCGTCGCCTCGCCCGAGCCGACGATCTGGCCCTGCTCGTGGCCCTTACCGGCAATGAGCACGATGTCACCTGCCGCGGCTTCGGCGATCGCCGCGCGGATCGCCGCGCGCCGGTCGCCGACCTCGCGCGCGCCGGGGGCGCCGGCGAGCACCTGCAGGCGGATCGAGGCGGGGTCCTCGCCGCGCGGGTTATCGTCGGTGACGATGACCAGCTCCGAATGCGCGGCGGCGACTTCGCCCATCGGCGCGCGCTTGCCCATGTCGCGGTCGCCGCCGGCACCGAATACCGTGATCAGCCGGCCCGAAACGTGGGGCCGCAGCGCCGCGATCGCCGCACCGAGCGCGTCGGGGGTGTGCGCATAGTCGACGTAGACCGGGGCACCGCTGGCGGTGATCGCGGCGCGTTCGAGCCGCCCGCGCACCGGCTGCAGCCGGCCGAGCGCATCGAACACGCGCGCCGGCTCGCCGCCGGTCGCCAGCGCGAGCCCGGCCGCGACCAGCGCGTTGGCCGCCTGGTAGGCACCGATCAGCGGCAGCATGACCTTGTACCGCTGTCCCTGATGCTCGACGTCAAGTTCCTGTCCCAAGTGGCCGGGTTTGCGCGCGAGCAGGCGGATAGCCTCGCCCGCTTCGCCGACGCTGAACACGGTGAGCGAGCGGTTCCGCGCCGCCGCCATGGCGCGCTCACTCCAGGCGTCGTCGGCCCAGATCACGGCCGTGCCGCCTTCATCGACGACTTCGGAGAACAGCCGCATCTTCGCGGCGAAGTAGTCCTCCATGTCGGCGTGGTAATCGAGATGGTCGCGTGACAGGTTGGTGAACGCGCCCGCCCGCACCGGCAGCCCCTCGTTGCGGAACTGCGCGAGGCCGTGGCTCGAAGCCTCGTAGGCGACGTGGGTCACACCTTCGCGCGCGAGGCCGGTCATGTTCGACAGGAAGGTGACGATGTCGGGCGTGGTCAGCCCGGTCGAGACGCTTTCGTCGGGCGTGGTCACGCCGAGCGTGCCAATCGAGGCCGCGCGGTGGCCGCACATGCGCCAGATCTGCCGGGTCATCTCGACCGTCGAGGTCTTGCCGTTGGTCCCGGTGACCGCGACCACGGTCTCGGGCACCGGGCGGAAGAACTGCGCTGCGAGCCGGGCGAACGCGCGCCGCGGCTGCGGGTCCGACAGAAGCGGGGCCCCCGCGCCGTCGCCCGGGGGGCGCGCGGCGCCCCCGCTCGCCCCCCCGGCGCCGGGGGCCGGCATGGAGTCCTCGCCGGTGGCCCCGGTGCCC
>CBHWED010000033.1:0-20978 GCA_966112795.1 uncultured bacterium
GGCTTCATGTCCGAGCGTGGCAAGATCGTGCCGAGCCGCATCACCGCCGTTTCCGCCAAGAAGCAGCGTGAGCTGGCCAAGGCGATCAAGCGCGCCCGCCACCTGGGCCTGCTGCCCTACATCGTGAAGTAAGGAGAGCAGACCATGGACATCATCCTGCTCGAACGCATCGAGAAGCTCGGCTCGATCGGCGACGTGGTCACCGTCAAGGACGGCTACGCGCGCAACTTCCTGCTGCCGAACAAGAAGGCGCTCCGCGCCAACGAAGCCAACCGCAAGGTCTTCGAGGCCAACCGCGAGCGGCTCGAGGCCGAGAACGCGCAGCGTCGTGACGAAGCCGCCAAGTCGGGCGAGAAGGTCGACGGTGCCGAGGTCGTGCTGATCCGCGCCTCGTCGAACTCGGGCCAGCTCTACGGCTCGGTCAGCGTCAAGGACATCGCCGACGCGCTGAAGGCCCAGGGCCACAACGTCAGCAAGTCGCAGATCATCCTCGAGCGCCCGATCAAGACGATCGGCATGTTCGAGGTGAAGGTCGCGCTGCACCCCGAGGTCCGCGTCACCGTCAAGGCCAACGTCGCCCGTTCGGACGACGAAGCCGAGCTGCAGAGCCAGGGCATCGACATCCTCGCCCAGGTGGCCGAGGAAGACCGTGCCGAGAGCGAAGGCTTCACCGAAGCGTTCGATCCGAACGCCGAGCCGGGCGAGCTGCCGCCGGCCGAGGTTGACGAAGCCGCCGAAGGCTGATCCGCCTCACAACCGATACGCGAAAGGGCGCGGTTCCTCCTGGGAACCGCGCCCTTTTTCATTGCGAACCCCGTGCGAGCCTATGACGAGGGTTCGCTCCATGCCTTGCGCTCGTGGACCAGGCTGGCCTCGCAAATCCAGCAACGGCAGGTCCAGCGTCCTTCGCGCCTGCGCAGGCTCAACACTCCGGGCCAGTGGCCGAACAGCTCGCAAAGCAGCCTCATCGTCGTTGCGCCTCCTCCGCGCAGGTCTTTGCAGACCGCGCTAGCGGAGTGACGTGGGCGGGCGGTGGCCGGAACATTTGATTCCGGCCATGTTCGGCGGCGAGCTTCACCGCGGCGCTCCGGGCTGGCAGGAGGGCGCGTGCACATTCTCCTGGTCGAAGACGACGAACGCATCTCGGGCCATGTGGCCAGGGCGCTCCTCGAGGAGGGTCATTTCGTAGATGTCGCCCCCGATGGACGGACCGGGCTGATGCAGGCCGCGGCCGAAGCCTACGATGTCATCGTGCTCGACCGCATGCTGCCTCAGGTCGATGGGCTCAAGGTGCTCCAGACGTTGCGAGCGATGGAGGACGACACGCCCGTGCTGATCCTCAGCGCGCTTGGTGATACCGACGAACGCGTTCGCGGGCTCAGAGCCGGCGGCGACGATTACCTGGGTAAGCCTTTCTCGATCGAAGAACTGGTCGCGCGCGTGGAGGTGCTCGGCCGGCGCCGGAGCCAAGCCGAAATGCCCCGCAACTACGTGTTCGGCGACCTCGTCATCGATCCCGTCGCGCGCATCGTCGCGCGCGCAGGGAGGCGCATCGAGCTCACCAATCGCGAGTTTCGCGGCATTTCGGCTTGGCCCCGGCATCGCGCCCGAGCTGCTCGACCGGGTGACCGAGCGGTTCTTCCGCGCGCCGGCCACGGCGAGCGTCGCCGGACTCGGCCTCGGCCTCTCGCTCGTCGCCGCGGTTGCCGCGGCACACCGTTCGACGCTCGAGTTCCGCAGCGGCCATGGCTGGTTCTGCGCGAGTTGGCGGTTTCCGTCTCGCGCCGGCTAGCCGCTATTCGAATACCGCCAGCCCGTCGCCGCCGTCTCCGCTCGGCAGCCGGCGCAGCACCGCGCCCGTGGCGAAGTCGATCTCGGCTACCGTGCGCGTCGCGGTCTCGGCCGCGTAGAGCCGCTCGCCGTCGGTCGAGAAGACCAGCGTGACCTGCTGCGCTCCGGGATCGCCCGACACGCGCACCGCGCGCGCCACGGCATTTGTCGCGGTGTCGATCACGCTGAGTCCGCCTTCGCCGGAGTTCGAGCTGACCACCCACTTACCGCCCGGATGCGCCGCAACGCGAATCGGCACCGCGCCGCTCGCCACTTCGCTCTCGACCTCGAGCGTCTCGGGATCGAGCCGGTAGACCTTGCTCGCCTGGTTGGCGCCGACCCATAGCGCAGATCCATCGGGTGCAAGCGCGATACCCTCGGTCTGCCCGCCGAGCACGCGCCGGCCGGTCTCGCGCCCCTCTGCAAGGTCATAGCGCACGACCGTGCCGGTCGGGATGATCGTGCCCCAGGCGACTTCACCCGCCGCGTCGACCACGACCATGTGCGGCCCCGGCGCGCCGCTGCCGATCTCCTGCACCCGTGCGCGATCGGTCAGCGGAGTCTCGATCACGAAGATCGAGCCGCGTCCCTCGCCGCTTGCGAACAGCGTGCCACTGGCATGCCAGAACACCCCGTGCGGTCGCGCGCCCTCCGCCAGCGCGATCCGCTTGACGAGGCCAAGGTCGGCGGTGCGCAGGATCTCGAGCTCCTGCCCGCTGTAGCATGCGAGCGCCACGTGGGCGTGATCGGGCGAGACCGCCAGCTCATGCGGATTGGCGCAGGTTGCAACCTCGTGCGTCTTCTTGCCGGTCGCGAGGTCGACGCGTGCCAGGCTGTTGCCGCGCTTGTTGGCGACCAGCATCGTGCCGGTCACCTCGTCGGCCGCCTGAGCGGACGGCGGCGCGGCGCAAGCGGCGGCGAGCAGGGTCAGGGCGGTGATCGTGCGGACGGGCATTGCGGGCTCCCTCTGCAGACGGTGTGCGCACCCTACGGCACCGCCTTTGAGTTGTCGCCGTTTGTGCGTTAGGTTCGGCAATGACTTCCCGCACGATCATCGACGACCTTTCCGCGATCTACGACACCGCGGTCGAACGCCTGCGCGCCGACATCGCCGACTACGTCCGCACCGGCACTCCGCCGCCGCCCGAGCGGCGCGGCGACGGCAGCTATTGCTATCCCGAGCTGCTGGTCCGCTTTGCCGGCGGCGGCGGCGAGACCTCGCACCGCTCGCGCGCGTTCGGCCGGCTTCACCTGCCCGGCACTTACGCCACCACGGTCACCCGCCCCCGGCTCTATGCCGGCTACCTCTCCGAGCAGCTCGAGCTGCTCATCGAGGACTACGGCGTCGCCATCGAATGCCGCCCGTCACGCCAGGAAATCCCCTTCCCCTACGTGCTCGACGGTCAGCACGGCGCGGCGATGGCCGGGATCAGCCCCAACGAGCTCGCCCGCCACTTCCCGACCACCGAACTCGCGCTGATCGGCGACGAGCTCGCCGACGGCCTCGAGTTCGGCGGTCCCGGCGTGGCGATGCCGCTGTCGCTGTTCGACGGCTTGCGCACCGATTTCTCGCTCGCGCGCCTCGCGCACTACACCGGCACCGCGCCCGAGCACTTCCAGCGCTTCGTGCTGTTCACCAACTACCATCGCTATATCGACGAGTTCGTCGACTGGGCCGGCGAGCAGGTCGGCCAGGGATTCTACACCGGCCTCGCGGGCGCCGGCGGGCTCATGCTCGGCCAGCGGACCGCGAACGCCCGCGCCCACCTCAGCGAGACGACCTGGCGGCGGCACCAGATGCCGGCCTATCACCTGATGGCGCCCGACCACATGGGCGTGACCCTGGTCAACATCGGCGTCGGTCCGTCGAACGCCAAGACCATCACCGACCATCTCGCGGTCCTGCGGCCCGAGGCCTGGCTGATGATCGGCCACTGCGGCGGCCTGCGCCCGACCCAGAAGATCGGCGACTTCGTCCTCGCCCACGCCTACTTGCGCGACGACCACGTGCTCGACGACGTGCTTCCGCCCGAGATCCCGCTTCCGGCGATCGCCGAGGTCCAGCAGGCGCTCGCCGGCGCCGCCGAGGAGGTCAGCGGCATCCATGGCCACGACCTCAAGCAGCGCATGCGCACCGGTACCGTGGTCACCACCGACGACCGCAACTGGGAGCTGCGCTACACCAGGACCGCCTTGCGCCTCTCGCAGAGCCGCGCGGTGGCGATCGAAATGGAAAGCGCGACCGTCGCCGCGCAGGGCTACCGCTTCCGCGTGCCGTACGGCACGCTGCTATGCGTCTCGGACAAGCCGCTGCACGGCGAGATCAAGCTGCCCGGCCAGGCCAACCACTTCTACGAGCAGGCGATCGCCGCGCACCTGCAGATCGGCATCCGCGCCTGCGAGATCCTCCGCGCCGAGGGCCCGCGGCTGCACAGCCGCAAGCTCCGCGCGTTCAACGAGCCGCCGTTCCGCTGAGCGAAACGGGCCGAGCAGCGGTTCAGATCGTCTCCGCCGGCCGCTGCTCCGGATTGTCGAAGTCGACGCCCTTTTCCGATTCCTCGGCGAACACCAGGTCCGCCGCGTATTCGACGCCGCTGGCGAACTCCTTGACCGACTGCATGAACACCGGCGCCGGGATACCCTCGCCGTTGCCGGTAATGATGTCCCAGTTGATCCACGGATCGCCCTCGTCGTCGAGGAACGCCGCGATGTAGCGCGAGGTCGAGACCTCGTTGAGCAGTTCGAGCGTCATCGGCTCCTCGCGATCGAAGCCGACGCGCAGTTCGATCGAATCGCACCCGGTATGGCTGTCCTCGTCGCAGCCGTAGAACATGATCGCGCCATCCCAGCCGGAGAACTCGGTGTCGATTTGCGGATCGCCGTAGTCGTCGGTGGTGAGCTTGGCCGGATAGCCGGCGTAGCGCAGCACGCTCGCCATGCCTTCGGGATCCGCGGCCGATACCGTCGACGGCGGTGCCTGCGCCGCAACGGGAAGCGCGAACGTGCTTGCGGCGAGCGCTATCGCCAATGTGCCGAACCTGACCAAGAAGACCCCCTCGAACGCGTGTTGCGCGAGCGGCCTTACTCCGCTTCCCGCGACCGGGCTAGCGCATGCATGCGGCGACGCCGCCGCACCTGCACGCTGCGATCGGTGACCCCGGGGGCCGCGGCGCGTGAAGCTTCAGACTTGGGTCAGCAGCAGAATGCCGACCAAGGCATAGGCCGCCAGAACGCCGATCTTGCCCCACTGGACCAGTCGTTCCTCTCTCCGGGCCGCCCGCCGGCGCCCTTCGTCGCTCATCGGAATTCTGCGCACTGCGTCCCCGTCCTCTACCGATTACCTTCCCTTTGGTGTCGCCACTCGGTTAGCAAATCGCTGTGCCTGATGGTAAACAGGCCCGAGCGGCCCGGACGCGCCCCCGCACGGGGGCGCGCTGCGGACCTACCACCCGCTCGGCTTGCCGCGATTCTGCTCGTCGAGCCACGCCTTGAGCGGCGCGAAGTACTCGGCCATCGCCTTGCCGCTGATCTCGCGCGTGCCGGTGAACACCTCGAGCGCATCCGGCCACGGCTTGCTCGCGCCCATCTCGAGCATCGCGTTGAGCCGGTCGCCGACCGCCTGGTTGCCGTAGAAGCTGCAGCGGTGCAGCGGGCCCGTCCAGCCGGCCTGCTCGCACGCGGCTTTGTAGAACTGGAACTGCAGCACGCGGGCAAGGAAGTAGCGCATGTACGGCGTGTTGCCCGGAATGTGGTACTTGGCCCCCGGGTCGAACGCGTCCGCCGGCCGCTCGACCGGCGGCACGATGCCCTGGTACTGCCGCTTCAGGTCGACCCACGCCTGGTTGTACTGCGCCGGCGGGATCGAGCCGTCGAACACCCCCCAGCGCCACTTGTCGACCAGCAAGCCGAACGGCAGGAACGCCACCTTGTCCATCGCCTGGCGCAGCAGCAGGCCGATGTCCTTGTCGGCGCTCGGCACCTGGCTGCGGTCGAGCAGGCCGATCTGCACGAGGTATTCGGGCGTGATCGACAGCGCGACGAAATCGCCGATCGCTTCGTGGAAGCCGTCGTTGGCGCCGTTGAGGTGCAGGTAGTCCTGCTGGTTGTAGGCGCGCTGGTAGTAGTTGTGACCGAGCTCGTGGTGGATGGTGACGAAGTCGTCGGTGTTGACCTTGATGCACATCTTGATGCGCAGGTCGTCGACGTTGTCGATGTTCCACGCGCTCGCGTGGCAGATCACTTCGCGGTCGGCCGGCTTGAGGAACATCGAGCGCGTCCAGAAGGTCTCGGGCAGCTTCTCGAAGCCGAGCGACGAGTAGAACCCCTCGCCGTAGCGGACCATGTCCATCGGCCCCTTGCCCTTGGCCTCGAGCAGCTCGCCGATGTCGTAACCCAGGTCGCCGGCGCCCTCGGGCGCGACGATCGGGTAGATGTTGCCCCACTCCTGCGCCCACATGTTGCCGAGCAGGTCGGCACGGATCGGCCCCGTCGCGGGCTGCACCGCCTCGCCGTACTTCTCGTTGAGCTTGGTGCGCACATACGTGTGCAGCGCGAGGTAGAGCGGCTTCAAGTCGTCCCACACGCCGTCGACCATCTTGGCGAAGTCGTCGGGCGGCATGTCGTAGTTCGAGCGCCACATCGCGCCGACGTCGCTGAAGCCGAGCTCCTCGGCGCCCTGGTTGGCGATCTCGACCATGCGCGCGTAGTCGTTCTTCATCGGCGCGCCGACGTTGTCGTGCCAGCTGGCCCACATCTCGGCGAGCTCGGCCGGGGTGCGATCGAGGTTGCCCATCTCGGCCTCGATGTCCGAGCCCGAGATCGGCTGGCCGTTGAGCGTGCCCTTGCCCTTGCCGTACTGCGAGGCGAGGTTGGTCGCGATCGTGTTGAGCTCGTCGGCAGCGCCCGGCGTGGTCGGCGCCGGCAGCACGATGCCGTTGCGCAAGATATCGAGCTTGCGGGCGACGACCGGATCGAGCCCCGGCACTTGCGCGTACTTCGCCGCGTCGAGCGCGTAGCGGACCGACTTCTCGGTGCCGATCGAGCCGTAGCGCGCGTTCAGCGCATCGGTGTCGTCGGTGATGAAGGTCGCGTTGACCCAGGCGACACGCCCGGCCTCGACCGAGAATGCGAACAGGTCCTTTTCCACCGCGGCGACGAAATCCGCCGCGCCTTGCGGGGTCATCGGATAAGCCGGGGCCGCTTCGGGTGTGGCGGCCGGGGCAGCCTCCTGCGCGGCGGCGGGCGCGGCGATGCCCGCGGCGAGCGCCAGCAGGGCGACGGAAGCAAGAACCTTCATCGGCGGGGGATCCTCATCTCGGGTCGAAAAACCGGTTGCAATCGTGACCGGTCACTGGACCCGCAGCCCGGTCGAATCAAGCCGTCAGGAACGCGACGAGCGCTTCCCCGAGCGCCGGTTCGGTCACCGAACTCATATGCGTGCCGGGCACTTCCGCCAAACGCGCGTTCGGCAAAGCGTCGACGAGATCCTGCGGGGAACCATTGTCGCGGTCGTTGTCGCCGCACAGCACCAGCGTCGGCATCGTGATCTTCGCCAGGTCGCCGGGGGCCAGATCGGGCACGGCGCCGAGCAGCAGCCGGGCGGCCGTGCGGTCGATCTTCATCGTCTTCATGAACTGCACCGCGACGAACGCCGGGTCGCCGTGCTTGATCTCGCCGAACCGCGCGATCGCATCGACGAAGAAGGCCGAGCGCCGTTTCCACTGGGACAGCCCTTCGAGCCCCATCCCGCCGAGCACCAGCCGCCGCGGTGCGAGGCCCGCCGCGACCGCGCCCACCGCAGTGCGCGAGCCGAGCGAGAAACCAACGAGATCGAATTCGGTCAAGCCGAGCGTCTCGACCACTGCCAAGGCGTCGCGGACCAGCACGCCGGACGGATAGGCCGCCGGCTCGTGCGGCTCGGCGCTGTCGCCGTGCGCGCGCAAGTCGGGCATGATCGCCTCGAATCCGGCCTCGGCCAGCTTCGCCGCATGACCGAAGCGGATCCAGTTCATCTGCGCGCTCGAGAACAGCCCGTGGAGCAGCACGACCGCGCGGCCCTCGCCGACCCGGTGGACCGCGAGCTCGGCCCCGTCGAACGAAGCAATCCGCTCGGTCCGCGCTGCGCTCACTTGGGCACCTCGAGCCCGGCCTCGGCCCAGCGCTTGATCACGCTCTCGGTCTCGGTAACCTTGTGGCCCGGCAGGTGGCTGGTGTCCTCCCACGCCGCCTGCTTGCTCTCGATTCCGTAGTTCGAGACCGGGTAGAACGCCGAGGGGTCGTCGAAGCTACCGACGGTGAGGTCGATCCGCTCGCCCGCGTTGAAGGTGAACCCGAGCGGCGTGCCGCACTCGCGGCAGAACGCCCGCCGCGCCACCGGAGACGAGGCGTACCAGTCGGGTTGGTGCTGCCAGGCCACATCGGCCTGGGCGACGTTCTTGAACGCGATCGAGACCCCGCCGGTGGCGCGCTGGCACATCCGGCAGTGGCACAAATAGGCTTCGTCGTCAGCCACTTGCGCGGTGTAGCGGACCCGCCCGCACTGGCATCCGCCGTTCATCGTTCCGGCCATACTCGAACCACTCCTTTGTCGGCATCATCGTCGCAGCGCGCATGTCAGCGCAAGCTACACTTGATTTTAAGCAGGCTTATTATATCTGCGCTCCGTGTCTCACATCGGCTACCTCCTGGCGGACAATTCGCGCCTCGCGCGCCGCGCGTTCGACGAACGCGTCCGCGCCGACGGCGTGACCGGTCCGCAGGCCCGGCTGCTGATCATGCTCGAGCGCCGCCCGGGCGAGAACCAGGGACACTACGCCGAGCTTCTCGACGTCGAGCCGATCACGCTGTGCCGCATGGTCGACCGCCTCGAGGACGCCGGCCTCGTCGAACGCCGTCCCGACCTCAACGACCGGCGCGCCAGACGGCTCCACCTGACCGACAAGAGCCGCGAGAAACTCGCGCGCCTGCGCGAGCGTTTGGACGCCATGGTCGAGGAAATGCTGTCGGGCCTTTCCCTTGCCGATCGCGACGAGTTCGTGCGCATGCTCACCGTCGTCCGTACCAATCTCGTCGCCCAGCGCGAGCAGGAGAAGACCGCAAATGGCTGAGGCCGATCCCGCACTGGCCGAAAGCACTGCCGAAGCGCTCGAGGTCCCGGCGGCGCCGAAGAAGCGGCGCTGGGGGCGGCTCGCGCTGATGCTGTCGCTGCCGCTGCTGCTGCTCGTCGGCGGCTATCTGTACTGGCAGAGCCTGCAGGGCGAGGTTTCGACCGACAACGCCTATCTCAAGCAGGACAAGGTCGGCGTGAGCGCCGAGATCGTCGGCAAGATCGTCGAGGTCAACGTGCGCGAGGGCCAGCTGGTCAAGGCCGGCGACCTGTTGTTCCGCATCGACCCCGAGCCCTACAACCTGCAGATCGCCGAGACCAACGCCGCCATCGCCACCGCGCAGGCCAACGTCACCGCGCTGTCCCATGCCAGCGAGCTCACCGGCGCGGATATCGCCGCGGCGCGCGAGGACATCGGCTTCGCCCAGGCCACGCTCGAGCGTCAGAAGGCGCTGTGGGACCGTGGCTTCACCACCAAGGCGGCCTACGAAGCCGCGCAGCACGCGGTCGCCCAGGCGCGAGAAGAGCTGCGGCTGGCCGAAGCCAACCAGCGCGAGGCGCAGGCACGGCTTGCGCAGGGGCCGGCGGTGCCGGGCGTGAATCCGCAGATCGCCTCGGCCCAGGCGCGCCGCGCCGAAGCCGAACTCGCCTTGCGCCGGACCGCGATCCGCGCGCCGATTTCCGGCCGCGTCGCGCAGTCGGACAGGCTCCAGCTCGGCCAGCAGGCGGTCACCAGCCTGCCGATGCTGACGATCGTCGCCGACCGCAGCTCGTACGTCGAAGCCAACTTCAAGGAAACCGACCTCGCCGAGATGCGCGTCGGCCAGCCGGCCGAAGTCCGCTTCGACGCCTATCCGGGTCTCGCGCTCAAGGGCCACGTCGCCTCGATCGGCGCGGGCACGGGTTCCGAGTTCTCGGTCCTCCCGGCGCAGAACGCGACCGGCAACTGGGTCAAGGTGACCCAGCGTGTCCCGGTGCGCATCGCCATCGACGAGAAGAGCCCGCGCGAGCTGATCGCCGGCCTGTCGACCGACGTGACCGTCTTCACCGACGGCCGGGAGCGCTAAGGGCATGGCCAGCGCGGCGGGTCCGGCACGCCGCGGCAGGCGGGCCGCGGCACCGGCCCCGGCGCCGGTCGAGGACGTCGCCCAGCTGCCGGTCGAGAACCACCTGCTGCTGATCGTCGGCGTCATGGCCGCGACGCTGCTGCAGGTGCTCGACGTGACGATCGCCAACGTCGCGATCCCGCACATGCGCTCGACGCTCGGCGCGACGCCCGACACGATCAGCTGGGTCCTGACGAGCTACATCATCGCTTCCGCCGTCGCTATGCCGATCACCGGCTGGCTGTCGGACCGGGTCGGCTCGCGGCGGCTGTTCATCTGGTCGGTCGGCGGGTTCGTGGTGGCCTCGATGCTCTGCGGCATGGCGCAGAACCTCGAGGAGATGGTCATCTTCCGCGCGCTGCAGGGCGTCGCCGGCGCCTTCATCGCGCCGCTCAGCCAGGCGGCCATGCTCGACACCACCAAACCGAGCAAGCAGTCCGGCATCCTCGCGCTGTGGGGCATGGGCGTGATGATCGGCCCGATCCTCGGCCCGGTGCTCGGCGGCTGGATCACCGAGAACTGGTCGTGGCGCTGGGTGTTCTACGTCAACGTGCCCGTCGGCGCGCTGTGCCTCGCGATCCTCATGGCCGAGCTGCCCTCGCGCGAGGTGGTCAAGCGGCGCTTCGACCTGTTCGGCTTCGCGATGATCGCGATCTGCCTGAGCTGCCTCCAGCTCATGCTCGATCGAGGGACCCAGCTCGACTGGTTCGCCTCGTTCGAGATCTGGATCTACGCCTTCCTCGTGCTCTCGACCGCCTGGGCCGCGATCATCCACTTCGTGACCGCATCGAACCCGCTGTTCGACCGGCACCTGTTCGCCAATGTCAACTTCGTGATCGCGCTGCTGTTCATGCTGGTCATCGGAGTGGTCATGTTCGCCACGATGGCGCTGCTGCCGCCGATGCTGCAGGGGCTGTTCGGCTACGACGTGATCGACACCGGCATGATGCTGATGCCGCGGGGCGTCGGCGTGCTGATCTCGATGCAGCTCTCGGGCCTGTTGATGCGCAAGGGCGTCGACGCGCGCTGGATGGTTTCGGCCGGGTTCCTGGTCGGGACCTGGTCGCTATGGCAGATGGCCGGCTGGTCGCTCGACGTCGACCGCTATCATATCGTGGTCTCGGGGCTGATCCAGGGCCTCGGCATCGGCCTCGTGTTCATCCCGCTGCAGACCACCGCGTTCGCCACCCTACCGCCGCAGCTGCGCACCGACGGCTCGAGCCTGCTCAACCTGACCCGCTCGGTCGGCTCGTCGATCGGCATCTCGGTGATGATGACGCTGCTTTCGCGCAACACGCAGACCAGCCACAGCGACCTCGCCGGCCACATCACCCCGGCAGTCACCGGGATGATCGACCTTTCGTCGTTCGAGCGCTTCAACCAGTACGGCGAGGCCGGCCTCGGCATGCTCGACGCCATGGTCACCCAGCAGGCGGCGATGGTCGCCTATGTCGACGATTTCTGGCTGATGATGTGGCTCAGCCTCGCGTCGGTGCCGATGGTGCTGATCATGCGCAAGAGCGCAGGTCCGGCCGCCGCTCCCGAGCCGCCGGCGCACTGAGGCAAGCCTCCGCGAGGCGCTAGAGCGCGCTCTCGGTCCAGTAGACCCGAACTATCCAGCTGATGGTGTAGGCCAGGTAGAGGACCGCGAAGGTCAGGTGAAACCGGCGATTGTCGGTCCGCGCGGCGACCAGGCAGCCGAGGATCATCGCCACGAGACGGATTTCGTACTCGATCCCGAGCGCCGCGAGGTAGTCGGCACCCTTGATGATCGTGTCGAAGACATCGACGACGAGCGTCAGCGCGAGCAGGCCGAAGAACCACCGTCGCCGCGAGAAGAAGTAATCCTCGAACCCGGTGTAGTCGGTCAGGTCATCGGGAAAAAGGAGGCTCGCCAGCAGGTAGAACAGGAACGCGTAGAACAGCACGAACGCGAACAGGGCGAAGTTCCATTCGACGCGGATCAGCGCGAACTCCCACCACCAGAAGTTCATCATCGTGAGGATCAGCGCCGCCACCCAGACGAGGTGGACGGGGTAGACCTTCTGCCGCCCCGGGTGCTGGATGAACCGCGAAACGCCGGCGAGCAACCGCGTCAGGCCAAGCCCGAGGACGAGGCTGACCAGGACCCGGACGTGAAGGTAGAAGTCGGCCTGGGGCCCTTCCATCGGCGCTCACCCCCGCTTGCCCGGGGATTGTGCGCCAGTCGCGCGGAGAAGGTCAATCCACCCCGCGCAAGGGCAAAACCTCAACCTTTCTTGAGGTGCCGCCGCCCGAGCAGCTCGGCGATCTGCACCGCGTTGAGCGCCGCGCCCTTGCGGAGGTTGTCGCTGACGCACCAGATCGTCAGGCCGTTGTCGACCGTCGGGTCCTCGCGCACGCGGCTGACGTACGTCGCGCCGTCGCCGGCGGCCTCGATCGGCGTCACGTATCCGCCGTCCTCGCGCTTGTCGACGAGCATCACCCCGGGCGCCTCGCGCAGGATATCCTGGGCTTCCTTGGCGCTGATCTCGTTCTCGAATTCGATATTGATCGCTTCGGAGTGGCCAACGAACACCGGCACGCGCACGCAGGTCGCGTTGACCTTGATCTTGGGGTCGAGAATCTTCTTGGTCTCGACGACCATCTTCCACTCTTCCTTGGTCGAGCCGTCGTCGAGGAACACGTCGATGTGCGGGATCACGTTGAAGGCGATCTGCTTGGTGAACTTCTTGTTCTCGACCGGGTCGCCGACGAAGATCGCCCGGCTCTGCTCGAACAGCTCGTCCATCCCGGCCTTCCCGGCGCCCGAGACCGACTGATAGGTCGAGACGACCACGCGCTTGATCTTCGCCGCGTCGTGCAGCGGCTTCAGCGCAACGACCATCTGCGCGGTCGAGCAGTTCGGATTGGCGATGATCATGCGCTTGGTATAGCCGTCGATCGCCTCGGGGTTCACCTCGGGCACGATCAGCGGCACGTCGGGGTCCATGCGGTAGAGCGACGAGTTGTCGATCACCACGCAGCCGGCGGCGGCGGCCTTGGGCGCGTATTCCTTGGTCGGGCCGGAGCCCGCGGCGAACAGCGCGATATCCCAGCCGGTGAAGTCGAAGTGCTCGAGGCTCTGGCACTTGACCATCTTGCCGCTGTCGCCGATCTCGATCTCGACGCCCTGCGAGCGCGAGCTCGCCACCGCCGCGACCGCGTCCATCGGGAACTCGCGCTCGGCGAGGATCGCGAGCATCTCGCGTCCCACGTTCCCCGTCGCGCCGACAACCGCTACCCGATAACCCATCGATCCACTCCAATGACCTCGCGGGAGCGCGGCTTAACGCCCCGCCCCGGCCCCGCAAGTGAATTCGATTTGCCCGCGGCCAAGCGGCGCTGCCCCGCGGCGAGGACTCAGTCGGCCGTGACCGGGAGCCAGACCGCGCTCGCCTGCGCGCCGCCGAAGCGCACGGTCTCGGTCGCCTTGACGTAGTCCTGCGGCTTGGCGTCGAACACGTTCTCGACCCAGCTCTGCGGGTTGCGGTCGTAGAGCGGGAACAGCGACGACTGGACCTGGATCATGATCCGGTGTCCGGGCTTGAACACGTGGTTCACATTGGGCAGCGACCAGCCGAAACGGTAGGTCTGCCCCGGCTCGAGCGGCGCCGGAGTGGCGAACCCGTGGACGTAGCGGCCGCGGAAGATCTCGATGCCGATCGGCAGCTCGTAGCCGGCCAGCGCCGGCTTGGCCGAGTTCTCGACCGGATAGACGTCGATCAGCTTGACCACGAAATCGCTGTCCCGCCCGCTCGTGCCGGCGAACAGGTCGACGCGCGGCGCACCGCGGATGTGCAGCGGCTTGTCGAGCACCTCGGTCTGGAAGGTCAGCACGTCGGGCCGGCCGTCGACGAAGCGCTGGTCGTGGACCAGCCAGGTGCGCCATTCGTCGCCCTCGAGATGCACCGGGCGCGGCAGGTTCGGCACCGGCTTCGCGGGATCGGACACGTAGCTCTCGCTGCCCTCGACGACCGGGGCGAACGACAGCGCGCCGTTGGCGGCGAGGTAGAGCGGCGTCTCGGCGCCCGCGGGCCAGGTGTCGGTCACCTCCCAACGGTCGGTGCCGGTCGCATACGTCAGCACCGGGGGCGTCTTGCACGGCGGCGGGTTGGTCTTGAGATGGCAGTCGAGGAACGGCTTCATCGTGCCGACGCGGAACTGCCGGCCGGTGTCGCCTTCGAAATCGAGCGCGCCGAGGCTGCGCGCCTCGTAGTTGACGCCCGAGTGGCGCCACGGGCCGATCACCAGGCTGACCATGTCGTTGTTCGCGTCCTGCGGTTCGAGCGCGCGATAGACCGCCGGTGCGCCGTAGCTGTCCTCCTGGTCCCACTGGCCGACGACGAGCATCGTCGGCACCGTCAGCGTGCGCGCGGCGAGCAGCTTGTCGACCGCCTGCTGCTGCCAGTACTCGTCGTAGGCCGGGTGGCTCATGAGCTTCTGCACCACCGGCAGCGCGTCGAGCCCCCACCGGCGCGCGATGTCGCCGGCCGAACCGCCTTCGAGGTAGAACGTGTAGTTGTCGCCGGTCCCATCGGGGATGTCGCCGCCGCCGGTCTTCACCGTCTGGCCGAGGTCGTAGTTGAACCCGAACGTGCGGAACGCGCCGTTGTGGAACCAGTCGTCGCCGATCCAGCCATCGACCATCGGCGACTGCGGCACCGCCGCCTTGAGCGCCGGGTGCGGATCGATCAGCGCCATCAGCGAGGTGAAGCCGAGATAGGACGAGCCGGTGATGCCGACCTTGCCGTTGCTCTCCTTGACGTTCTTCACCAGCCAGTCGATCGTGTCGTAGGCGTCGGTCGAATGGTCGACCCTGGTCGAATTGAGCGGCCCGCGCAGCGGGCGGTTCATCACGTAGTCGCCTTCCGATTTCCCGAGCCCGCGCACGTCCTGGTAGACGCGGATGTAGCCGTCGTTGACGAAGTCGGCGTCCATCACCGGGAGCACGTCCTCGATCCGCTGGCTGCGGTTGCGGCTGGTCGATTTGTTGGCGTCGTAAGGCGTGCGCGACAGCAGGATAGGCGCGTCGGTCGTGCCCTTGCGCATGACGATGACCGTGTAGAGCTTGGTCCCGTCGCGCATCGGGATCATCTCTTCGCGGCGGATGTAGTCGGCTTCGGGCCGGACCCAGTCGTACGTCTCGACGGTCTCGTTGGCCATCGGGTCGATCGGCCCGCTGTCCCGCTTGGGCGGGGCTGCGATGGCCAGACCGGAAAGCAGAGCGAACGAAGCGGAGAGCGCCAGCGGGCGCAAGAGAGCACGACCCATGCCCATCGGCTATTGCGCGAGCCGGGACCTTGCAAGCGGCAAAAGCCGTCAGGTTTTCGCTATTGGCGCCAATTGGCGCGAATTGTGTGGTCCGAAAGCAAAAGGGCGCCCCGGCCTGTGCCGGGACGCCCTTTCGTAACCGCTGTCGCGGTGGCGGGCCTTAGCCCTCCTTGCCGACGGTCTGCTTGCGCTCGGCGATGCGAGCGCGCTTGCCGGTGCGGCCGCGCAGGTAATAGAGCTTGGCGCGGCGGACGACGCCGCGGCGGACCACCTCGATGCTCTCGACGTTCGGCGAGTAGAGCGGGAAGACGCGCTCGACGCCCTCGCCGAAGCTCATCTTGCGAACGGTGAAATTGCTGTTGATGCCGCGGTTCGAGCGGGCGATGCAGACGCCTTCGTAGTTCTGCACGCGGGTACGCTCGCCTTCGACCACGCGCACGCCGACGCGCACGGTGTCACCCGGACGGAATTCGGGGATGGTCTTGCTCTCGTTGAAGGCCGCAATGGCTTCCGCTTCGAGCTCCTGGATCAGGCCCATGATGGGTTCCTCTAGTCCTCGCGCCGCGCGCCAGAGGCAGATCGGTCCCGAGCACCACCGTGGCGCTCCCAAAGGTCCGGCCTGCGTGACCGTGTATCGTCTTCCGCCTGGCGTTTCCGCCACGCAGCGATCTTCGCATGATCCCCCGATCGCAGCACTTCAGGGATCGTGCGCCCTTCCCATTCGTCAGGTCGGGTATAGTGCGGATATTCGAGCAGCCCTTCCTCGAAGGATTCCTCGGCTCCGCTTGAAGGCGCGCCCATTACGCCGGGAAGCAGGCGAATGCAAGCGTCGAGAACGGCCAGCGCGGCGGGCTCTCCGCCCGACAGGACGATGTCCGCGAGGCTGACCTCCTCGACCCCTCGTCCCTCGAAAATCCGCTCGTCGAACCCTTCGAACCGGCCGCACAGGATCGTCACGCCCGGTCCCGCCGCCAGCTCGCGGATCCGCGCCTGCGAGATCGGCCTTCCGCGCGGCGTCATCGCCAGCACGGGGCAGTCGGGCTCCAGCGCGCGCGCGTGATCGATCGCCGCCGCGAGCACGTTCGGCTTGAGCACCATCCCCGCCCCGCCGCCGGCCGGCGTATCGTCGACGGTGCGATGCTTGTCGGTCGCGAAATCGCGAATCTGCACGGCCGTGAGCGACCACGCTCCTTCCTCACGTGCGCGCCCGGCAAGCGACACGCCGAGCGGGCCGGGGAACATCTCCGGGTAAAGCGTCAGAACGGTGGCGGCAAAGGTCACGCGATCGGCTCCCAGATCTCCGCCGGTGTCCGGTCGCGCTCCATCGCCAGCTCCTCGTGGATCCACTCGCGGAACCGCTCGATCTTGCGCACGCCGACACGGCCCTCGGGATGCACCAGCCATTGGGCGTTGAGCCATTGCGCATAGCCCGGCCGCGTGCCGGGCAGATAGATCGCCTCGAACGGCTGCACCAGCCGCCCGCTGTCGAGCTCGGCGCGCCAGTACATCGGCGTCATCATCGCCACCCCGAAGCCGCCCTGGATCGCGTTCGCCTCCTGCAGCTGGCTGTCGAGCACGACGCCCTGGCGCGGCGGCGGGCTGTCGATGCCGACTTGCGCGAACCACCCGGCCCACAGCGGATCGTTGGGCGCCAGCCGCTCGACCCGCAGCAGGTCCGAGGGCCGCTCGATCCCGTTGGCCTCGAGGAACGCGCGCGTGCAGATCGGCGTGAAATGCTGGCGGAACAGGAAGTCGGCGCGCAGGCCCTCCCACTTGCCGTGCCCGGCGCGGATCGTCGCGTCGACCGTGCCGCGGGTGAAATCGATCATCTCGTTGTTCATCGACATCCGTACCGCGAGATCCGGAAAGCGCAGCTGGAAGCGCCCGATCCGCGCGCTGAGCCAGGTCCCGCCGAACGAAACCGCGGTGTCGAGATCGAGCACGTCGTCGTCCTCGCCGCGCAGCGCGGCGAACGCTTCGGCGATCCCGGCGAAGCCGCTGGTCAGCGCGGGCAGCAGCCGGCGCCCGCTGTCGGACAGCCGCACGCGCCCCTTCTCGCGCACGAACAGCGGCCGGCCGACGCGATCCTCGAGCTGGCGGATCTGGTAGCTCACCGCGGCCTGCGTCAGCCCGAGCTCGTCCGCGGCGCGCGAGAAATTCTCGTGGCGGCCGGCGGCCTCGAAGGCGCGAATGGCGGACAGGGGCGGCAGGCGATCCATCGCGCGCCCTATAAACGAGACTTATGGACCAGCGCACCCCTTTTGTTGGCTTTCGCGCGCCTCGAAGGCCATTTGCACGGCGTCGAAAGGAAAGGGGACTGACGATGCAAGACGAACAATACATGCGCAGTTGGAACGACAGCCACAGCCGCTTCTCGGCCGAGATCGACCAGGCCCTCGGTCGCCTCGCCAGCCGCTTCCCGCGCCGGACCGGACGCCGCAAGGCTATCGGTAATCCTTATGGGATTCCGGCCGAGCTCAAGCCCTCCGGGCTCTCGCCCGCGGCGCGCGCGAGCTTGCGTGGCCTCGCCGCAAGCGTGCTCACGGTGACGCTGTGGATCGCGGTCATGGCGCTGGCGACACCGACGCCTGGCCTCGCCGCCCCGGTTTCGTCGATGGCGGGCGCCGAATGCGTCGCCTACCCGTTTCTCGCCTGACCGGCGGGACCCATCGGCGGCCCGAGCGTTGGGACGGTTGCGGCAGGTCTGCCGCGCCGTTCCAGCGACCGGGAGCCGAGCGACCGTGGAAGACTGCATCATCGTCGGCGCCGGCCCGGCCGGGCTGACCGCGGCGATCTACCTCGCGCGCTTCCATCTCGCGATCCGCCTGTTCGACTGCGGCACCAGCCGCGCGGCGCTGATCCCGTGCACGCACAACCATGCCGGTTTTCCCGAAGGCATCTCCGGGCTCGAGCTGCTCGCCCGCATGGCCGAGCAGGCCGAACGCTATGGAGCCGAGCGCGAACTCGCGCGCGTCACCCGGATCGAGCCCGACGACGGCGCCTTCCGCGTAACCGCCGAAGCGCGCGAGTTCCGCGCCCGCACGGTCCTCGTGGCGACCGGCGTCGTCAACAACCGCCCCCCGGGCATCGACGACGCGCTCCACGCCGAGGCGCTCGCCGCAGGGCTGCTGCGCTACTGCCCGATCTGCGATGCGTTCGAGGTCACCGACAAGCGCGTCGCGGTGATCGGCACCGGCACGCACGGCACCGCCGAGGCCGTGTTCCTGCGCGGCTACACCGCCGACCTGACGCTGGTTGCGCACGAAGCCGAGCACGCGCTCGACGCCGGATGCGAGGCCGAGCTCGAGGCCGCCGGAATCGCACGGATCGATGGCCCTTGCGGCAATTTCGCCATCGAAGAGGGGCAGCTTGCGTTCGACACCGCGGCAGGCCGCCTGCGCTTCGACAGCGTCTATCCCGCGCTCGGCTCGCGCGTGCGGTCGGAGCTCGCGGCCGAAGCCGGCGCCAGGACCAGCGCCGACGGCTGCCTGGTGGTCGATTCACACCAGCGGACCAACGTGCCCGGCCTGTTCGCCGCCGGCGACGTGGTCAAGGGCCTCGACCAGATCAGCCACGCCATGGGCGAAGGCGGCGTCGCCGCGACGACGATCCGCAACCACCTCGCCGAGCTCGCCCCGCTCAGGCGCTAGCCGCCGCAGCCGCCTCCGCCGCAGCCGCCACCGCCGCAACCGCTGCCACCGTCCCCGCCGCCGCCGCTGCCGCCGTCCGACTGGCGCAGGCGGTGGAGATCGGACAGCGGCGAGCCGACCAGCACCGCGGTGCCAAACAGCGCCACCGCCGTGCCGGTCTCGTCTTGGGTCGGCGCCTGCTTGAGTCTCGTCGAGCGTGCCTTCGCATCGCTGACCGCGGCTATGCCGCTCTTGGTCCGCCGGTCGACCGCGAACACCCGGATCAGCGCGAACACCGCGGTCGCGACCAACAGCGCGGTCAGGTAGCCCACCGGATGCTCGCGGGCCACGCCGAGCTGGCGGCGGATCAGGCCAAAGCCGAACAGGATCATCAGCGGCAGCGCGGCATAGAGCCCGAGCTCGCGCATCTCGCGGCGCTCCATCAGCAGCCCGCGCACGACGAGGTCGCGCTCGATCCGCTCGGCGCCTTCGCCGATGACCTTGCGCGCCGCGCTCCAGCTCGCCGGCGAGGGCAGCGCGAGGATCTCGCGATCGAGGCCCGATGCCGCGGCGGCCATCGGCGAGAGATGGATGCTCGTGGTCTGGATCCGCGCCTGCCCCGCGGTGATCATCCGCGCGAGGACCGTCTCGCCGAGCCGGTCGCGGCCGCCGGCGAGCAGCGCGAACTCGTCGTCCTTGCTCACCGCCGCGCCGCGGCCTTCGGGCCGCAGGTAGGCGACGATCGCGAAGCCGGCGATGATCGCCAGCGCCAGCAGCCCGCCGTAGAGCATCAGGAATTCCGCGGCTCGCCAGTCGAACGGGTTCCACCCGGTCATGACCATCCCCTTAAAGCCGGCCGAACAGCCACCCCGTCAGGACCAGGGCCGCCGCCAGGACCACTGCCACGAGTATAGTCGCGCGGTTCTTGAAAAATATTACATCGCCCGGATGGACCCGCACCGCACGCGGATCGCGGCCGAAACGCTGCCGCGCATCGGGCCAGATATCGGCCGGCGCCGGGCCGAACGCGGCCTCGTAGCTCTTCAGCGTCTGCGCGTATTGCTCGAAGTAGCGATCCCGCTCGCCGGTGCCGCCCGCCGTCGGTCCATGGTGCAGCTCGCGACCGAGCACCTCGGGGCAGAACCGCTGCCAGTAGTCGCGGCTGTAGGTCAGGTGCAGGTGCCAGGCCTGGTCGACCGCATCCGACGGCGTGACCTCGTGCCCGGCGGTGACGGCGAGGAAGCAGAATCGTTTGTACTCGCCGATCACGCGCTCGGCGAACGCCGGGGTCCAGCGGTTCTCGCGCGCGAGACGGGCAGTGAACGTGAGCGCGGCGTCGGGCGGACCGATCTCGTGGCGCTGCAGCGCATGCCACAGGGGTTGATCGAGAGCCGGCACGGCTCAGGTATCGACGAAGTCCTTCGCGATGACCAGCCGCTCGGCATCCCACTCGGGCACCGCTTCCGCGCGCATCGGCACCATGAAGCGTTTGCCGGGTTTGCCGTCCTCTTCGGGCGGCCGCTCGATCTCGATCACATCGCCTGCGCCGAAGTTCTCGACCGCGACCACGGTACCGAGCGGTTCACCCGCATCGGACAAGGCGGCAAGGCCGATCAGGTCTGCGTGGTAGTATTCGCCCTCGCCCAGCGGCGGCAGCGCCGAGCGCGGGACGGTGAGCACGGTGCCGCGCAGCTTCTCGGCGGCGGTGCGGTCGGCGATTTCGGCGAAGCGGGCGATCGCGCCGCCCTTGCCGTCGTCGCGAACCTTGGCGAGGGTCAGCGCGCCGTCGTTGAAGCGCTTGTGCGCCGACAGCCCGGCGACACCCTCGCCGAACAGCTTGAGACGGACCTCGCCCGTCACGCCGTGCGCGCCGGTGATGGCAGCGAGCGTGACGGGCGAGTCCTTGGCCAAGGGTCAGCCCTCGGTCTTTTCCTCGTTGGCTTCCTCGGCCGGAGCTTCCTCAGCCGGAGCTTCCTCGGCAGCAGCCTCTTCGGCCGGCGCCTCGGTCACGGCTTC
>CBHWED010000034.1:0-20603 GCA_966112795.1 uncultured bacterium
TCGTCCTCGGTGTTGGGCACCTCGTCGGGGATGACGAACATGTTCTCGCGGTACTTGCCCCAGTGGCCCGACTGCTCCCACTGGCGCGCGTCCATCACCTGCGGGGTCTTGACCTCGCGGTAGCCGGCGGCGTCGATCGCGCGGCGCATGTAGGCCTCGAGCTCGCGCCACACGACGAAGCCGTGCGGATGCCAGAACACCGAGCCGTGCGCCTCCTGCTGCAGGTGGAACAGGTCCATCTCCGCGCCGAGCTTGCGGTGGTCGCGCTTGGCGGCTTCCTCGAGCCGGTGGAGGTGCTCGTCGAGCTGCTTCTTGTTGAGCCAGCCGGTGCCGTAGATGCGCGTGAGCTGCGCGTTCTTCTGGTCGCCGCGCCAATAGGCGCCGGCGACGCGCATGAGCTTGAACGCCTGCGGGTCGAGCTTGCCGGTGCTCGCGAGGTGCGGGCCGCGGCACATGTCGAGCCAGTCGCTGCCCGAGCGATAGACCGTCAGCTCCTCGCCCTCGGGCAGCTCCTGCGCCCACTCGGCCTTGAAGGTCTCGCCGTCGGCCTGCCACTTGTCGATCAGCTGCTGGCGGCTCCAGACCTCGCGCGTGAGCGGTTTGTCGGCGCGGATGATCTCGCGCATCTTCTCTTCGATGGCCGGAAGGTCGTCCATCGAGAACGGTTCGCGCGAAGAGGGGGCCAGCACGTCGTAGTAGAAGCCGTCGTCGGTCGCCGGGCCGAAGGTGATCTGCGTGCCGGGCCACAGCGCCTGGATCGCCTCGGCGAGCACGTGCGCGTAGTCGTGGCGGGCGAGCTCGAGCGCGTCGGCCTCGTCGCGGCTGGTGACCAGCGCGAGCTGGGCGTCGCCGTCGAACGGCCGGTTGATGTCGCGCAGCTCACCGTCGACCCGTGCGGCGAGCGCGGCCTTGGCGAGGCCCGGCCCGATCGCCGCGGCGACGTCCGCCGGAGTCGAGCCGGCGGGCATCTCGCGCACCGATCCGTCGGGAAGGCTGATCTTCAACAACTCGCTCATCGTGTCCGTCTTTCGCGTTTGCGGCGCACTGGCACAAAGCCGTGCGCGCTGAAAGTCCCGGCGCCGGTCAGAGGTCTCGATACGGGAGGTGACGCCGGGGCCGCCCGTATCCCGGGCGGCGTGGCCAGCGTCAGGACGCGGCCGAACGCCCCCGGGCGGTGGGGGTAGTGGTAGTCCGCGTAGTGGTGGTGCTCTGGGCCATCACGCGAGGGGCCTTAGCGGGAAAGGGCGAAGGAGTCACTAACCGAGCGTCGCGGGTTGGGACCGGTGCGGATCCTCACCCCTTCCCCCTTGATGGGGGACGGATACGGAGGCTTGGCAGCTTGCTTGCTGCCTAGCCGCAGTTGGATGGGGGTGATTGCGCCGCGAACGCAACATCGGCCTAAGCGGCGGGATCACCCATCCAAGCTACGCTAACTCGCTACGCGAGTAAGCTTCGCTGTCCTTCCCCCATCAAGGGGGAAGGGGCCGTCTGGATGGATGTCGCTCGCTTTAGTTCTGCGGGACGCTGAAGCGGCCGGTCACGCGGCCGCCTTGCTGGCCCTGGGCACCGCCGCCGTCGACACTCGACAGGCCGGAATTGAGATCGATCGTCAGCCGCCCGCCGTTGAGCACGTCGGAACCGCGGCGCAACGCGACGCCGCCCGACATGACGATCACCCGCCGGTTGAAGTCGTAGACCGCGGCCGAGCCGCTCGCGCGCTCGTCGCCGCGGGTGACGACCACGCCGCCGGTCGCGTCGATGCGCTGGATCTGCAGCGTGCCGGCATCGGTGTAGGCGACCGTCGTGCGCTGCGCGGTCAGGCGCAAGTCGCCCTGGTTGATGACCACGTCGCCCGAGAGGACCACGCGGTGCTGGCGGTCCTGCAGCTCGATGCGGTCGGCCGCGAAGTCGACCGGCTGGTTCGAGTTGAACCCGGCGATCGCCTGCGCCCCGGCCATCGACGACATGCCGAGCGCCATGATCCCCGCGCCGGTGAGCGCGGCGGCGAGCACGCGCGCAGCGCCGCGTGCGAAGGGGCGCGCGAAACGGCGATCGGTCGGGCGGACGTCCATGGGCGCGGACCCTAGACCGGCGGCGGGAGCCTGAAAAGCCTTGCTCACGGGATGCTGACCCGCCCCGGAACCATGCGCAGCCGCGCGTTGCCGTCGAGCGAGACGGTGCGCGCGTCGAGGTCGGCGTGCATGCCGTCGGCGCGGAAGGTCCCGGCCTGGCCTTCGCCCTCGACCTGGCCGGTGCCGCGCAGGCTGCGGTCGGGCAGGTCGATCTTGACCCCGCGCGCCGAGAGCCGCGAGCCGTCCGCCGCGGCAAAGTTGATCACGCCGTCGATCAGCACTTGCTGCTGGTCGAGATCGTAGCGGCCGGCGGGCGCGCTGAGCACGGCCGGACCGTCGGACAGCAGCATGCGCGCGGTCAGGTCCTGCAGCCGCACCACGGGCACGCTGGCGCGGGCCTGGACCGCCTCGCCGGCCGAGAGCGAGAACGGCCGGCCCTTCTTGTCGGCACCGCGGTACATCGCGTTGTCGACGCGCAGGCGGTCTTCCGAGACGTCGACCTTGTTGCGGTCGAGAATGAAGCTGACTTCGCCGCGCGGCGAGAGCGGGGCGATCAGCATCGCCGCGACGACCGCGCCGACCGCGGCCGGCAGCGCCACGGCGAGCACTTTCACCGCGCGGTCGAGCGTGCTCCCCGGCTGCGCGAAGCTCCGGCGGCGGTCTCGAATCTGTTCGGCCTGCTGGCTCATGGGTCCTTACGACGACAACTCAGTCGTGGGTAAAGATGTCCTTGTCGGCCCATCCGTCAAGGTCGAGCCGGGCACGGGTGGGCAGGAAATCGAAACATGCGCGGGCGATCGCGAGACGCCCCTCGCGCACCAGCCGCTCCTCGAAGATCGCCGCCATGCGGTGCAGGTAGCGCACGTCGGAGGCGGCGTATTCGCGCTGCGCCTCGCTGAGTTCGGGCGCGCCCCAGTCGCTCGACTGCTGCTGCTTGGAGATCTCCTCGCCGAGCAACTCGCGGACGATATCCTTGAGGCCGTGACGATCGGTATAGGTGCGGGTCAGCTTGCTGGCGATCTTGGTGCAGAACACCGGCGCGGCCATGACCCCGAGGTAATGCTCGATCGCGGCGAGGTCGAAGCGCGCGAAATGGTATAGCTTGACCCGCGCGGGGTCGGCCAGCACCGCCTTGAGATTGGGCGCGTCGTAGGCGCTGCCGACCTTGAAGCGGACCAAATGCTCGTCGCCGCCGCCGTCGCTGATCTGGACCACGCACAGGCGGTCGCGCGGGGTGACGAGGCCCATGGTCTCGGTGTCGACGGCAAGCGCGGCACCGGGGGCGAACACGTCGGCGGGGAGGTCTTCCTCGTGAAAATGTACTGCCATCGCGTGGGCCTTAGGCGGATTGGGGATAGAGGGAAAGGGGCGGTGGCCCGCGCCCGCCGGCGCGCATAAGCTCGCGCGATGGCCGATCAGGTACCCGAAAGCTGGCGCGCGGCGCTCGAGCCGGTGCTGCAGAGCGCCGAATCGCGCCGCCTCGGTGGCTGGCTCAAGCAGGAAGAAGCTAGCGGGCGGACGATCTACCCGCCGCGCGGGCAGCGGCTGCGCGCGCTGGAGCTGACCCCGCTCGACGCGGTCAAGGTGGTGATCCTCGGGCAGGATCCGTACCACGGGCCGGGGCAGGCGCACGGGCTGTGCTTCTCGGTCAACGACGGGGTCCAGGTGCCGCCGTCGCTGGTCAACATCTACAAGGAGCTCGAAAGCGACCTCGGCGTGCCGCGGCGCGCGAGCGGCAATCTCGAGCACTGGGCGCGGCAGGGCGTGCTGCTGCTCAACAACTCCTTGACCGTCGAGGCGGGCAAGGCGGGGAGCCACGCGGGCAAGGGCTGGGACGCGATCACCGATGCCGCAGTGGCGGCGGTGGCGGCGAGGGACGAGCCGAGCGTGTTCATCCTGTGGGGCAGCCACGCGCGCAACAAGGCGCAGCGGGTGGCGGAGCTCGGGCCGGGAACGCGCCACCTCGTGCTGACTTCGCCGCATCCGAGCCCGCTGTCGGCGCACGGCGGGTTCTTCGGCTCGAAGCCGTTCTCGCAGGCCAACGCGTTCCTCGAGGCGCAGGGGCGGGGCGCGATCGCGTGGTAGCTTCGCCGGGGGTGCCGGTGCGGATTCCGACGTTCGGGTGCCGCGTCGTCGCGGCCTATCCGCACGACCCGGGGGCGTTCACCCAGGGGCTGCTGTGGCACCGCGGAGCGCTCTACGAGAGCACCGGGCTCGTCGGACACTCGACCGTGCGCAAGGTGCGGCTGAAGGACGGGCGCGTGCTGCGCTCGGCGGCGCTGCCGGCGGCGATGTTCGGCGAGGGTCTCGCCGGGTGGGGCGAGGAGATCGTCAGCCTGACCTATCGCGACGGGGTCGCGTTCCGGTGGGACGCGCGCACGCTGGCGCCGCGCGGCAAGGGAGCGCTGGCGGGCGAGGCGTGGGGGCTGACGTGCGACGGCGCGAGCCTGGTCAAGAGCGACGGGACGCCGGTGCTGCGGTTCCTCGATCCCGAGACGCTCGCCGAGCGGCGCACCCTGCTGGTCACCGCGGGCGGGCGGCCGCTCGGGCTGCTCAACGACCTGCAATGGGTCGGCGGCGCGCTGCTCGCCAACGTGCTGACACTGCCGGCGCTGGCGCGGATCGATCCGGCGAGCGGGCACGTCCTCGCGTGGATCGACCTTTCGCCGCTGGTCGCAGAATGCAGTGGCGGCGATCCGGAGAAGCTCGCCAACGGCGTGGCCTGGGATGACGAGGCGCGGCGGCTGTTCGTGACCGGGAAGAACTGGCCGCGGCTGTACGAGATCGCGGTCGACCCGCTGCAGCGCTGACGCGCTTCACCGGCCGGGCAGGTCTTCAAGCCAGGCGGACATCAGCGCCGGGGTCCGCGCGAGCGCGACCAGCTCGTGGCCGGCGTGCGGCACGATCACCAGCGTGGCGGCTGGCGCGAGCTCGGCGAGCCGGTGCGCATGCCGCACCGGGATCAGCGTGTCGCGGTCGCCGTGGAGGATCAGCACCGGCGCGGTGACCTCGGGCAGGCGCGCGGCGTTGTCGAAGCGGTCGCGCATCAGCCATTCGACCGGCAGCCAGCGCACTTGCGTCGCGGCGACCTCGGTCATGCTGGTGAACGGCGAGATCAGCACCAGGGCGCGCGGATGGTCGGTCCGCGCGAGCTCGACCGCGGGGCCCGAGCCGAGCGAGTTGCCGACGATGACGAGGTCGTTCGCGCCCACGCCTTGCGCCGCGAGCCAGTCCGCGGCGGCGCGCGCGTCGCGGTGGAGCCCTTCTTCCGAGGGGTTGCCGGGGTTGCCCTGGTAGCCGCGGTAGCTCGCCGCGAACACGCCGAAGCCCTGGCGCGCGAGCGGGGCGAGGACCTGGGTCGAGCTTTGCCAGGTGGCGGCGTTGCCGTGGAAGAACAGCAGCGTCGGCCTGCCGGGCGCGGCCGCGCGGTAACCGCCGGCGAGGCGCAGGCCGTCCGAGGTTTCGTAGGTGATGTCGCGATAGCCGGGCACCGACGTGCCCGCGGCACGCGGGGCCGGATAGAGCAGCGCGTCCTGCTTGTGATAGACGACGCCGACGACCGCGAGGTAGGCGACGAGGACGAAGCCGAGCAGCCAGAGCATGGCCCTGACGGCGCTCAGGCCCGCGCCTCCTCCACTCCGGCGCTGTTGTGGCGCAGCGCGCTGAGCACGGTGGCGACGATGTGCGGCGCGTTGAGGCGGGCCTCGTCGTACTGCCGGTCGGGCGAATCGTGGTCCTGGAACGTGTCGGGCAGGCGCATGGTGCGGATCTTGAGGCCCGCATCGAGCAGGCCCTCGTCGCTGGCCAGCGTGAGCACGTGCGCGCCGAGGCCGCCGATGCTGGCTTCCTCGATCGTCACCACGACCTCGTGCGTCGCCATAAGCTTGCGGATCAGCTCGGAGTCGAGCGGCTTGACGAAGCGCAAGTCGGCGACGGTGGTCGAGAGGCCCCGGGCCTCGAGCTGGTCGGCGGCCTTGAGCGCTTCGGCGAGACGCGTGCCGAGCGAGAGCAGGGCGATCTTGCTGCCCTGGCGGACGATCCGGCCCTTGCCGATGGCAAGCCGCTCGGGAGTCTCGGGCAGCGGCACGCCGACGCCGGCGCCGCGCGGATAGCGGAACGCGATCGGGCCCTGGTCATGAAGCGCGGCGGTGTAGGTCATGTGGGCAAGCTCGGCCTCATCGGCCGGGGACATGACCACGAAGTTGGGCAAGGTCGCCAGATAGGTCACGTCGAAGCTGCCGGCATGCGTCGCGCCGTCGGCACCGACGAGGCCGGCGCGGTCGATCGCGAAGCGCACGGGCAGGTTCTGGATCGCCACGTCGTGCACGACCTGGTCGTAGGCGCGCTGGAGGAAGGTCGAGTAGATCGCGCAGAACGGGCGCATGCCTTGCGCGGCGAGGCCGGCGGCGAAAGTCACCGCGTGCTGCTCGGCGATGCCGACGTCGAACGCGCGATCCGGATGGGCCTTGGCGAACTTGTCGACGCCGGTGCCGCTCGGCATCGCCGCGGTGATCGCACAGATCAGCGGGTCGCTTTCGGCGAGCTTCGAGAGGGTTTCGCCGAACACGTTCTGGTAGGCCGGCGGCCCCCCGGGCGCGCCCTTGGCCTGCTCGCCGGTGACGACGTTGAACTTCTGCACGCCGTGGTACTTGTCGGCGCTGTTCTCGGCCGGGGCGTAGCCCTTGCCCTTCTGGGTGACGACGTGGACCAGGCACGGGCCTTCGGCCGCGTCGCGCACGTTCTCGAGCACCGGGATCAGCTGGTCGAGGTCGTGGCCGTCGATCGGGCCGACGTAGTAGAACCCGAGCTCCTCGAACAGGGTCCCGCCCATGGCCATGCCGCGGGCGTATTCGTCGGTCAGCCGCGCCGCGCGGTGGAGCGGCTCGGGCAGCTTGCGGGCGATGCGCCGGGCGATTTCGCGCAAGCCGAGGAACTCGGCCGAAGAAACGAGGCGCGCGAGGTAGCCCGACAGGCCGCCGACCGGCGGGGCGATCGACATGTCGTTGTCGTTGAGGATCACGACCAGCCGGTTTCCGGCCGCCTCGGCGTTGTTCATCGCCTCGTAGGCCATGCCCGCGCTCATCGCGCCGTCGCCGATCACCGCGATCGCCTTGCCGGGCGTGCCGGCGAGCTTGTTGGCGATCGCGAAGCCGAGCCCGGCCGAGATCGAGGTCGACGAGTGCGCGGCGCCGAACGGATCGTATTCGCTTTCCGAGCGCTTGGTGAAGCCCGACAGCCCGCCACCCTGGCGCAGCGTCCGGATACGGTCGCGGCGGCCGGTGAGGATCTTGTGCGGGTAGGCCTGGTGGCCGACGTCCCAGATCAGCCGGTCGGTCGGAGTGTCGAACACGTAGTGGATCGCCACGGTCAGCTCGACCACGCCGAGACCCGAGCCCAGGTGGCCTCCGGTCGAGCCGACCGCGTCGATCATCTCGGCGCGCAATTCGTCGGCGAGCTGGCGCATGTCCTTGCGCTCGAGCTTGCGCAGGTCCTCGGGGGTGTCGACGGTGTCGAGCAACGGGGTAGCGGGGGAAGTCATACCGATCTGGCGCTTACACCCGCGATTCCCGCCTGTCGATGAACGCGGCGTGAGGTTTGCATGAGGAATCGCTGATCAGGCGGCGGGGGCGGCCTCGGCGGCGAGCACTGCGGCGAGCACGCCGGGGAAGCGGCGGTCGACCTCGTCGCGGCGCAACCGGTTGATCACCTGCACGCCCTGCTTGCGCGATTCGATGAGCCCGGCCGCGCGCAGGATCGCGAAATGGTTGGACAGCGTCGCGCGCGGCATCTGGCACGCGGCGGCACCGCCGCACGCGAGTCCCTCGCCATCGTTGGCACGGTCGGCGTCGAGCCGGCGCACGATCTCGAGCCGCGCCGGATCGGCCAGCGCGTGAAGCACGTTTTCGAGCGCGACGTCGTCGAGACGGGGATGCACGAAGCGGGGCATGGTGGGGATATAGGGACGATTGCGCGAGGTTCAAATTTTCTTAAGTTCGGAAATATTGAACAATGGAAGCGCACGCCCATCTCCCGCTGCGGCCACCGGATCTTCGGCGAGCCCAGCAGGAGTTTCACGACATGACCCAACCGCTCGCCAACCAGACCGCGCTCGTCACCGGCGCCTCGCGCGGGATCGGCCGCGCCATCGCGCGCCGGCTCGCCGCCGACGGTGCCCATGTCCTGGTGCACTATGGCCGCTCGCGCGATGCCGCCGATAGCCTGGTCGCGGAAATCGCCGCCGGCGGCGGAACCGCCGAAGCGGTCGAAGGCGACCTCGCCACGGTCGAAGGCACGACCGCGCTGGTCGAGCGGGCCAAGGCCGCTCTCGGCGGCCGCAAGCTCGACGTGCTGGTCAACAATGCCGGCGTAGCCGAGTTCGCCACGTTCGAGGAGACCGACGCCGGACTGATCGACCGCCAGCTTGCGGTCAACGTCCGCGCGCCGTTCCTGATCGCCAACGGGCTGCTCGACAGCTTGGCCGACGGCGCCCGCGTGGTGTTCACCAGCTCGGTGGTCGCCCGCGCGGCGTTCGAAGGCGCGCTGGCCTATTCGCAGACCAAGGGCGCGGTGAACACGCTCGTGCGCAGCCTCGCGGCGACGCTCGGCCCGCGCGGCGTGCGCGTCAACGCGGTCGCGCCGGGGGCGATCAAGACCGACATGGCCGATACGCTGTTTGCGACCGACGAGAGCACTGCGGCGATCCTCGGGATGCAAGCGCTCAAGCGCGTGGGCCAGCCCGACGACATCGCCGGCGTGGTCGCGTTCCTCGCCGGGCCCGACAGCAAGTGGGTCACCGGGCAGGTTATCGAGGCTTCGGGCGGGTCGCGGCTGTAGGGCGATGGCGGGATGGAGGGGGCCCCAACCCGGCTCGCCTCTATCCCGCGCACTCCTCGCACAACCCGCGCAGCTCGATCACCGGGCGCACGTCGGAGAACCCGGCGCTGCGCCCGGCCTCGCGCAGGGCGCCGGTGAGCCGGTCGTCGTCGAGGTGGGTCGCCTGGCCGCAGTCGTCGCAGATCAGGAAGATGCAATCGTGCCGGCAACCCGGGTGCGAGTTGGCGAGGTAGGCGTTGGCGCTCTCGACCCGGTTGGCGAGGTTGGTGCGCACGAACAGGTCGAGGATGCGGTAGACGCTGTTGGCCGCGACGCGCTTGCCCCGCGCCTTGCCGACCGCTTCGGCGATATCATAGGCGGACGCCGGCCGGTCGTGCGCGGCCAATGCCTCGAACACGTCGGAGCGCATGCCGGTCCACTGCTCGCCGGCAGCCGTCAGCACCGCCTCGGCTTCGGCGACGAGCTTGTCGCCCGAATGTTCGTGATGCGCGTGTCCGCCCATGATCGGGATATAGGACTGCGGCGGCGCGCCGACAATCAGCCCGTCTGGAAGGTGGCGCGGTAGAGCGAGGGGTACTTCGCACGGAACGCGGTCACCTTGGGCGCATCCCAGCGGCGGATGTACGGGTGGTTCGGGTTCTTCTCGGCGAAATCCTGGTGGTAGTCCTCGGCCGGGTAGAACGCGCGGTAGGGCTCGATGCCGACCACGATCGGCTTGTCCCACACCCCGCTCGAGCGCATCTGCGCGAGGTAGCTCGTCGCGACCGTGCGCTGCTCGTTCGACATCGGCACGATCGCCGCGCGGTACTGCGTGCCCGCGTCGGGGCCCTGGCGGTCCTTGAGCGTCGGATCGGCGACGACCGAGAACAGCACCTGGAGCAGCTGGTCGTAGCGCACGACCTTGGGATCGTAGGTCACGCGGACCGATTCGGCGTGGCCGGTGTTGCCTTCGGAAACCTGGTCGTAGTGCGCGGTCGCGGCGCTGCCGCCGTGATAACCCGAGACGGCGCTGGTCACGCCCTTAGTGTGGCTGAACACCGCCTCGACGCCCCAGAAGCAGCCGCCGGCGAAGACGGCGGTCTTGAGGCCGGGGGTCTCGTGCGCGACGCGGCGCGCGGCCGGCGCGTTGAAATCGGGCTCGGCCGCGGCAACCTGGCTGCAGGCGGCAGCGACGAACGCGGCCGCGGCCAGGACCGCGCGCGGGCGCATCAGCCGAAGTGCGGGATGAATTGCGCGGCGAGGATCAGCGCGGTGATCCCGAAGCCCATGAAGAAGGCGCGAAACAGGTCCGGTTTGAACAGGCCCATGGGGGGTGCTTTCCGTATCGAATTCCGTGTGTTGCATCGCCCTACTCCAAGCGGAATTACCAAGCTCTGAATGTGCGGTAGGCTGCCGTTCATATAGGGCGGCAGGCCCGGTCGGCAACGGTGGGCACGGGAATCTCAGTGCCGGAAATGGCGCATTCCGGTGAACACCATGGCAATTCCGGCGTCGTTGGCGCGGGCGATGACCTCATCGTCGCGCATCGCGCCACCGGGCTGGATCACCGCAGTGGCCCCGGCCTCGATCGCGACGTCGAGCCCGTCGGCGAACGGCAGGAACGCGTCCGAGGCCATCGCGCTGCCGATCGTCCGCGAGTGCTTCCAACCGGCGGCCTCGGCTGCCTCGCCGGCGCGAAGCGCGGCGATGCGCGCCGAATCGCGCCGGTTCATCTGCCCGGCGCCGATCCCGGCGGTGACCGCGTCCTTGGCGAAGACGATCGCGTTCGACTTGACGTGGCGGGCGACGGTCCAGGCGAACAGCATGTCCTTGAGCTGGCGCTCGGTCGGCTGGAGCTCGGTGACCACCTTGAGATCGTCGGGCAGGACCGCGCCGTTGTCGCGCGTCTGCACGAGCAGCGCGCCGGCGATCGGCTTGACCAGCAGCCCGCCGCGGCGGGCGTTGGGCAAGTCGTCGAGCAGCAGCAGGCGCAAGTTTGGCTTGGCGGCGAACGCAGCCCGCGCGGCCTCGTCGGCACCGGGAGCGACGACGACTTCGGTGAAGATCTCGGTGATCGCCGCCGCGGTCGGCCCGTCGAGCGGGCGGTTGACGGCGATGATCCCGCCGAACGCCGAGACGCGGTCGCAATCGAACGCGGCGCGATAGGCCTCCTCGAGGCTCGCCGCCTGGGCGACGCCGCAGGGGTTGGCGTGCTTGACGATGACCGCGGCCGGATCGGCGCCGGCGAACTCGGCGATCAGCTCGAGCGCGGCGTCGGCGTCGTTGTAGTTGTTGTAGCTGAGCTCCTTGCCCTGGACCTGCTGCGCCTGCGCCAGCCCCGCGGTGTGCGGCCCGAGCGGGGTGTAGAGCGCGGCTTTCTGGTGCGGGTTCTCGCCGTAGCGCAGCTCGCCGACGAGGCGGCCGTTGACCGCGAGCATGTCGGGGAACAGCTTGCCCTGGTCGGCGAAGGCGAACCACTGGCTGATCATCGAATCGTACGCCGCCGTGGCGGCGAAGGCCTTGGCTGCCATCGCCTTGCGGAACGCGAGCGTGGTCGCGCCGTCGTTCTCGGCCAGCTCCTCGAGCAGCACCGGATAGTCGGCCGGATCGGTGACGATGGTGACGAACGCGTGGTTCTTCGAGGCCGAGCGGATCATTGCCGGGCCGCCGATGTCGATGTTCTCGATCACCGTGTCGCGGTCGGCACCGCGCATCACGGTCTCCTCGAACGGGTAGAGGTTCGAGACCAAGAGGTCGATCGCGCCGATCTCGTGCGCGTCCATCGCCGCGGCGTGCTCGGGATCGTCGCGCACCGCGAGCAACCCGCCGTGGATCAGCGGGTGCAGCGTCTTCACCCGCCCGTCCATCATCTCGGGGAAGCCGGTGACGTCGGACACGTCGCGCACCTGGAGCCCCGCGTCGCGCAGCGCACGCGCCGTGCCACCGGTCGAGACCAGCTCTACCCCGCCCTTGGCGAGGCGCGAGGCGAGCTCGACCACGCCGCTCTTGTCGGACACCGAAAGCAGCGCCCGCCGGATCGTCACCTGAGTCATGGAATGGGCCTCTAGAGCGATTCCGGGCCGGTGGGAATCATCGGCGGCTCGGAAATCGTCCGGCCTAGGACATCTTCTTGAGCAGCCAGGAGAAGCTGCCGCCGCCGCGCGAGACGAGGCCCTGCATGACCAGCTGGTGCACCGGCTGCGGGCGGCCGTCGCCGTCGACCCAGATGCTCTCGTCAAGCTCGAGCACGCCGCCCGCCCCGGCGACGAAGTGCCAGTAGCTGCCGTCGGGCAGCGCCAGCCCGGCGCCGCGTCCCTTGTCGGCGAGCGAGGCTTCGACTCCCGGCCCCAGGTGGAAGCGCACCGCGTAGGGCACCTTGCCCTGCTTGCCCTTGCGCCCGGCGGGGATCAGCAGGTCCTCGCCGCGCAGCTCGGTGCCATCGTCGCGCAGCAGCAGGATGCGCCGGTGGACGAGGCCGAAGCGGCCGACGTAGCCGTCGTGGCTGGCCTCGATCCGCGTCGCACTGCCGCCGCGCTCGGCGGGCAGCGTGCGGCGGTCGACCTCGACTTCGCCGACGCCGGTGCCGAGCTTGCCGTTGACCAGGACCGCGGTCGAGTTGGCGTCGCCGAGCACGAGCGTCGAGTGCGCCGCGGTCGCGCGCAGGCCCTGCTCGATGCGCACCGGGACCTGCCCCCCGGCGAACGCGGCGCCGCCGCAGTTGACCACCAGCCGCTGCGGTCCGTGCGACAGCTCGAACGCGAGCGTCGAGGCGCAGCCGTGGCGCGCGTGCTTGGCGAGCGGCGGCGGGGCGGCGTCGAACTGGAGCAGGGTCTTGCCCGCGGACACGCGCTGGTAGCCCCACTGGCGCGCGTCGCGCAGCGGGCGGGTGCGAACGCCGCTGGCCTCGACCAGCGCGGCGATCCGCGCTGCCGGGACCGCGCCGGCGCCCTGCCAGTTGCCGAGCCCGCCGTCGCCGTGGAGCAGCGCGAGCAGCGGCGGGACGAGCATCTGCAGCATCGCTTCGACCGCCTGCGGCGGGTCGCGCCGCGTCGCGCGGTAGCAGGCGCCGAGCTCGACCAGCAGCGCGATCGCTTCCATCTGCAGCAGCGGGCTGCGCGAGAGCACCCCGCCGTCGTTGCCGATCAGCTCGCCGAGCGTGCGCGCGAGGCCGGCCTCGCCGTAGAGCCGGCGCGGCTTGCCGTCGGGCAGCAGCAGCCCGGCGGCGATGATCGCGCTCCAGCCGGCGAGCGCGTCGAGCTTGTCCTCGGCCTTGCCGACGTTGCGGTCGAGCCAGCGCGCGGTGGCGGCCATCGCCGCGAGCGTGCGCGTCCGCAGCGCCTTGTCCGAGCCCGACAGCAGCAGCGGCGCGTGGACCAGCCAGCCGAGCAGGCGGTGGCCGGCGTGGCCGACCTTCCACGCCGCGCCCTTGTTGCGGCTGCCCGTGCCGGCGTGGGGGTTGGCGTCGAGCCAGGCGACGAGCACGCGCTCGGCGGTGTGGGTGCACTGCGCGCGCGGGGCCGAGGCCTCGAGGTCGCGCAGCCAGGTGAAGCCGTGCACCGTGCGCTCGAACGGCGGGGTCAGCTTGGCGACGGGGGAGAAGTCGACCTGGGCGATCGGCGCCTTGACCCCGTGGACCAGGAAATGCCCGGCACGCAGCGCCATCCCGGCAACGCGGTCGCCGGCGAGCGGGCTCTGTGCGGTCGCCAGCAGGCGCGGGCGCGCCGGCTTGCGGAACGGCGCGGCGAGCGTCGAGCCCGAGATGCCGATGCGGTAGGCGAGGCGGATCAGGCGCTCGCCGGCGGTGGTCTCGGGCGGGTCGAAGTCCGACAGGGCGAGCGCGCGGCCGGGCTCGATCAGCTCGCCCGCGGCGGGCGCAGCCGCGGGCTGCGCCTCGGCGACGAGCGGCTCGCGGGTGTCGCTGTCGAGCGGGACCGCCATCGCGTCCGGTTCTCCTCCTCGCACCTCGCTGGCGCCGGTGACGAAGCGATTCCGGGTCGCGAGTTCGGTCATCCGAGCCCTCTCAATGCGGCGATGTTGGCCGCGTAGCGATCCGGCCCGCCGGCGAAGGTCGCCGAGCCGGCGACGAGCACGTCGGCGCCGGCATCGGCGCATTGCCGCGCAGTCTCGGCATTGATCCCGCCGTCGACCTCGAGCCGGATGTCGCGCCCCGACTTGTCGATCATCGTGCGCACCGCCTCGATCTTGCGCAACTGGCTGGCGATGAAGCTCTGCCCGCCGAAGCCCGGGTTGACGCTCATCACGAGGACGAGGTCGATCTCGTCGATCAGGTAGTCGAGCGTCTTCGCCGGGGTGCCCGGGTTGAGCGAGACGCCGGCCTTCTTGCCGAGCGTCTTGATCGCCTGGATCGTGCGGTGAATGTGCGGACCGGCCTCGGGGTGGACGGTGATGATGTCGGCCCCCGCCTTGGCGAACGGCTCGAGCCACAAGTCGACCGGGGCGACCATCAGGTGGACGTCGAACGGCTTGGCCGTATGCGGCCGCAGCGCGGCGACGACGCCGGGACCGATCGTCAGGTTGGGGACGAAATGCCCGTCCATCACGTCGACGTGGATCCAGTCGGCCCCGGCCGCGTCGATTGCGCGCACTTCCTCGCCGAGCCGGGCGAAGTCGGCCGAAAGGATCGAGGGCGAGATCAGCAATTCGGACATAACAGCTCGGACAGAGGGCCAGCCTCTCAGGCACTACGCGCGCGCGAATCGGCGAACAAGCGCGGCGGCGCGGCTTTTCCACACGGCGGGTGCGCCGGCATGACAGCCACGCATTTGGTGGATTTCATCGTCGGCGGGAACCGCTAAGTCCCGCCGATGCGAGCACCATTCCCGGCCGGCCGATGATGCGCGAGAGCCCGTGGCGCATGGCGTTCGGCCTCGCAGGTCCGGGCCGCACCATGCTCGTCCTCGCGCTGATGCTGTTCGTCGGGCTGACCGAGGGGCTCGGGCTGCTGATGATCGTGCCGATCCTCCAGTCGCTGGTGCCCGGCGCGACCGCGCCCCGCGCGCTCGCCTGGCTGTTCGGCGCGACCGGCTGGCCGTCGCTGGCGGTGCTGCTCGCCGTGTTCGTGCTGCTGGTCGCGCTGCGCGCGCTGGCCATGCTGTGGCAGCGCACCGAGGGGACCGAGCTCAACGCGCGGATCGTCGACGGCCTGCGTGTCCGGGCGATGGACGCGCTGCTCCACGCCGAATGGCGCGAGCTCGCGGCGATGCGCCAGAGCGGCAACCGCGCGCTGCTGGTGACCACGGTCGACCGCGTCGGGGTCGCGGTCAGCCGGCTGATCGCCTCGACCTCCTACGCGCTCAACCTCGCGCTGATCTTCGCCGCGGCGGTGGTGCTGTCGTGGAAGCTCGCGCTCGGCACGATCGTCGCCGGCGTGCTGGTCGTGCTGCTCTATGCCGGCGTCCGGCGCCAGGCGCGGCGGCTCGGCGAGGCGCTCAGCGAGGCCTACCGGCGCATCCATGCCCGGCTCGAGGAGACGCTCAACGGGCTCAGGCTGTACAAGAGCTTCGGCCGCGAGCCCGAGGCGCTCGAGGCCGCGCGACGAACCTTCGTCTCGCTGCGCGGCGCCGAGCTCGCCTTCGTCCGCCAGTCGGAAATGGCCCGCGGGATCATGCAGGTCGGCGGCGCGCTCGCGCTCGCACTGCTGACCTGGCTGGCGATCGAGCGCTGGGACACGCCGCCGCTGGTGCTGCTGCCGCTGGTGGCGGTCTGCGCGCGAGCGCTGCCGCAGCTCCAGGGGCTGCAGGAATCGGCCCAGCAGTTCGCCCACGCGCGGCCCGCGCTCGACGACATCGTCGCGCTGATCGCCGAGGTCGAGGCCCACGCCGAGCCGACCGATCCCGCGCGCGAGCCGCCGCGGCTCGAGCAGGGGATCCGGCTCGACGGCGTCGCCTTCGCCTTCGCCGGCGGCCGCGCGGCGCTGAGCGATATCGAGCTCGAGATTCCCGCGTGCGCGACCGTGGCGCTGGTCGGCCATTCGGGCGCGGGCAAGAGCACGCTGGCGGATATCCTCGGCGGACTGCTCGCGCCCGACGCGGGGCGCATGTCGATCGACGGCACGCCGCTCGACGCGGCCGCTCGACGCGCCTGGCGCAGCCAGGTCGCCTACATGCAGCAGGAGGCCGTGCTGTTCGCCGGCAGCGTGCGCGACAACCTGCTGTGGGCACGGCCTGACGCCGACGAGGCAGCGATCCGTCGTGCACTCGAGCGCGCCGCCGCCGCACGCTTCGCCTATGCGCTGCCCGGCGGGATCGACTGCGACCTCGGCGAGGGCGGACGCCAGCTGTCGGGTGGCGAACGTCAGCGCATCGCGCTCGCCCGCGCGCTGCTGCGCGAGCCGCGCCTGCTGATCCTCGACGAGGCGACGAGCGCGATCGATGCCGCCGCCGAGCGCGAGGTCGCCGAGGCCGTGGCGCAGCTCAAGGGCACACTGACGATCGTGGTGATCGGCCACCGCGGCGCCCTGACCGAGCTCGCCGAGCGTCATGTCGCGCTCGAGCGAGGCCGCATCGTTGCGGGCGGGTGAAGCAGGAATTCACGGGGAATTCACGCGCCTTCGCTAATGCAGCAAGGCCCAGAGGGGGATGCCGACGCTTGTCCGACGCTCGGCCGCACCTACATCAGCAACCGGGATCATCATGAACCTGCCGACCACTCTTCGTTCCGCGACACGCGCGCTGGCCCTTGCCGGGCTCGGCCTCGTCATGCTCGCCGGGCCCGCGCAGGCGCAATACCGCCAGCCGATCACGAACGATCCCGCACGCTGCCGCGGCGACGGGCCGGCCGTCAACGTGACGGTGACCGGGATCAAGTCCTCGAGCGGACGGATCCGCGTGCAGCTCTATCGCGCGACGCGGCAGGACTGGCTCGAGAAGGGCCGCTGGATCCATCGCATCGAGGCGCCCGCGCGCGCAGGCTCGATGACCTTCTGCATGCCCGTGCCGGCGGCCGGCAGCTTCGGCATCGGCGTGCGCCACGACGTCAACGCCAATGGCCAGACCGACCTGACCCAGGACGGTGGCGGGGTGTCGAACAACCCGAGCATCAACCTCTTCAACCTGGGCAAGCCGAGCTACGACAAGGCCGCGTTCCAGGTCGACGGGGTCCGCTCGATCACCATCACCATGCGCTACATGTAGCGCGTCAGGCGCGCTTGCGCCGGTCGCGCCAGTAACGCCAGGCCATCCCCGGCGCCGCGAGTAGCGGGTGCCGTTCGCGCCACGGGGTGAGCGCGATCGGCACGCCGGTGTGGCGCTCGATCTTCCACGCCGCATAGCGCGCCGCGCCGTCGAAGGTCGCGGTCGCGCGCGCCAGCCGCACGAGGTTGAGCGGCTTGCCGAGCCGACGCCGCTTGCGCCACCAGCCGAGCACGCGCTTGCGCTCGGCAGGCTCGAGCCGCGGCACGAGCGTCGCGCCGTCCTGCGCGAACGCGATCTCGGCATCGACCAGCGCCAGCGGCAGCAGCCCCTCGAAATGCGCGCGGTTGGCAGCGAGGATCGTGTCCTCGCGGCCCGGCTGCTCGAAGCGCAGCTCGGCGCGGTAAGTCGCGCGGAACAGCGCGCGCCAGAAGTCTTCCTCGCGTCCCCGCTCGGGTCCGACCGCGACCGCGAGCCGCGCGGCGGTGCGCGCCGCGGCGGCGAGCGCGGCGATGACCTCGTTCTGGGCCTCGGCATCGCCGGTCCAGATCAGCGCGCTCGGCTGGACGAAGCGCGCCCAGATCGTGGTGTCGAGCGTCTCGCCCGCGGAGGCTTCGGCGAACGTCGCCAGCGTCATCGTCGCGATCTTGGCGCGCAGCGTCTCGTCGCCGTGGGGCTTCTCGCGATACGAGACGCGCGGCCACAGCCCGGTTTCGCGCGGGCCCGGCAGCAGCACGTAGAAGTCGAGCACGCCTTCGAGCGAGCCGGTCCTGAGGTTCGAGCCGTAGAACAGGACCGCACGGGCCCCCGCGGTTTCGCCGAGCTCGCGCGCGAAGCCAGCGACGGCAGGGTCAAGCGACCGCTCCAGCGCCGCGCCGAGGCGCGCGGCGAGAGCGCTGCTCACGGAACCACGAAGCGCAGCTTGGGGCCGAGCGAAACCTGGTAGCGGCCGGCCGGGAAGGCCTCGCCGTCGAGGATGAACCGGTCGCCGATATCGAGCCGCAGCGCCTCGAGGCCGTGCACGTGGTAGCCGCGGCGGCGCATCGCTTCGCTGACCACGCCGCGGAACACGGTCGGGGTGCGAGCGACGAGGCTGAAGCGCGAGTTGTCGATCACCGCGAGGCGCAGCGCCGACTTGAGCGCGCCGAACGGGTGAATCCCGGCAGGCAGCCGGTTGAGCGTCGAGGCGAAGATCAGGTAGCGTTCGTCGGCGCGGCCGATCCCGCTGTGCGGCAGCTCGCGGCCTTCGCCGTCGGACAGGCGCATCGGCGTGCCGCGGCGCCACGGGTTGCGCTCGCTGCCGAACAGCGCCTGGAACAGGCCCCAGATCGCGGTGACGAACACGCCGATCGCGTTGTAAGCGCCGCGCCGGTGCGCCTGCTGGCCCAGGCTGACCGCGGCGGTGAACGCGCCCGCGCCGAACACGAAGCCCTGCACGCGCGCATCGGCGTTGTCGCGCTGGGCGATGACCAGCGGGCGGCGCTGCTCGATGCCGCCGCTCTGCGTCGCCTCGAGCGCGTCGGCCAGCGACCAGCCGGCAGGCAGGCCGAGATCGACCGCGAGCGCATTGGTCTTGCCGTTGGGCAGCACGATCAGCGACGGCCAGCTTTCGCCGAACACGCCCGCGCCACACGTCAACACGTCGCGCACGGTACCGTCGCCACCGTCGACGACGATGTAGTCGACCCGGCGCTCGGCGAAACGCTCGAGGATGGTCTGCAATTCGCTGCGCTGGCTCGGCGTCTCGAGCAGCACCGTGGCGCGGCCGGTCCATTCGGGCGGAGCGCCGGTGTTGCGATGGCTGCGCGGGTTGCGGATCACGCCGATCAGCGGGACCTGGCGCACGGGCGGCGTGGCCGTGCCCGCGCTCGCGGGCGGCCGGGTGACCTCCGGCAAGCGGTCGAAGAGATGAACGGTCCCCTGCATTCGCGCCGCCTTAAACCCGTGCCTCAAAGAAATACTACGGTTTTCGTACAAAATCCAAACAGTGTCGCAGCCTGGCCACAGCTTCGTCAGCATGCCGACGCGCGCCGTGTCCAGCATACGTGCGGCGCATGGCCGCACGGTGAACCGTCCTAGATTGAAACTGGGTATTGCACCGCAGCATTGCAAGCGCGGACCGCTTTCGCGTGCTGGAACGCGGACGGATTGCGCGGTAGGACAGCGGAATGCTCTCCGCTCTCCTTCTCGATCAGGCGCGGGACCTCGCCCCGCGTATCGTCGCCTTGCGCCGCGCGATCCACGCCGAGCCCGAGCTCGGGCTCGACACCCCGCTGACACTGGCCAAAGTCCGCGCCGAGCTGGCCGACCTGCCGCTCGAGTGGCGCGAGGGCCGCGCCTGCACCGGCGCGGTGGCGACGCTCAAGGGCGCGCGCCCCGGACGCACCGTGCTGCTGCGCGGCGACATGGACGCGCTGCCGATGCCCGAGGAGACCGGGCTCGACTTCGCCTCGGCAATTCCCGGGCGGATGCACGCCTGCGGGCACGATACGCACACGGCGATGCTCGCCGGAGCCGCCCGCCTGCTCGCCGCGGGCCGCGAGGAGCTCGCCGGCGAAATCCGCTTCATGTTCCAGCCCGGCGAGGAGGGCTTCCACGGCGCGCGCTTCATGCTCGAGGAGGGGCTCCTCGGCGGCGACGACCGGCCGCTGCCCGACGCCGCGTTCGCGCTCCACGTGATGCCCAACGCCCCGCACGGCGTGCTCGCCAGCCGCGCCGGGCCGCTGCTCGCGGCCGCCGACAAGCTCGAGATCACCGTCGAAGGCCGCGGCGGGCACGCCTCGATGCCGCACCAGACACGCGACCCGATCCCGGTCGCATGCGAGATCGTTGCGGCGATCCAGGCGCTGGTCACGCGGCGGTTCGACGCGGCCGAGGCGACCGTGATCACGGTGACCCAGATCCACGCCGGCACCGCGCACAACATCATCCCCGACAAGGCGCTGCTCACTGGCACGATCCGCACGCTCTCGCCCGAGCGCCGCCGCGACGTGCGCCCGGCGCTGCGCCAGCTTGCCGAAGGCATCGCCGCGGCGCACGACTGCCGCGCCGAAGTGACGATCACCGACGGCTTCCCCCCGACGGTCAACGACCCGCGCGCAGTCGACCTTGCCGAAGCGGTCGCCGGGGCGCTGCCCGGCGGCGCGTTCCAGCGGCTGGCCGATCCGATCATGGGCGCCGAGGACTTCTCCTACGTGCTCGAGAAAGTGCCGGGGGCGATGGCCTTTCTCGGCGTGGCCGCCGAGGGCGCCGACTGGGCGAGCTGCTGCGGCATCCACTCGAGCCGGATGATGGTCGACGAGACGGTGTTGCCGCGCGGTTCCGCCGTGCTCGCGGGCTGCGCGCTGCGGTTCCTCGAGCGGGGGTGGGACTAGACCGGCGCTCGACCGAGGCGCACCCGACAGGATTGCTCCGCGCTCCGCGCCCTCCGCTTCGCTCCGGGTCGAACCGAGGTTTGTCTCCGTGGACTCCATGCGCAAACAGGGCCCTCCTTGCGGAGAGCCCTGTTTGCGTCTGGCGCACCCGACAGGATTCGAACCTGTGACCTCTGCCTTCGGAGGGCAGCGCT
>CBHWED010000035.1:0-20351 GCA_966112795.1 uncultured bacterium
GGTCGAGCCCGAGCAGCTGGTCCTGGTCGAACACGGGAGAGGTGCTGCGGATGACCGGCGCCAGGCTGACGGGGCCGGGGCGGGGCGGCGCCGCCGCGTCGAGCAGGCGCTGGAGATACGCGGGCATCGTCGATCACCGGACCAGCGAAAGCGGCCGGCGCGCCGGCTCGGCCTCGCTGTCGATCAGCCGCGCGAACTCTTGCCGCTCGGACCGCGGCAGCGCCATGATCTCGGCGAAGCTCCAGCCATAGGCCCGCGCGATGCGATGCACCTCGCGGAGCACGAAGCGGCGCTCGTTCGCCAGGCATTTGAGGAGATAGGCGCCGATCTCGAAGCGGACTGGCGTGCCGGCATGGCAATGCGGGCATCGCGTCTCGATGTCGATATCGAGGTCGGGGCCGAGCGAGGCCATTGCGGCTTCGATCTCGTCCTCAATACCGTTGGCGTCGCCTTCGACGATACAGGCGTCGAGCAGCGCCGGACGCTGCCGTTCTGGCGCCAGCGCGGACACGGCGGCGATGTCGCTGCTTGCGGGCAGCCGGAAGCGTACGTCGCCGAGCTCGAAGTGGCCGAGCGGGTCGGGTCCCGCGACATTGGCGGGCCGCTCTTCCACCTCGCCGGCGGCTAGCGCAGTCAGCGAGAAGCGGAGCTCGAAGGCTTCGCCGCAGCGCGGGCAAGCCGCATCTGCGTCGATCTGGTCGCCGAACAGCGCACGGTGCAACTCGGCCAGGGTGCGGTCGCGGTCCGACACCGGTAGTCGCGCGGCAGACCCGGGCGGGGTGCAGGCGTCGCTCTCGACTGTCAGCAGCCGGTCGAGCAGCGCGATCGTGCCTTCCGATGCGGCGAGCTCGTCCGCTCCCGCGAGCGGCCGCAGGCAGGCGAGGCTGAAGCCGCCGAAACCAGGGTCGAGCGGGACACGCAGCATCACTCGTCCCGTCAGGTTTCGGCCTGCTCGACCACGTCGGGATCGAGCTCCCAGCCCTCGTTCTGCAAGGTGAGCGACTGGATGGCGATCGCGTTGGCGTTGGCGTCGAGGTCGGGCAGGGCGGTGAACGCCGACGGCCAGCAACGGAACACCCGGTACGACCGCACGATGACCCCTTGCAGGTTCTTGAGGTTGATCGTGATGTCCTTGCGGAAGTTCTTGAGCGAGACCGCGCCGTCGCCCTCGGTGCTGTAGACGAGGTTGGCCCAAGCCTGGAATTCCGGGTCGAAGGTCACCCCGCGTTCGAGCAGGATCGTCTCGAACGAAGTCCGCCCCGGGCTGTGGCGCCCGGTGCTGAGATCGTTGCCTTCCCGATGGGTGACGACCTCGGTCGTGCGCTTGAGCGCGCCGACCTTGCTGATGCCGGCCACGACCTTCTGGTCCCACACCACATGGAACTTGAAGTTCCGGTAGGGATCGATGCGCGTGGCGTTGACCGTGAACTGTGCCATGCCCTTGCCCTTCTCCTGTAACCCGGCGTCCGCGCGGCCTTGCGATCGTCAGGTCTGCACCTGGCCGGCGAGCTGCCGGATCGTGACCACGACGAATTCGGCCGGCTTCAGCGGCGCAAAGCCGACGATGACGTTGACGATGCCGAGGTTGATGTCGTTCTGGCTGGTGGTCTCGGCGTCGCATTTGACGAAGTAGGCGTCGGACGCCTTCTGGCCCTGGAACGCGCCGCGGCGGAACAGGCCGTTCATGAAGGCCCCGGCGGCGAGCCGGATCTGCGCCCACAGCGGCTCGTCGTTCGGCTCGAACACGGCGAACTGGAGGCCGCGGTAGAGGCTTTCCTCGAGGAACAGCGCGAACCGGCGGACGGGGACGTACTTGTAGTCGTCCACTCCCGAGTTGTCGAAGCCGGCAAGGGTCCGCGACCCCCACACGACGATGCCGTTGGGGAACTGCCGCACCACGTTGATCGCCTGCGGGTTGAGCAACCCGTTCTCGGCGTCCGAGACGCGCTGGGCGACGCCGCGCACGCCGATGATCGTCGCTTCGAGGCCCGCAGGGGCCTTCCACACCCCGCGCGAACCGTCGATCCGGGCGGCGACGCCGGCGATCGATCCCGCGGGGTCCACGGTGCGCAGGGCCCCGGTGAGCGGGTCGGGAATCCGCAGCCGCGGCCACGCGACCATCGCGTGGTCGCCTACCGCGCCGACCCGGATCGTGTTGGCCACGCCGCTGGCGCCCGAGGTGGCGGTCTGCGCCGAGGTCCACACGTCGGGCGGATCGATGATCAGGAAGGCCCGCTCATCGCGGCAGAACGCGCTCGCCGGGCCCCACAGCAACCCGCGATCCGCGTCGGACTGGCTGGCGCCCGAACCGTCGCGCAGCACCCGCGGCAGCATCAGCAGGTTGAACAGGTCGATGTCGCGCGAGGCAATCGCGTACGCTGCGGTGTAATCGGCCGGTGCCGGCTTGTCGCCATCGCCGCCGGCAACCCCGGCGGGAACGTAGGTGAGGGCAGTCGGCGACACGCCCAGGGGTGCGCGCCTGACGTTCGTGGTCAGGCCGAGATAGCCATCGGCGCCCGCAGCAATGTCGTAGGCGCCCGTGGTCGAGGGGACGAGGCTTTGCTGTTCGGCGGCGCTCGGATAGGTCGCATTGAGCACCAGGCGATAGCCCTGGACTGCAGGCAGGTAGTTGGTCGTCCCGCCGGCAATCTGTGCGGCGATCACATCGAGCGCGGTCCGCGCGTTCCTCAGGCTGGTCCCCGCGGGGGGCGCAGCTTCCCAGAAGCTTGCCGCGGCGAGCCCCGAAATTGCGATTGTATCGGTGCGCTGGCTCGTCGTCAGGACGAGGTCGGGCAGATCCGCCGGATCGGCGCGCAGCAGCGCGGCGAGGCGGTTGAGCCATGTGCCCGAGGCGCTGTCGAGATCGCCGAGGCTGGCAAACAGCCCGGTCGGTGCCGGCCGGGCAGCGGCATTGCCGTCGACCTCGAGGCCGTCGTTGGCGATGCCGAGATTCATCGGCCCTGCGACGTCGTTGCTGGCGCCGGGCTGGACGCGGACCCGGCCGCCGGCGGCATCGCTGCGGATGATCAGCACTTCCTCGGCGCCGCCCGGCACGGCCTGCGCCAGGACCGAGGCGGTTCCGCCACCGAGGCTCGCGTTGTTGATCGCGGTCTCGAGATCGCTCAGCGCGCCGAGCGGCCCGGTCAGCGGCACGGTGGCGAACGGGCCCTGGTCGATGCTCACCTGCAGGTTGCCGAGATTGCCGTTGGCGAGGAGTTCGGCGTTGAGCGCCGCAAGGATATCCGCTTCCGCGCGGCCGCTCATCGCGTAGCCTTCAAATGGAGCAGGAATGCCGGGCTGGACCTCGGCGCGGATCAGGCGCGATTCCTGCGCGACCGCGGTTTCGACGAAGCGCGCCGCGGCCGGGTTCATCGAGAGCTCGCCGATCACCTCGGTGTCGACCAGCACGGTCACGCCAGCCGCATTGACCGTCTCGCGTGAGGCGACGAGGTTGAAGGTCGCCTCGGGCTGGGAGGTGGCATAGTTCACCTCCACCCGGATGCTGTCGCCGACGCGCCCGGCCTCGGCCGCGGTCAGGCGCAGCACGACAGCACCGTCCTCGTTGGTGAGATCGGCGGAGGCGGTCTGCTCGTTCGCGGCAATACGGATGACGTAGGCCTGCCGTCCGCCATTGAGGAAGAACTGGCGCACCTGGTCGGTCGTCTCGCTGACGGTGGTGTCGCTGCCGAACGTGCGTTCGTAGTCGGCGAAGCTCAGCAGGTTGACCGCACGGTCCATCGGTCCTCTGAAGGTCATGCCGATGAACAGGGCGACCGAGGTGGAAACCCCGGTGATGGTCCGGACGCCGGACAATTCTTCCTGGATGTAGACTCCGGGATAGCTCACCTGAACGGGCATCGTTCGCCCCCTCTTGCTGGTCGGGAAAGTGGCTGGATGAGGAACCCGGCGCGGCCGGCTTCACGATTCGGGGTGCCGCGCGGGATTGCGCGCGAACAGAACGGCGCCGTTTTCCAGGACCGCGGCAACCAGCCGCCCGTCCTCGACCATGGCCCATAACGTCCGCTCGATCTCGCGGAGCGAACGATCGCGATGCTGCGCGGGAATCCACCATTCCTGGATGCCGCGCGCGGTGTCGCTCGCGTCCGGATAGCGCTCCAGGTACTCCTGGATGGCGACTGCAAGGTCTCGATAGCGGGGGTCAAGCTCACGCACGCTCCGACTGCGACGGTCCTCCGGCGGCGCAGACATGCGTCGCGCGCCACGACCTGACTGCAGCAAGACCCGGGCCAGTTTGAGAAACTAACGGGATTTCCGTGGCTTTGCGGCCAATCCTGAGAGCGGTGGGTCATTGGAACCCCAGGTCTTCGCCGTCGACGGCCAATCGCAAACAGGCCCCAGGGGCGCGCGCACCCCACCGCGCGGCTCGCGGACGTTGGGTGCAGTCGGGCAAAGCGATGCGATTGAGGTTGCGAACCGGCATCGGGCTTTGCATGACAGCGGAGACCGGAGGGGCGCGCTCGCCGTTCCGGCTCAGTCATATTTTACATAATATATATTATCATCCTGAGATGTCCAACCAGATCGACCGCCTCCTCCGCATCATGGCCACCCTTCGTCATCCCAAGAACGGATGCGAATGGGATCGTGCGCAGCGCTTCGAGACGATCGTCCCGCACACGATCGAGGAAGCCTACGAAGTCGCCGATGCGGTCGCCCGCGGCGACATCGCAGACATTCGCGACGAGCTCGGCGACCTGCTGTTTCAGGTCATCTTCCAGTCGCGCATCGCCGAGGAATCCGGCCAGTTCGCGTTCGACGACGTGGCCCGGTCGATCTCGGACAAGCTCGAGGCGCGCCATCCGCATATCTTCGCCGGCGCAGCGAATCCCGGTGAAGCCCGCGACGAGCGCTGGGAAGCACTCAAGGCGGTCGAGCGCGCGCACAAGGGCGCGACGAGCGCGCTCGACGGTGTCGCGCGCGCCTTGCCGGCGCTGATGCGCGCCGAGAAGCTGCAGAAGCGTGCCGCGCGGACCGGGTTCGACTGGCCGGACCCCGAGGGTCCGACCGACAAGCTGGCCGAGGAAATCCGCGAGCTGGCCGAAGCTTCACCTGATAAGCAATTGGAAGAGGCCGGAGATTTGCTTTTCGCGGCGGTCAACCTGGTGCGCGCCTACGGCCTCGGTGCCGAAGAGGCCCTGCGCGCGGCCAACGACAAGTTCGAACGCCGCTTCAGAGCGATGGAAGCGCTCGCCGGAGAGTCCTTCACCGAGCTCAGGCTCGAGCAGCAGGAAGAGCTCTGGCAGCGGGTCAAGCAGGCGGAAAGCGCTCAGCCCGCGGCGTGACGCTCGGCCCAGGCCCGCGCGCCGGCTTGTGACTGGCGTTCGATCGCCGGAACCTCAACCGTTGCTGCGGGATCGAGCGTCACTTCGAGGTAGGCTGCCACGGCCCCGAGCGTTCCCGCGGCATCGGCCAGCACGTCCTCGTACCAGATCACCAGGGGCTCGACGCGCAAATCGCGATACATCGCCTGCCAGGCGTGCTCCTGCTGCTCGATCATCCGCGCCGCCCGTTCGAGCGCCTGGCGCGAATATTCGGGCTCCGGCCGCTCGTCGGGCTCCTGTTCCTTGCGCCAGATCCCCGAGAGCAAGGCGCGCGCGTACGAGATCGCATGCGCGGTCCGGTCGCGCCGGCGCAGCTCGACCACCCTCGCCCGCTGCCCGCCCGCGAACAGCGTGCGCATGACGGTTGCGACGAGTTGCGGGTTGATCTCGTTGAGGCCTTCGAGCTGGAGCGGGAATGCCTTGAGGCCGAACACCCCATTGGGCGAGGTCCGCCGATGCAGCGCCGCGCGCCACAAGTCGGCCTGGCCGGCCGGGGATTCGCTGGCGAACCCATAGGGCCCGGCAGGCTCGAAATTGAGGTATTCGAGCGGCGCGCCGAGGCAACCGGTGCCCCACAGCATGTGGCTCACGTAGGTGCTCCCGCTTCGCGGGACCGACGCGAGCAGATAGACCTGCGAGGGCGGCGCTTCGCGCGGCGGGAAGTCGAACCGGGCCTCGTAGCCCGTGACGGCGCCGGGCTTGAGCGCCATGCTAGCCGGCCAGTGCTTCGAAGCGGCCGAATTCCTTGTCGGTCAGCCGCACCTCGATCCGCCGCAGCGGGCCCTGCTCGCCCTCCCCGGCTTCCTCTTCGGCGAGGACCTCGCCGTGCGAGTGCAGCCAGGCGATCCGCTGCCCGTCGCTCGCCGGCAACGTGATCGTGTGCCGCCGTGCGCCCTTGGTGAGCACTTCGCCGAGCCGCTGGAGCAGCCCTTCGACGCCGAATCCGGTCACCGCCGACAGCGGCAGCACGTCGTCATCGGCCGCGGCGAGCGGCTCGAGCTCGGCGCGACGCTCGTCGTCGAGCAAGTCCCATTTGTTCCAGAGCTCGATGATCGGGATATCGGAATTCCCGCTTTCCCCGTCGGTTACGTCCAGTTCCTCGAGAACCGCGAGAACTTGCCGTTTCTGCGCGACGGTGTCGGGATTGGCGATGTCGCGCACGTGCAGGATCACGTCGGCCGCGGTCACTTCCTCGAGCGTCGCGCGGAACGCGGCGACGAGCTGGGTCGGCAGATCGGAGATGAAGCCCACCGTGTCGGACAGGATCGCCTTCTCGATCCCGGGCAGCGCGATCGAGCGCATCGTCGGGTCGAGCGTGGCGAACAGCAGGTCCTCGGCCATGACCCCCGCGCCGGTCAGCCGGTTGAACAGCGTCGACTTGCCGGCGTTGGTATAGCCGACCAATGCGATCACCGGCCAAGGCGCCCTTCCCCGCCGCTCGCGATGCAGCGCGCGCGTGCGGCGGACCTGCTCGAGCTCGCGGCGCAGCTTGCCCATCCGTGCGCGGATCATCCGCCGGTCGGCCTCGATCTGCGTCTCGCCCGGCCCGCCGAGGAAGCCGAAGCCGCCGCGCTGGCGCTCGAGGTGGGTCCAGCTGCGTACGAGCCGGCTTTGCTGGTAGTCGAGGTGCGCGAGCTCGACCTGCAGCCGACCTTCCGCGGTCGCTGCACGCTCGCCGAAGATCTCGAGGATCAGCCCGGTGCGGTCGATCACCTTGCGCTTGAGCTTGTCCTCGAGGTTGCGCTGCTGGATCGCCGACAGCGCGCCGTCGACGATCACCAGCTCGGCGTTCTCCTGCGCGCATTCGGTGGCGATGCGCTCGATCTGGCCCTCGCCGAACAGCGTGCCCGGCCGGACGTCGCGCACCGGCAGGATGAACGCCTCGGCGACGACGATGCCGATCGCCTGCGCGAGCCCCTTGGCTTCCTCGAGGCGCGCCTCCGGGTCGTCCGCCTGCCGCTGCCGGCGGATGTCGGGACAGACGACAACCGCACGCGCGCCGCGGGTCACCCCGCCTTCGATCTGGTCGTCGACTATCAGCTGCCGGTCCTCAGTCCTCGGGACCGTCGTCGTCGTCGAGCCCGGTGGTCAGGTCGACCGGCGAGGCGGGCTGGATGGTCGAGACGGCATGCTTGTAGGCGAGCTGCACGAAGCCCTCGCGCTCGAGCAGCATGCAGAACAGGTCGTAGGCCGCAATGCGGCCCTGCAGCATCACGCCGTTGACCAGGAACATCGTCACCTGGACGGCCGCGTCGCGCACGCGCGAAAGGAAGATGTCCTGCAGCAGGCGCTGCTTCTTGCCGCCCTCCCCGCCCGGCCCGAACTGCGCGGCGTCGACCGGCTGGCTCGGCATGATGGTCGAGATGGCGTGCTTGTAGACCAGCTGCGACTGTCCGTCGCGGCGCAGCAGGATCGAGAAATTGTCGAACCAGGTGACGATGCCCTGGAGCTTGACGCCCTTGACGAGGAACATCGTCACCGGGGTCTTGTCGCGCCGCAGGTGGTTGAGGAACAGGTCCTGCAGATTGGCGCTCTTGGATGTCGCATTGCCGCCGGTGGCGGGAGCGGGCGCCGGCTCGGGCGCGGCTCGCGGACGCGGCGACAAGGTTCCCTTGGTCATTCACCTGACTCCTTTTGTTGGCGGCCGCGGGGGTGCGGACCGCGTTCTGGCCGCCGCATGTGACAACAGGCGGACGGCCGAAGGTCTCTGTGGCCGATTCTAGGTGCGGCTGTTCAAATGCGCAAATCCCAAAAAACCCCGACTGGCCAAATCGCCGGAGTCTCGCGCGGTTCCCTACTCCTTCTCGATCCCGGCCTCGCGGTCGCTCATGCCGAGCAGCTTGAGCTTCCGGTGCAGTGCCGAGCGTTCCATGCCGATAAAGCCCGCGGTTTTCGAGATGTTGCCCGAGAAGCGGCGGATCTGGATCCGCAAGTACTCGCGCTCGAAGCTCTCGCGCGCCTCGCGCAGCGGCACGCCCATGAGGGTCGAGATGCCTGCGCCGTTATCGGCGCTGCCGCCGGTGATCTCCGACGGGAGCATGTCGGGCTCGATCCGCCCCATCCGGTCGCGCGGCGCGAGGATCACCGTGCGTTCGACCACGTTGCGCAGCTGGCGAACGTTGCCCGGCCAGTCGTAAGCCTGCAGCGCAGCCATCGCCTCGGGCGCCACTTCCGGCGCGGGCAGGCCCTGCTCGCGCGCGTAGCGGGTGAAGAAATGGTCGGCCAGCGCAGGAATGTCGTCGCGCCGCTCGGCGAGCGAGGGCACGGCCACGGGGACCACGTTGAGGCGGTAGAACAGGTCCTCGCGAAACCGCTTCTCGGCGATCTCCTTCTCAAGGTCGCGTGCGGTCGAGGAGACCACGCGCACATCGACCCCGATCTGCCGGTTGCCACCGACGCGGACGAACTTCTGCTCAGTCAGCACGCGCAGGATCCGCGCTTGGGTGTTGAGTGGCATGTCGGCGACCTCGTCGAGGTACAGCGTCCCCCCGTCGGCCATCTCGAGCAGGCCGGCGCGCTCGAGCTTGCCGTCGGCTTCCTCGCCGAACAGCTCCTGCTCGAACCTCTCGGGGGTGATGCGCGCCGAATTGACGGTGACGAAGGCCTTGTCGGCGCGCGGGCTCCACGAGTGCAGCAGGCGTGCGGCGACCTCCTTGCCCGAGCCCGCCGGTCCGCTGATCAGCACCCGGCTGCCGGTATTGGCGACGCGCTTCAGGGTCGCGCGGACCTGGTTGATCGCGCTCGAGTTGCCGGTGAACTCCTCGGCCAGCAGCGCGCCTTCGCGCAGCCGGGCGTTCTCGCGCCGCAGCCGCTCGGTCTCGGTCGCGCGGGCGACCAGCAGCAGCAGGCGCTCGGCCTCGAACGGCTTCTCGATGAAGTCGACCGCGCCGCGCGAAATCGCCGAGACCGCGGTGTCGATGTTGCCGTGGCCCGAGAAGATGATCACCGGCAGCTGCGGCTCGCGCAGCTTGATCGCGTCGAGCACCTCGAGCCCGTCCATCGGGCTGCCGTGGAGCCAGACGTCGAGCAGGACCAGGCTCGGCCGCCGCTCGTCGATCAGCTTGAGCGCGCTGCCGCTGTCACCCGCGGTGCGGCAGGCGTAACCCTCGTCGGAGAGCACGCCCGCGACGAGCTCGCGGATGTCCTGTTCGTCGTCCACCACCAGGATGTCGAGCGCCATCTATTCGGTCTCCATCGAAGAATGCCGGCGGCCCATCACTCGGCCGCCTCGCTGCCGACGCCTTCGGCCGCCGGATCGCGGGCAAAACGCAGGGTCGCACGGGTTCCGCCCTCGGGCGCGGCGGCGAAAGTGAGCTCGCCGCCGTGCTCCTCGACGATCTTCTTGACGATCGCCAGGCCGAGGCCGGTGCCTTTCTCGCGGGTCGTCACGTAAGGCTCCATGATCCGCACGCCTTCCTGCGGCAGGCCCACCCCGTTGTCGGTGACGCACACCGTCAGGAACCGGTCGTCGATCTCGACCTCGACCGCGATCCGCCCGCGATAGGTCGCGTCGCTTTCGCGCCGGCGCGCGTCGACCGCCTCGGCGGCGTTCTTGAGCACGTTGGTCATCGCCTGGCCGAACTGGTGCCGGTCGCATTCGATGCGCGGCACTTCGGCCGGGGCCGCGAAGCGGTAACCGATCTCGGGATGGCCGACTTCCTGCAGGAACAGCGCCTGGCGGACGAGGTCGACTGCATCCTCGGAGCGGAACACGGGCTTGGGCAGGCGAGCGAACGAGGAGAACTCGTCGACCATCTTCCGCAGGTCGCCGACCTGGCGGATGATCGTCGCGGTCAGTTCGTCGAACAGCTCCGCATCCTGCTCGATCTGCTTGCCGTAGCGGCGCTTGAGCCGCTCGGCGGCGAGCTGGATCGGGGTCAGCGGGTTCTTGATCTCGTGGGCGATGCGCCGGGCGACGTCGGACCACGCGGCCTGGCGCTGGTCGAGCAGCTGGCGGGTGATGTCCTCGAACGTGATCACGTGGCCCTCGGCCGCGGGCGCCACCTTGACCGCGAGCGTCAGCAGCTCGCCGGCCTTGCTGTACTGGACGATCCCCCCGCTGGCGCCGCTGCGCAGCAGGGTGGCGATCTGCGGCGCGATCTCGGCGAGCTCGAGCCCGATCGGCGCCGGGCCGGCGCGGTCGAGCAGGAGCTGCTGCGCCGAGGCATTCATCAGCACGACCTGGCCGTCGAGGTCGACCGAGACGATGCCGGCGGTGATCGACTGCAGCACCGCTTCCATGAACGCGCGGCGTTCGGCGAGCTGGCGGTTGGCGCCAATCAGCGCGTCGGTCTGCCGCTCGATCTGCGAGGTCATGCGGTTGAACGCGCGGTTGAGCAGGCCGATCTCGTCGGGGCCGGTGCGGCCGCCGACGCGCAAGGCGTAGTTGCCCGCGCCGACCTCGCGCGCCGCGGTGACCAGCTCGCCCAGCGGCTTGACCTGGCGGTCGGCGAAGCGCAGCGCGAACCACACCGCGAGGCCGACCAGCGACAGCGAAACCCCGAACAGCGCCAGATTGAAGTTGAGCTGCAGCACGCGCGCCTGCCGGCCGAGCACTTCGTAATTCTCGATGACGGTCTGCGCCCGCTCCCACTGTGTATAGGCGAGCTCATTGGCGTTGCGCGCGATGTAGAGATAGGTGCCCGAAGCGCGATCGATCGGCGTGACGGCCTCGTTGCGCGTCTGGCTGGCGATGACGACGACCTCCTCGCCGGCGCGCAGCCGCCGCAAGGTGTCGGGCGAGATGCGCTCGCGCGAGGTGTCCTCGCTCGGATCGACGATCGCCGAGACGCGCATCCCGCCGTCGGGCGCCTGCTGGAGGATCGCGCTCTCGCTGAGCCCGCGGGCCAGCGCCTGGAGCCCGTACTGCTCCTGGAACCGCGCGTCGGTCATCGGCCAGTCCTGCAGCACGAACCGCAAGTCGTCGGCCATCGCGATCGCCTCGTTGCCGACCTGGCGCTGGTTCTCGTCGTAGTAGCCGCGGGCGAGTTCGTTGGCGTTCTCGAGCAGCCCGCGGCGCTCGTCCGAGAACCAGAACTGGACGCCCCACTGGAACAGGAAGCTGGCGAAAACCGCGACCAGGATCGTCGGTATCGCCGCGACCAGCGAGAAGAAGAACACGAGGTTGACGTGGAGCCGTGCGCTCGTGCTTCCGGCGCGGCGGATCGCCAGGCGGCGGCCGGCAAGGACCAGCAGCGCCATCGCCGGGATCAGCGTGCCGATCAGCAGCAGCGCGGCCTGGCCCGACGGCACCAGTTCGCCGGGGTCGCGCGCGCCGGTCAGCGCCAGGTAGGCGGTGATCAGCATGACCACCAGCGCGAAGCCGGCGGCGATCTCGAGCCACATGTAGAGATTGGCCCGGCGCGCGGCCACCATCATCCGGCGCCACCAGCGCGGCGAGCGGCGCGAGGTCTCGGGAACATGATCGGGGCCGGGGGTCGAGGCCATCGTTGCAGACTTACAACGACCCTGTTGCCGATTTGCAAGGGCTTTTTGGCGACGAGCCGCTGCTATCCCCGGCGAACGAAGGCTTCGGGATCGATCGTGAGATCGTCGAGGCGCTTGCGCAGCGTGTTGCGGTTGATCCCGAGCAGCTGTGCCGCACGCAGCTGGTTGCCGCCGGTTTCGCGCAGCGCATGCTCGAACAGCGGCTTCTCGAATGCCGCCAGCGCAGCGTGATACAGGGTCCCGGGCGCGGCGCCGGCATCGTCGAGCCACGCTGCAAGCGCTGCGGTGAAATCGATCGCCGCGGAGCTCGCGTCGGGCGCCGGGCGATCGGCGAGCAGCTGGCGCACCGTCGGCGCGTCGATCTCCTCCTCGCGCGAAAGCAGCGCGGCGCGGAACACGAAGTTGCGCAGCTCGCGCACATTGCCGCGCCACGGCTGCGTCTCGAGCAGCGCCGCGGCCGGCTTGGTCAGCCCGCGCAACGGCAGGCCTTCGCTCGCCGCGCGGCGCAGGAAGTGGCGCGCGAGCGGCTCGATGTCGCCGGTGCGCTCGCGCAGCGGCGGCAGGTGGATCGGCACCACGTTGAGCCGGTAGTAGAGATCCTCGCGGAAGCTTCCGGCGGCGATCATCGGCGCGAGGTCGCGGTTGGTCGCAGCGATGATGCGCACGTCGATGGCGATCTCGTCGCGCCCCCCGACCCGGCGGATGCGGCCCGATTGCAGCGCGCGAAGCAGTCGCGTCTGCGCCTCGGGCGGCATGTCGCCGATCTCGTCGAGGAACAGCGTGCCGCCGTGGGCCTGCTCGAACTTGCCGATCGAGCGGCTGACCGCGCCGGTGAAGGCGCCCTTCTCGTGCCCGAACAGCTCGCTTTCGATGAGCTCGCGCGGGATCGCCGCGGTGTTGACCGCGACGAACGGGCCGCCCTTGCGCGCGCCGAGCTGGTGGATCGCCTCGGCGACGAGCTCCTTGCCGGTGCCCGATTCGCCGAGGATCAGCACCGAGAGGTCGTTGCGCAGGACGCGCGTGATCATCCGGTAGACGTCCTGCATCGGCTGGCTGCGGCCGATCATCGGCAGGCCTTCGCCGGCTTCGTCGCCCGGCATGTCGTCCCCGCCGCGCGCGTCGGCTGCCTGGCACGCGGCGCGAACCAGCTCGTCGAGGTCGAACGGCTTGGGGAAGTACTCGAACGCGCCGGTCTCGGTCGCGCGCACGGCGGTATCGAGCGTGTTCTGCGCCGAGAGGATGATCACCGGCATGTCGGGCCAGGCGCGGTGGACCTCGCCGAGCGTGGCGATGCCGTCGCCGTCGGTCAGCAGCACGTCGGTCAGCATGACGTCGTAGCCGCCCTGGGCGAGCAGCCTGTCGCGACCGGCGACGCTGTCGCAGCGATCGACCGTGAACGCCTCGGCCTCGAGCCCGGCGGTAATCACCGTGGCGATCGAGGCGTCATCCTCGACGAGCAGTGCGCGCCTCGACATCCTCGCCCTTCCCTACTTGCCCATCGGCAGGTGCACGCGGAAGTGCGTCCGCCCGCCGGATTCGTCGCGCTCATGGCCGATGCGGCCGTTCATGTCGCGCACGAGCTTGTTGACCAGCGCGAGGCCCAGCCCCTGCCCGTTCTTCTTGCTCGACACGAACGGTTCGAAGATGTGGTCGCGCACGGCCGGATCGATCCCGGGCCCGTTGTCGCTGACCTGCACTTCGATCGGCAGCTTGACCGGCCGACCAAGGCGCATGACGTTCATCACCAGCCCGCTGACGAAGCGGGTGCGGATGACGATCTCCGGGTCGCGCGCGCCCTCGCACGCGTCGCGCGCGTTGGTGATGAGGTTGATCAGCACCTGAACCAGCGCGCCTTCGTTGGCCAGCACCGGCGGCAGCGATGGGTCGAACTCCTCGCGGATCGACACGTCGAGGCCGCTGGCTGCGCGCACGGTCTCGCACGCGCGGCGAATGGCTTCGTGCAGGTTGAGCGGCGCGACGGGATCGGGCTGCTCGCGGCCGAGCCGCTGCATGCGGTCGATGAGCTGGGCGATCCGGTCGACCTCGTCGGTGATCAGGTCGGTCAGCGCGCGATCGCCTTCGTCGAGCTTGCGCGCGACGAGCTGCGCGGCGCCGCGGATCGCCGACAGCGGATTCTTGATCTCATGCGCAAGCACCGCAGGCCCGCGCAGCGCGCCCCCCGCCCGGTCCTCATCGCTGAAGCGCTCGCCCTGCCCCGCATCGGACAAGGTGACCACGCGCCAGCCCGGGTGCCCGGCGAGCGACGACACGGTCAGGTTGACGAAGGATTCCCGCCGGTCGACCTCGATCGCCAGACTGCGCGCGACGAGCTGGGCTTCCTCGCCCATCAGCCGGTCAATGATCCGGTTCTCGGCAAAGCGTATCACCTCGAACAGCTTGCGTCCGACCAGCCGCCGCGAACTGCGTCCGATCAGGTTCTCGGCGGCCGGGTTGACCTGCGCGATCGTCAGGTCCGGGGCGAGCAGCAGCAGCGCGAATGTCAGTCCCGCGATCTGCTCGCGCGGTTCCGGCAGGCTCGCGCCGGCGACATCGCTCACGCGGCGCGGCGCCGCAGGAACGGCTCGTAGAAACGCTCGAGTTCGCCAAGCACTTGAACAGGATCATCGATGAAATTGACGAAGTTCCTGAACTCGGCCGAGCCGGGCATGCCCTTGGTGTACCAGCCGAGGTGCTTGCGCGCGATCTTGGTCCCGGCATCTTCGCCGTAGTGCGCGAGCATCGCGCGATAGTGCTCGACGAGCACCGTGTATTGCTCGTCGATCTCGGGATCGGGCAAGCTCTCGCCGGTGCGCCACCAGTGCATGACCTGGCCGAGCAGCCACGGCTTGCCGTAGGCGCCGCGACCGATCATCAGCCCGTCGGCCCCCGACTGTTCGAGCGCCTTGGCGCTGTCGGCGATCCCGCAGATGTCGCCGTTGACGATCACCGGGATCGACACCGCGTCCTTGACCTTGCGCACGAAGGCCCAGTCGGCCTCGCCCTTGTACATCTGGTTGCGCGTGCGCCCGTGGACGGTGATCATCCTGACGCCGAGGTCCTCGGCGATGTGTGCCAACTCAGGCGCATTGAGACTCGCGTGGTCCCAGCCCATGCGCATCTTGACCGTGACGGGCACCGAGACGGCCTTGACCGTCGCTTCCATCAGCTTCCGCGCCAGCGGCACCTCGCGCATCAGCGCGCTGCCGGCGTACTGCCCGACGACCTTGCGGACCGGGCAGCCGAAGTTGATGTCGATCACCGCCGCGCCGCGGTCCTGGTTGAGCCTGGCGGCCTCGGCCATCGAATGCGGATCGCAGCCGACGAGCTGCATCGAGACGGGCTCCTCGATGCTGTTCCACTCGCTCTTCTGCAGGCTCTGGCGCGTCTCGCGGATCATCGCCTCGCTGGCGATCATCTCGGTCACGTTGAGCCCGGAGCCATAGCGGCGCACGAGCGTGCGGAACGGCATATCGGTCACGCCGGTCATCGGCGCGAGCACGACCGGGCAGTCGATCCGCACCGGGCCGATATCGATCGGCTTCAAGGCCGGAGGAGTGGGAAGCGCGCTCATGGGAAAATGTGCCTAAAAATCGGGCAGCGCATAGTGGATTGCGGGTGAGACCGCAAGGCGCTAGCGCCCGCCCCCGCGATGGGCACCCCCACTCCAGCACGGTTCGCCGCGGTCATTGTCGCCGCCGGGCAAGGTCTGCGCGCCGGCCAGCCGGTTCCGAAGCAGTTCGCCAAGTGGCGCGGCAAGCCCGTGGTCCGTCACGCGGCCGAGGCGCTGATCGCGGCCGGCGCAGGGCCGCTGGCGGTCGCGATACCCGAAGGCGCCGAAGCCGTCGCAGCCGAGGCCTTGGCCGGGCTTGCGACGGTTCGCCTGGTCACCGGGGGCGCAACGCGGCAAGCCTCGGTGCGAAACGCGCTCGAAGCACTAGCCGCCGAAGCCCCGGCATGCGTGCTCATTCACGATGCGGCACGGCCTCAGTGCCCTGCTGACGTCATCGACCGCCTGCTTGATGCGCTTCACGACCAGCCTGGCGCCATTCCGGTGCTGCCCGTCGTCGACAGCCTCGCAGTCGCCGAGCACGGCTTGATGTCCGGCAGCGCCGACCGCGAGGTTCTGCGCCGTGTGCAGACCCCGCAGGCGTTCCGGTTTGACGCCATTCTTGCGGCGCATCGTGGCTGGAATGGCGCGCCGACGGCGGGCGACGACGCGCAAGTCGCGCGTGCGGCCGCGCTCGCGGTGGCGCTCGTCGAAGGCGACGAGCGGCTGCGCAAGCTGACATTCGCGGAGGATTTCATGGACGCCCAGCCCTACCCCCGCGTCGGCACCGGCTACGATGTCCATCGCCTGGCCGAAGGCGAGGAGTTGTGGCTGTGCGGCGTCAAACTCGCGCACGATCGCGGCCTCGCCGGGCACAGCGACGCCGATGTTGCGCTTCATGCAGTGGTCGACGCGGTCCTCGGCGCTGCCGGTGCCGGCGACATCGGCCAGCATTTCCCGCCGAGTGACCCGCAATGGCGTGGTGCGCCCTCGAGCCGCTTCATCGAGCACGCAGTCGCCCTCGCCCGCGACGCCGGGCTCGGGATCGGCAACGTCGACCTGACGATCATCTGCGAGGCGCCGAAGATCGGTCCGCACCGCGACGCCATGCGCGCACGGCTTGCCGAGCTCATGGGCGTGGCGATAGAGGCGGTTAATGTGAAGGCGACTACCACCGAGCGGCTCGGCTTCGCCGGCCGCGGCGAAGGCATCGCCGCCCAGGCAGTGGCGACGCTGGTCCCGCTGGAAAGGACGTGACTCGCATGGCATCGACACGAGGGCTGGCCGCCGTGGCGGCAGCAGGCGCGCTGGCGCTGCAGCCGATCGCAGCGGCGGCGCAACCGGCATGCGTTACCGAAGCCGAAGTCGGCGCGATCGCGATCTACAGCGTGCCGAGCCTGGTTCAGGCCGTGCGCTTGCGGTGCGGCAGCGAGCTCTCGCCGAGCGGCTACATCGCCCGCCGCGGCGACAGCCTGAGCGGACGCTACGCCGCGCTCCAGCCGCGCGTCTGGCCGCGCGCCAAGGCCGGCATGCTCAAGATCCTCGGCTCGGGCGCGAGCCCGGCGCAAGGTCGCGACCTGCTCGATACCGTCGGCAGCCTGCCCGACGAGGCGGTTCGTCCGCTGGTCGACGCGTGGATCGTGCAGGAGGCGTCCGCGCGGATTCCCGTGCAGAACTGCCAGCGCATCGAGTGGGTGGTCGAAGCGGTCGCTCCGGTCGATCCCGAAATTGCCGGCGGCCTGATCGGCGCCATCGTCGGGCTGGTCGATCCCGACAAGATGCCCGTCTGCCCGCGCCGCGCATGACCGGCTCGCTGCTTCCCCCCGAAGTCGTCGCACTCGCGCGCAAGGTCGTCGAGCAGAACGCCGCGATCGGCCGCAAGGTGGCGGTGGCCGAGAGCTGCACCGGCGGGCTCGTGGCGGCGGCCTTGACCGAGATTCCGGGATCGTCGGCAGTGTTCGACCGCGGTTTCGTGACTTATTCCGACCAAGCCAAGCAGGAGAGCCTCGGCGTCGCCAGCGACATCATTGATGCGTTCGGTGCGGTTTCGGTCGCCTGCGTGTTTGCGATGGCCCGCGGCACGTTGGAGCGCAGCCCGGCCGACATCGCGGTGGCGATCAGCGGCGTCGCCGGCCCGGATGGCGGCAGCGACAACAAGCCGGTCGGCACGGTGGTCTTCGCGCGGGCCTTGCGCGACAGCGAAACGCCGGACGCCGAATCGCGGCTGTTCGACGAGAAGGACCGCGCCGGCGTGCGGCTTCAGGCGACGCTTTGCGCGCTCGAGCTGCTGCTGCCGTAGAGCTCGTCGGCGCGCGCTTCGAACGCGGCGACCATCTTGTGGAACGCGCGGTCGAAATAGCTTCCGGCGAGCATTTCGAACATCTTGTTCTTGAATGAGAACTCGACGCAGAAATCGAGCTCGCAGCCGCCATTGGGCAGCGGCCGGAAATGCCAAAGATTATCAAGGTCGCGCATCGGGCCGTCGATGTAGATCACCTCGAGCCGGTTGGGCCGGTCCTTGATCACGCGGGATGTGAACTTCTCGCGTAAGGCTTTGAATCCAACCAGCATATCGGCGATCATCTCGCGGCCGTCGTCCGAGCGGACGCGGGTCGCGACGACCCACGGCAGGAACTCGGGATAGCGCGCGACGTCGGCCACGAGGTCGAACATCTGCTCGGCGCTGTACGGCAGCCTTCTGGTTTCGCGGATACCGGGCATCAGGCCGTCAGCTTCGCCTCGCGGGCCGCCTTCATCTGCGCGAAGTCCTCGCCCGCGTGATAGCTCGAGCGGGTCAGCGGGCTCGAGGCGACCTGCAGGAAGCCTTTCGCCCGTGCGATCGCACCATAGGCGCTGAACGTCTGCGGGGTGACGAACTCGGCCACTTTCGCATGCTTCGGCGTCGGCTGCAGGTACTGGCCCATGGTCAGGAAATCGACGTCGGCGCAGCGCATGTCGTCCATCACCTGGTGCACCTCGAGCCGCTCCTCGCCGAGCCCGAGCATGACCCCGGACTTGGTGAAGATCAGCGGATCGTGGCGCTTGACCTCCTCGAGCAGCCGTAGCGAGGCATAGTAGCGCGCGCCGGGCCGGATCGTCGGGTACAACCGCGGAACCGTTTCCAGGTTGTGGTTGTAAACGTCTGGCCCGGCAGCGCAAATCGCCTCGACCGCAGCGCGCATCTTGCCGCGGAAGTCGGGCGTGAGGATCTCGATCGTGGTCGCCGGGGTGGCCCGCCGCAACGCTTCGATCACCTTGACGAACTGCCCTGCCCCGCCGTCGGGCAAGTCGTCGCGGTCGACCGAGGTGACCACGATATGCTCGAGCCCGAGCTTGGCCGCGGCCTCGGCAACATGCTCCGGCTCGAGCGGATCGACCTTGCGCGGCATGCCGGTCTTGACGTTGCAGAACGCGCAGGCGCGCGTGCACACGTCGCCGAGAATCATCACCGTCGCGTGCTTCTTGGTCCAGCACTCGCCGATGTTCGGGCAGGCGGCCTCCTCGCACACGGTGTTCAGGTTCAGCGCGCGCATGAGCTCGCGCGTTTCCTGGAATCCCTTGCTGACCGGCGCCTTGACCCGGATCCAGTCGGGCTTGCGCTCGCGTGGCGGGCGCGGAGCTGCTGAGAGGTCGTTCATCACCGGCCCACTTAGGGAAGCGCCTTGCCAGTGGCAATGCCGCGCGCCATGGCGGAGGCCATGATCGTTCCTTCGACCGAACTTGCCGAGCTCCTGCAAGGCTATCGCCGGTTCCGCGAGCATGGCTGGAGCCCCGAGCGCGAACGCTGGGCGACCTTGCGCGAAGGCCAGCAGCCACGCGTGATGGTCATCGCCTGCTCGGACAGCCGGGTCGACCCGTCGCAGATCTTCGACGTGCGCCCGGGCGAAATCTTCGTCGTGCGCAACGTCGCCGCGCTGGTCCCGCCGTTCGAGACCGCGCCCGGCTACCACGGCGTCTCGGCCGCGCTCGAATTCGCGGTGCAAGTGCTCAAGGTGCGCGAGATCGTGGTCATGGGCCACGGCATGTGCGGCGGCTGCAAGGCCGCGCTGACCCAGGAGCTGCACGGGACCGAGCCCGGCAAGGGCGGCTTCATCGCCGACTGGATCGAGATGCTCGACGAGGCGCGCGAGCCGATTGCGCGCGCGCTCGGCACCACCGGTCGCGAGGCCGAACGGGCGATGGAGCAGGCCGCGGTCCAGGTCAGCCTCGACAACTTGCGCACGTTCCCCTGCGTGCGCGAAAAGGAGAAGGGCCACGAGCTGACGCTGCGCGGCGCGTTCTTCGCCATTTCCGACGGCGTGCTGCACTTGCTCGACGAGCGCAGCGGCCGCTTCACTCCGGCTTGAGTTGACCGCCATGTCCGACGTTCCGCTGAGCAACATTGCGCTGCTGATCGATGCCGACAACGCCAGCCACACCGGAATCGACCCGGTGCTGACGGTGCTCGCCGAGCTCGGCCAGGTGAACATTCGCCGCGCCTACGGCAACTGGAAGAAGCCGGCGCTCGCCAAGTGGGAGCAGATCACCCACCGCTTCGGGCTGCAGCCGATGCAGCAGTTCGACCTGACCAAGGGCAAGAACGCCACCGACATGGCGATGACGATCGACGCGATGGACCTGCTCTATCGCGGCAAGGTCGACGGCTTCGGGATCATGAGCTCCGACAGCGACTTCACCCCGCTGGTCATGCGCCTCAGGCAGGATGGCCTGATCGTCTACGGCTTCGGCACGGCCAAGGCGCCCGAGGCGTTCAAGACCGCCTGCACGCGCTACATCGACGTCGACCAGCTGATCCGCACCGAAGCGGCCGAAGAGCAGGAATTGCCGGCGTTGACCGAGTCGCCGATCAACCAGGAGCTGATCGAGCTGCTCGGCGCCGCGTGGAAGGCGGCGAAGCGCGACGAGGACGGCTTCGCCAGCCTGCAGGAAGTCGGCCAGATCGCCGGCAACCGCTCGAGCTTCGACGTGCGCAACCACGGCTTCAAGCGCCTCGGCGACCTGATGAAGGCCGCCGA
>CBHWED010000036.1:0-19649 GCA_966112795.1 uncultured bacterium
CATCGCTAGAACCTGAGCTCCGCCGCGCTGCCGTCGTAGCTGATCCAGCGGTCCGGCTCGCGCGCGAAGACCGGCCCGGCGTCGTTGCCGTCGTGCACGACCACGCCGATTCGCCGCGTCGCTGCCATTCCCGGGAAATGCCCGTCGCGCGAGCCGATCGTCAGCGTCCGGCGCTCGTCGTCCCAGCCTAAGGGGATCCGCGCGAACTCACCGCGCGCATAGCCCATGTCCTCGCCCTGGTCTTCGTAGAGCACGAACGCGCCGTCGGCGCCGGCGAATACGTGGATCGTCAACGGACCCTGCGGATCTTCGCCGGTCCATTGGACATCGCGGCCGAGCGGGACGATCGCGCCGGCCCTGACGAACAGCGGCAGGCGTTCGCGCGGAGCCGCCACGGTGACCTCGTTGCCACCGGCGAGCCGGCGTCCGCTTTCGGCCTCGAACCAGTCGGTCCCCGCCGGTAGGTAGACCGCACGCTCACGCGCACCGAAGACGGTGACCGGGGCGACGAGCAGCGCCGGACCGAGCATGTATTCGTCGTCGATGCTCCACCCTCGGCGGTCGGCCGCGAAGTCCATGACCAGCGGGCGCATGATCGTGCCGTCGTCGAAGTATGTCTGCGCGGCGAGCGTGTAGAGGTACGGCAGCAGCCGGTAACGCAAGCGGTGGTAGTAGGTCAGGCCCTCCATCATCGCCGGGTCGTCCTTGGCGATGATCGGCGTCTCGCGGAACGGGAACTCACCGTGGCTGCGGAACAGCGGGCTGAACGCGCCGAACTGGAACCAGCGCAAGTAGAGCTCGCGCCATTCCGGCATCGCGTCGGGCAGTTGCTTCGAGAACCGCTCCTCGAGCGCGAAGCCGCCGATATCGTGGGTCCAGTTGGGCACGCCCGAGATGGACATGTTGGCGCCGGCGCTGATCTGGTCGCGCAAGTCGTCCCACCGCGCGGCGACATCGCCCGACCACAGCGCCGCACTCGCGCGCTGGATGCCGCCGAAGCCGCTGCGGGTGAGGATGAACGGCCGCCGGTCGGGCTGCGCCGCGCGCAAGCCCTCGGCCACGCCATCGGCATGGACCAGCGGGTACGAATTGAAGATCGCCGCGCCGGGGACACCGGTCACCGGCGAGGTCATCTGGAACGCGCGCTCCTCGACCGAGAGGTTCGAGTGCCAGTCGGGCTCGGTCGCATCCATCCACCAGGCATCGAAGCCCTGGGCGACGAGCGTGTCGCGGATCTGGCGGAAGTAGATCGCCCGCGCCTCGGCCGAGTAGGGATCGTAGTAGGTGTTGGCATAGCCCGGCCCGACCCAGTCCTTCTGCCCGGCCTCGAGCGGGCGCGGGTAGAGGTAGCCCTTGGCCGCGAGCTCCTGCCCGTTGGCGGTGTTCGGATAGAACTTGGGCCAGACCGAGATCATGATCCTGGCGTGGAGGTCGTGCACGGCCCTCACCATGCCCTCGGGATCGGGAAAGCGTGCCTCGTCGAAGCACTGGCAGCCCCACTGGTCCTCGGGCCAGTAGAACCAGTCCTGCACGATCGCGTCGATCGGGATCTGCGCCTCGCGGTACTGCCGCAGCACCCCGAGCAGCGCGTCCTGCGTTTCGTAGCGCTGGCGCGACTGCCAGAACCCGTAGGCCCAGCGCGGCATCATCGGTGCTTTGCCGGTCAGCCGGCGATAGCCGGCGACGAGCGCGTCCATGTCGGCGCCGGGCACGACGTAGTAGTCGATCGCCTTGCCCGCATCGGACGCGAAGCTGACCGAGTGGCGGTCCGCCTCGTCCTGCGGATTTGCGTGATAGAGCGCGATGTAGCCCTGGTTCGACTCCCACTCGATCCGCAGCTTGACGGGCTTGCCCCGTTCGAGGCCGAGCTCGAAGTTGTGATACCAGGGGTTCCAGTTCTGCCGCCAGCGCGACAGCACCTCTCTGCCGTCGGCGAAGACCTTGACGTACGAGGACGAGTACAGCCTGAACTTGTGCGTGCCTGAAACGCCCGGCGTGACGGTCCCGCTCCACACCACCCGCTGGCTCTGCGCCGAGTTGCCCTGGGTGTTCTGGCCGGTGCTCGCCGCGACGACCGCAGCCTTGGCCTCCTCGGGCCAACGTGCCTGGCTGGCGATATATTGGTATTCGATGGAAGTTTCTGGGCGCGTGGTGGCCAGCCTGTCCCCGACATAATATTCGGCCTTCCAGCCGAAATCGGCGTCGGCATCGGTGAAGTCGGCGGCGAGCAGCTGGTACGGCACGGGATCGCCCACCCGCGTGATCGAGGCATTGTCCCACAGGATTCCGTACCCGCGCGTCGACAGCAGGTACGGCACCGCGATGTCCATGTTGTGCTGGGCGAGCTCGACGTCCTCGCCGTTGTAGTTCATCTGCCGGTTCTGGTGCTGCCCGAGACCGTAGAGCCCCTCGTCGGTCCCGCGATTGAACTGGGCGCGCGTGGCGAACCAGGGCTGCCCTTCGAGCTCGACCGGAATGAAGCGCCGCGCAGGCGCGTATTCGTCGAGCAGCAGCCCGCCTTGCGCGTTGTAGACCTTCAGCTGTCCGTCCGAGAGTGCGACGGTGGCCGAGGACTGCTCGGTCCGCAGCGTCGCCGCGTCGGCCGTGACCGAGAATTCGGGCTCTCCGTCGGGCTCGGCCACGACCATCGCCGTTGGCTGCCCCTCGGGCAGCGCCTTTGCCACGGTTACGCGGAACGTGCCGTCGGCATAGGCCAGCACCCGAACCGTCTCGCCGGCGTCGGTCGAGACCTCCATCCCGTGCGGCACCTGCCGCGCTTCCCCGGCAAGCGCGGAGGTCGACCACAGCGCGAGCGCGGCGCAGGCGGCGGCAAGTCTCATCGGTACGTCCCCATCGTGATCATCAGCCAGACCGGCTCGGCGCCCAGGTTGAAGCCGTAGTCGATCTGGTCGCCGTTCCAGCGGCGCGTCATGCGCCATTCGCCGTCGACGAACTGCCCTTCCTCCGCGGAGAGGATCTGCGCCTGCTCGCCACCCCGAGCCTCCGCCAGCGCGAGACGCACGCGCACGTGCTGGCCGGTGACGAGGAACCTGTCAGGGCCAAGCTGCGCCACTAGCGCCCCGCCGACAGGCGTATCCTTGAGCGGGTGGGGGTCGGTCTGGATCCAGGTCCAGTCGTCCTCGCCGAAGGCCCAGCGGGCGAACTGCGCGGTCACCTTCCAGCGGCCGAACACGGTGTCCCGGTCGGCCCCGTCCGCGCCCTTGGCCGCGCCCCATGTCGGACTGTCGCCGGCGATCCGCGCCCAGTCGCGTGTCGCCGGACCGAGCAGGCGATTGGCCGCGGCGAACGCGTCGAGCGTCGCCTCGTCGAGCACTTTCGCGCCGAGCGGGTAGTTCGAATAGCCGGTGCCATCGATACCGAACGGCGTGACCATCACCGCCCCGCGGCCGAGCGCGGGCCAGACGAAGCGCGCGAACTCGGCGGCGTTGCCAAGCTCGGGCACGACCAGCGGGCCCGGGTCGGCATAGCGCTCGAGGGCTTTCTCAACCGCCGCTTGGTCACGGGTGTAGATGTCGGGCCCATAGGCATCGATGTGCGGCGCGGCCGCGCGCCACACGGGCAGCGCGTTCCAGTTCGGCCCGCCTGATGGCCCGACATCGCCCTGCTCGTCGGTGAAGGCGTTGCCGAGCACCGCGTTGACGTAGAGCGGCAGGTCCCACTCGCGCTTCCCCGCCGCGGCCACCTGGTCGACGTAGCGCGCGAGGTGCCAGGTCATGAAGAATTGCTCGGCGCGCGGGCCGAAGGCCTCGGCCCACGGCTTGCGCGCCACGCCCATCGCGCTGGCGAGCTCGGCCGGGATCGGCTCGGCGAACAGCCGCGCCGGCTCCGACGCATGGTCACGCGCGAGATTGTAGCTTCCGGTCTCGTTCTCGACCTGGACCATGATCACCGTGTGCTGCGGGTCGCGCTCGCGCAAATGCGCCATGAGGCGCGCGAAGGCGCGCGCGTCGGCCGCAAGCGTCTCGGCACCGTGCGGGCTCAGCGCGTAATGCGCGCCGCCATCGGGGCGGCGCATGCGCGGAAAGCGCCGGCCGTCGGTCTTGACCCAGGTGGGCGTGTAGCTCGCGCCGGTGTTCTTCCACGTCGCGAACCACAGCAGCACCAGTCGCTTGTCGTGCTCGCGGGCCTGCTCGAGCAGGGTGTCGAGGAACGTGAAGTCGAACTGTCCCTCGACCGGCTCGAGCTGTTCCCAGGCGACCGGCATCAGCAGCGTATTCGCGCCGATCCGCTCGACCATCGGCCAGACCTCGTCGAGCATCGCCGGATAGTTCGACGAGTTGTTGGCCTGCGCGCCGAGCACCAGGAACGGCGCGCCGTCGACGATCAGTTCCGGCTTGGCCTTCCCTTGCGCAAAGCGCGGCGCCTGCCCCGCAACGGGGGCGGCGGCGAGCACGAGCAATGCGCCGGAAAGCGCGGCGGTGATGGCGCGCGGTCCCAATGCGGTCTCTCCCATGTTTGCGCTACCATGACAAAGCTGCGATCATTTGCCTAGCCGCTCGACCATCGTGGTTTCGCGGCGGGGAAGAGCATGCGGCGGAGGGACTTTCTCGGCCTGGCGAGCCTGGCGGCCTTGCCCGCGACCCTGCGCGCGCAAGCGCCGGCAGGGCGGACCGAGCGGGCCCTCGACCATTTCGTCGTGCCGGACTGGTATCGCGACGCCAAGCTCGGCCTGTGGGCGCACTGGGGCCCGCAATGCGCCCCCGAGGCAGGCGACTGGTACGGGCGGCAGCTCTACCTCGAGGATCATCCGCAAGCCGCGGTGCACCGCCGGCTCTACGGCCATCCGGCCGACCACGGCTTCATCGACGTGATCGCAAGCTGGCGCGCGGAGAACTGGGATCCGGCCGTGATCGTCAGCGCCTTCAAGCAGGCCGGCGCGCGGTTCATCGTCGCCATGGCGTGCCACCACGACAACTTCGACTTGTTCGCGAGCTCGCATCATCCGTGGAACGCGACCCGGCTCGGTCCGCGCCGCGACGTGGTCGGCGAGTGGGAAGCCGCGGTGCGCGCCGCAGGCTTGCGGTTCGGTGTCTCGAACCACGCCAGCCATGCCTGGCACTGGTGGCAGACCGCCTACGGCTACGACACGGTCGGCCCACGCAAGGGTGAGCGCTACGACGCCTTCCGCCTGACCACTGCCGACGGACGCGGCACGGCCTGGGACGGGCTCGACCCACAGCAGCTTTACACCGGCCGGTGGATGGTGCCGCCCGACGGGCTCGGCTCTCCTGCGGCGATGCGCGCCTGGCACGACGCCCACTCCGGCCAATGGACCGAGGCGATTCCGCCCGACGGCGGCGCCTGGGCGATGGCCTGGCTCAAGCGGCAGACCGAGCTGGTCGACCGCTACCAGCCGGACTTCCTTTACCAGGACGGCTACAGCCTGCCGTTCGGCGCGATCGGGGAGGCGGCGCGGGATCACTTCTACCGCCAGGCGATTGCGCGCACCGGCGCCTTCTCCGGCGTCATGACGGCGGGCTTTGCCGAAGGGCAGGGGACCGTCCTCAATCTCGAGCGCCGCGTGGCCGACGCGATCCGCTCCGAACCGTGGCAGACCGCCACCTGCATCGGCGACTGGCACTACAACCGCGCGCGTTTTCTCGAGAAGAGCTATGTCCCGGCGGTGGACGTGATCCGCCAGCTGGCCGACGTCGTCGCCAAGAACGGCACGCTGCTGCTGTCGATACCGGTGCGCGGCGACGGCACGCTCGACAGCGAAGAGCTGGCCATCCTCGACACGCTCGGCCGCTGGATGGCACGCGAGGGCGAGGCGGCGATCTACGGCTCGCGCCCGTGGCGGCACTTCGGCGGAGACGCGGATGGCGGCGTGCGCTTCACGACCAAGGGCGGCCGCCTGCTCGCGCTGCTGCTCGACCCGCGCCCGGGCGAGCTCTCGCTGCCGCTGCATGGTGGGCGGGCGGAACGGGTCGAGCGGATCGGTGGCGGGCCGCTGGCGTTCTCCCATGAAGGCGGGGCTTTGCGAGTGAACCTCGGACCGGAAGACGCGGCCGGACCCGTGCCGGTGCTCGCCATTTCGGGGCCGGGCCTCGGATGAGCGCATGGCGCCGGCACGCGGCCCGCGCTTCCCAATCAGCCCGCGAATCCCTAGGTGGATGCGTCAAGACTGGGAGAATGGAGTGAGCGATATCGAAAAGCCCGAAGGCGCCGAGCGCGACCTCGAGGGCCGCAAGTTCTACCGCGCCGAGCAGGAAGCGGGCTTTGCCGAGTCCGCGCCGACCGATACCCCGCAGACGCGCCACCCGGCCTACCGCCTCGCCTTCCGCGACACCGAGTTCCTGCTGCGCGACGAATTGCGCCCGGTGCGCTTCCAGCTCGAGCTGCTGAAGCCCGAGCTGCTGCTCAACGAGGCGCGGGTCGGCTCGATGCTCGTGATGTACGGCTCGGCGCGCATCCCGCCGCCTGAGGCGGTGGAGACGGCGCTCGAAGGCGCCAAGGACCTGCCGGTCGAGGAGCGGCTGGTGGTCGAGCGGCTGGCCGAAAAGGCCAAGTACTACGCCGAGGCCTACAAGCTCGCGCGGCTCGTCAGCGAGATGGCGATCATCGAGAACGGCAAGCGCCAGTTCGTGGTCTGCTCGGGCGGCGGGCCGTCGATCATGGAAGCGGCCAACCGCGGCGCGTCGGACGCCGGCGCCGAGTCGATCGGGCTCAACATCGTGCTGCCGCACGAGCAGGCGCCGAACCCCTACGTCACGCCGTACCTCGCGTTCCAGTTCCACTACTTCGCGCTGCGCAAGATGCACTTCCTGATGCGCGCCCGCGCGGTGGCGGTGTTCCCCGGCGGGTTCGGCACGTTCGACGAGATGTTCGAGCTGCTGACGCTGATCCAGACCGGCAAGATGAAGCCGATTCCGGTGCTGCTGTTCGGCAAGGAGTTCTGGACCCGGGTGATCGACTTCGGCGCGCTCGCGCGCGAGGGCGTGATCTCGCCGGCCGACCTCGAGCTGATCACCTGGTGCGAGACGGCCGAGGAGGCCTGGGGCCACATCGCCGACTTCTACAAGATCGCCCGCCAGCCGGCGCGGATGCGCTAGCGCACGGCCTGGTGGCCCATCGGGCCGTTGCCGGCGCCGAAGCCGGGCGCGGCAAGGAGCGCCGCGCGAACGAACCCGCGCGCCTCGCCGATCGCGCGCTCGAGCGGCAGGCCCTTGCCGAGCAGCGTGGCGATCGCGCTCGACAGCGTGCAGCCGGTGCCGTGGGTGTGGCGGGTGTCGATCCGGTCCGAGCGCCAGACCTCGTCGGCCATGCCCGGCCGGACCAGCACGTCCTCGATCTCGGCGCCTTCGGCATCGCCGCCCTTGGCGAGATAAGCAAGCTGCCGCGCGCCCATGCCCGAGCGTCCACCGAGCGCGGCGAGCTCGGGCACGTTCGGCGTGGTCAGCGTGGCGAGCGCCATCAGCCGGTCGAACGCGGCGATCGTCGCCCCGTCGGCCAGCGTCGAGCCGCTGGTCGCGACCATCACCGGGTCGAACACGACGGGAAGCGCGGCGGCTTCGAGGCGGTCGGCGACCACGTTGGCGATCGCGGGCGAGCCGAGCATGCCGATCTTCACCGCGTCGGCGCCGATGTCCGACAGGCTGGCGTCGATCTGCGCCGCGACGAGCTCGGGCGTGAGCGCTTCGACCGAGGTCACGCCGAGCGTGTTCTGCGCGGTGACCGCGGTGATCGCCGTCATCGCGTAGCCGCCGAGCATGGTGATCGTCTTGATGTCGGCCTGGATCCCCGCGCCTCCCGAGGAATCGGAGCCGGCAATCGCGAGAATGCGGGGCGGAGGGGTCATGCGCCCTTATAGCGCCGTTGGCTCGACGGCGGGTGCTTTTCGTGCAGGGGCTTGGCCCGCGTCGGCCGGTCGAGCAGCTCGCCGCCGCAATTCGGGCATCGGTCGTCGAGCGCCTCGGCGCACGGCGCGCAGAACGTGCACTCGAAGCTGCAGATGAATGCGCCCGGCGCTTCCGCCGGGAGGTCGGCGCCGCAGCGTTCGCAATCGGGGCGCATCTCGAGGCTCATGCGGCGGCCTTCACGGCGGCGCAGATCTCGTCGACCACCTTCTCGACCTGCCCCGCATCGTCGCCTTCGGCCATGACGCGGATCTTCGGTTCGGTGCCCGACTTGCGGATCACCAGCCGGCCGCGCCCGGCGAGCGTCGCTTCGGCACCGGCGATCACCGCCTGGACTTGCGGATCGGCGAGCGGGTCGCCGCCGGCATAGACCACGTTCTTGAGCAGCTGCGGCACCGGGTCGAACAAGTGCAACAGCTCGCTCGCGCGCTTGCCCGACTGGACCAGCGCGGCGAGCACCTGCAGCGCGGCGACGCAGCCGTCGCCGGTGGTCGCGTGATCGAGCAGGATCATGTGCCCGGACTGCTCGCCGCCGACGTTGTAGCCGCCCGCGCGCATCGCCTCGAGCACGTGGCGGTCGCCGACCTTGGTCCGCACGAGCGCGAAACCGAACGCGTTGAGATAGCGCTCGAGGCCGAGGTTCGACATCACCGTGGCGACGACCCCGCCGCCCTTGAGCTCGCCGCTCGCGGCGAGGCGCGTGGCGATCAGCGCCATGATCTGGTCGCCGTCGACCGTCTGGCCCTTCTCGTCGATCACGATCAGCCGGTCGGCGTCGCCGTCGAGCGCGATGCCGATGTCGGCCTGCTCTTCGATCACCCTGGCCTTGATCGCCTCGAGCGAGGTCGAACCGACGCCGTCGTTGATGTTGAGCCCGTTCGGATTGACCCCGACCGCGATGACCTTGGCGCCGAGTTCCCAGATCGCGGTCGGTGCGACCTCGTAAGCGGCGCCGTGGGCGCAATCGACCACGACCTTGAGCGAATCGAAGCGGATATCGTGCGGCAGCGACTGCTTGATCGCGTGGATGTAGCGCCCGCGCGCGTCCTCGATCCGGCGCGCGCGGCCGACATTGCCGTCCTGCGCGAGCGGGATATCGCCGGCCATCAGCCGTTCGATCGCCTCCTCGTCAGCGTCGCTGAGCTTGAAGCCGTCGGGGCCGAACAACTTGATGCCGTTGTCGTGGAACGGATTGTGGCTCGCCGAAATCATCACGCCGAGATCCGCGCGCATCTCGCGCGTCAGCAGCGAGATCGCCGGGGTCGGCAGCGGCCCGGTCATGATCACGTCCATGCCGACGCTCGTGAATCCGGCGACGAGCGCGGTTTCCATCATGTAGCCCGACAGGCGCGTGTCCTTGCCGATCACCACGCGGTGCTTGTGCTCGCCGCGCAGGAAGTGGCGCCCGGCCGCCTGGCCGACCTTCATTGCCGTCGCGGCGTCGAGCAGCCCCGCGTTGGCGCGTCCGCGGATGCCGTCGGTGCCGAAATATCTGCGTGCCATCGAAGTCCCTTGATAACCCGCCTACCGTCCGGCGATTGCCATGACGCGAAGCACGGCTAATGTCACGCGGGATGGCCACCGAGGGCAACGCCGACGCCGTGTCGCAAATCAGGCTGCCCGCCGGGTGGACCTTTGCTGCGCTTATTGCCGGTCTCGGCGTGGGCTGGGCGCTGTCGGGTGGGAGCGCGGCCGAAGCCGCCGCGTCGGTCGCGCGGCCGATCGGCACGCTCTGGCTGCGCGGCCTGCAGATGACGATCGTTCCGCTCGTTGCCGCCTTGCTCGTGACCGGGATCGTGCGCACCGTGGCGACGGCAAGCGCGGGACCGATGGCCCGGCGCACGCTGCTGACCTTTCTTGCGGTGCTTGCCGCCGGGACGCTGTTCGCGGCGCTGGCCATGCCCGCACTGCTCGAGGCGTTTCCCATTCCCGGCCGCGCGGCCGCGGCGCTCGCGGCAGAGGGCGCCGCGCCGCAGTCGGTCCCGGGGATCGGCGCGTTCTTCGAATCGCTCGTCGCCGACAACATCGTCGCCGCCGCGGCGCAGACCACGATGCTGCCGCTGATCGTGTTCTTCGCCGCCTTCGCGCTGGCGCTGACCCGGCTGCGCGACAGCTATCGCGAGCTGCTGGTCAACCTGTTCGACGCGATCGGCGAGGCCATGCTGGTGATCATCGGCTGGGTGCTGTGGCTCGCCCCGCTCGGGGTGTTCGCGCTCGCGCTCGGCGTCGGCGTCGCCAGCGGCAGCGGGGCGTTCGCGGCGCTCGCGCACTACATCGTGCTGGTCTCGGGCCTTGGCTTCGTGGTGTTCGTCGCCGGTTATGTCCTCGCCGTGGTCGGCGCGCGGCGCGGGCTGCTGGCCTTCTCGCGCGCGATGGTCCCCTCGCTGACGGTGGCGATCTCGACGCAGAGCTCGCTCGCCAGCCTCCCGGCCATGCTGCAATCGTGCCGCATGCTCGGCGTGCGCGAGAACACCGCCGATTTCGTGCTCCCGCTGGCGGTCGCGCTGTTCCGCGCGACGGGGCCGGTGATGAACCTCGGGGTGGCGATCTACGTCGCCCACCTCGCGGGCGTGTCGCTGACCCCCCAGGCGATGGCGGCAGGGATCGCGGTGGCGCTGCTGACCACGATCAGCTCGGTCAGCCTGCCCGGCGCGATCAGCTTCGTCACCGCGATCGGCCCGATCGCGATCGCGATGGGCGTCCCGGTCGAGCCGCTCGCGCTGCTCGTCGCGGTCGAGATGCTACCCGACCTGATGCGCACGATCGGCAACGTGACGATGGACGTTGCAGTTACCGCCACGGTCGACCGGACTACCGCCGATTCGGCTTGATTTCGCGCTTTCTGCACGCAACTGGAGCGCGTCCCACGCGTTTGGTGGGCACCCCCGTATTCCTCAAGGAGCACCCCCGATGGCCTTCGAACTCATGCCGCTGCCGTATCCGCAGGACGCCCTGGCTCCGGCGATCTCGGCCAACACCCTCGGCTATCACCACGGGAAGCACCACAAGGCCTACATCGACAAGACCAACGCCGCGATCGAGGGCACCGACCTCGCCGGCGCGGATCTCGAGACCGTGATCGCCAAGGCGCGCGGGACCAACCAGGGGCTGTTCAACAACGCCGCGCAGTCGTGGAACCACGGGTTCTACTGGCATTCGCTGGCGCCTAACCCCGGGCGTCCGGCGGGTGAGCTGCTGCGCTGGATCGAGACCGCGTTCGGCTCGGTCGAAGAGCTCGAGAAGCAGCTCGCCGCGCGCGGCACCGGACACTTCTCGAACGGCTGGGTGTGGCTCGCGAGCAAGGGCGGCACGCTGTCGATCGAGGAGACTCACGACGGCGACACGCTCGCCGACCAGGACGCGCTGCCGCTGCTGACGATCGACCTGTGGGAGCACGCCTACTACCTCGACCACCAGAACCTGCGGCCGAACTATCTCGAGCAGGTGATCCGCGAGAAGCTCAACTGGGATTTCGCGGCCGAGAACCTCGCCCGCGGCTCGGCGTGGAAGTACCCGGCGCCGGCTTACGCCGGCTAGAATCCGGCCCGACAATTTGTCGCAAAGTGTCGTCTCCCACATCGGGGGACTGGACACGCCAAGTGTAGTACCTACATAATACGCCGGCTCGAGGTTCGGGCCGGCGTGTTTCGTCATGCCAGCCTGGACCGACAGGGTCGCTCGACGGGCAGGGTTTCCCTGTGCCACGGGACAACGACATCCGGGGACGGGATGTAAAGGGGCTGGAGGGGTGATGCGGATTCGCGGACGAGTCAGGCCGTCGGCCGCCGTCGTGCTGCTTGCTGCGGCGGTGGCGGGCTGCACCACGCCGCAGCTCGCGCAGCCGGAAGCGGGCGTCGCGGTACCCCAGGGCTGGCAGGAGACCCAGGTCGCGCCGGCCTCGCTCGACCTGACGAGCTACTGGCGCATGCTCGACGACCCGCTGCTGACCGAGTTCGTCGAGGCCGCGGCCGCCAACAACCTCGATCTCGCGCAGAGCGCCGCGCGGCTCGAGCAGGCACGCGCCCAGCTCAAGGGCGCGCGGGCGCAGTGGGCGCCGCAGCTCTCGGTCAACGGCCGCGCCTCGCAGGAATTCAGCAGCGATTTCCCTGACGACCAGCAATACAATCTCGGCGCCGACGCAAGCTGGGAAATCGACCTGTTCGGCCGGATCGGCTCGGAAGTCGCCGCCAGCGAGGCCGACCTCGCTGCCGCCGGCTATTCGCTCGCCGACCTCCAGCGGCTGGTCACCGGGCAAGTCGCGCTGGCGACGATCTCGGCGCGCGCGACCGCGCTGCAGCTCGCGATCGCGCGCGACACGCTCGCGTTCCAGGACGACAACCTGCAGATCGCCCGCTGGCGGGTCCAGGCCGGGCTCGCCTCGAGCCTCGACGTCGAGCAGGCACGCACCCAGCGGGCCGCGACGGCGGCGACGATCCCGCAGCTCGAAAGCAACCTCGCCTCGACCGCCAACGCGATCTCGACGCTGATCGGCGAGCCGCCCGGGCGCGTGCTGCGGCTGCTGCAGGATTCGGCCGCGCTCGTGCCGACCCCACCCGAGCTCGGCGGCTTCGAAGCGCCGGGCGAAGTGCTGCGCCGCCGGCCCGACGTGCGCTCGGCCGAAGCCTCGCTGCTCGCGAGCACCGCGCGGATCGAAGGCGCCCGGGCGCAGCTGTTGCCGCTGATCCAGCTCGGCGGGACGATCGGTATCCCGACGAGCGGGATCGGCAACTTGTTCGAGATCGTCACCGGCACGCTGTTCGGCTCGGTCAGCCAGCTGATCTTCGACGGCGGGCGGACGCGCGCGCGGATCGACAACGCCGAGGCGGCCGCGCAAGGCGCGCTCGCGGCCTGGCAGCAGTCGATCCTCGGCGCGCTCGAGGAAGTCGAGACTGCGTCGGTCGACCTGGAGAAGTCCGGCCAGCGCGTGGTGATCTACGACGAGGCGCTCGAGGCGGCGAACAATTCGGCGGTGCTCGCGCGCAGCCAGTACCAGGCCGGCCTGACCGACTTCCGCAACCTGCTGACCTCGGAAAATGCATTGCTCCAGGCGCGTAACGCGGTCGTCGCCGCGCAGGCCGAGCGGGCCAGCGCCTTCGTGCGCCTGACCCAGGCGCTCGGCGGCGGCTGGGCGCCCATCGACTATCCACTGCCCGTCAGTGACAGGATCGACTCATGAACGACAGCTCCACGACCATCACCACCGACGGGCAAGCGCAGTCGGTCAACATGTTCCTCGGCGTCGAGGATCAACCGCGCTGGCGGCGCTGGGCCAAGTACTGGATCCCGGCGCTGGTCGTGCTGCTGCTCGGGCTGTACTTCGCCACCCGCGGCGACGGCGACAAGCCGCAGTACATCACCGAACCGGTGGTCGAGCGCTCGCTCGACATCGAGGTCACGGCCACCGGCAACTTGCGGCCGACGAACCAGGTCGATGTCGGTTCGGAAGTCTCCGGCCGGATCGACCGCGTGCTGGTCGACGTCAACGACCGCGTCGGGCGCGGGCAGGTGCTCGCGCAGATCAACACCGACGTGATCGAGGACCAGATCAAGCAGGGCCGGGCCAATCTCGACGCGGCGCGCGCGCAAGTCGCGCAGGCGCGGGCGACGCTCGATGTCGACACCGCGCAGCTCAACCGCCTGCGCGATGTTTACCGCCTTTCGGGCGGCAAGGTGCCGTCGCAAACCGAGCTCGAGGCGGCCGAAGCCAACGTCGCCCGCGGCCGCGCGGCGGTGAACTCGGCGAATGCCAACGTGGTCGCCTCGCAGGCGCAGCTGTCGTCGGCGATGACCAACCGCGACCGGGCGGTGATCCGCTCGCCCGTCTCGGGCGTGGTGCTCGCGCGCCAGGTCGAGCCGGGCCAGACCGTCGCCGCCAGCTTCAACACGCCGACGCTGTTCGTCATCGCCGAGGATCTGTCGGCGATGCAGCTCAGGGTCTCGGTCGATGAGGCCGACGTCGGCCAGGTCCAGCGCGGCCAGAGGGCCAACTTCACGGTCGATGCCTATCCCGGCCGCCGGTTCCCTGCGGTCGTCGAGCGTGTCGCGCTCGCCTCGAACAACACCGCAACCTCGACCCAGCAGCAGCAGGCCGGCCAGCAAGGCGCCGCGGTGATCAACTACGAGGCGCGCCTGTCGGTCGACAACCGCGGCGGCCTGTTGCGCCCGGGCATGACCGCCACCGCGAACATCGCCACACGGAGCACCGGCAAGCGCATGCTCGTGCCCAACGGCGCTTTGCGCTTCGAGCCCGAGAAGGAAGCCCAGGCGGGCGGCGTCCAGCTCGGTGGCGACGATTTCGGCCTTGAGCGCGAGAAGGAGCGGGCGACGATCGGCCGCGGCAGCCGCCAGAACGTCTACATCCTCAAGGACGACGGCACGCTCCAGCCGATCGAGGTCGTCACCGGCCAGAGCGACGGGCGCTTCACCGTGGTCACCTCGCGCGAGCTCAAGCCGGGAATGAAGGTCGTCACATCGGTGAAGGCCGCCGAAGAGTGACAGGCCAGCCGATCATCGAGCTCGAGGGGGTCACCAAGACCTTCGGCCAGGGCACCGGCGCCTTCCAGGCCCTGAAAGGCGTCGACCTGACCATCGAGCGCGGCGATTTCGTCGCGGTCATGGGCCCGTCTGGCTCGGGCAAGTCGACCACGATGAACATTCTCGGCTGCCTCGACGTGCCGACCTCGGGCGTGTTCCGCTTCCTCGGCACCGAAGTGCAGTCGCTGACCCGCGACCAGCGCTCGCTGCTGCGCCGCAAGTACCTCGGTTTCGTGTTCCAGGGCTTCAACCTGCTCGCCCGCACGAGCGCGGTCGAGAACGTCGAGCTGCCGCTGCTCTATCGCGGCGAAAAGAAGGAGGCGCGCCGCGAGGCCGCGTTGAAGGCGCTCGACCGGGTCGGGCTCGTGCCGTGGGCCGACCACACGCCAGCCGAGCTTTCAGGCGGCCAGCAACAGCGCGTCGCGATCGCTCGCGCGCTGGTGACGGATCCCGAGGTCCTCCTCGCCGACGAGCCGACCGGCAACCTTGACTCCGAGCGTTCGCTCGAGATCATGGAGTTCCTCGTCGAGCTCAACAAAGGCGGGATCACTATCCTCATGGTCACGCACGAGGCCGAGATGGCCCAGTTCGCCAAGACCGTGGTCCACTTCAAGGACGGGCTCGTCGAGCGGATCGAGCGCGGCCATCGCTCGGGCCAGCCGCTCGAGGCGGGAGCGCACTGATGTTCGGCACGACGCTGCTGCTGGCATTCCGCGAGATCCGGCGGCACATCCTGCGCAGCTTCCTGACCACGCTCGGCATCATCATCGGTGTCGCCGCGGTGATCACCATGGTCACGCTCGGCAAGGGCGTGACTGCGGACATCGAGGAGCAGATCAGCTCGCTCGGCTCGAACGTGTTCTTCGTCTTCCCGATCAACACCGACCGCGGCCAGATCCGCCCGTTCGACGAGCGCGACGTGACCGCGGTGCGCGAGCAGATCGCCGGCGTGAAGTTCGTCGCCGGACAAGTCGAGCGCAACGTCACCGCGATCTTCAACGGCCAGGACTGGCGCAGCAAGGTCGAGGGCGTCAGCAACGAATTCATGGACGCGCGCGGCATCGAGATGGACGAGGGCCGCCGCTTCACGCCCGCCGAGGAATCCTCGGGCGCCAACGTCTGCATCATCGGTCCGACCGTGCGCGAGGAGATCTTCCCGCCCAACCAGAGCCCGGTCGGAGAGCGGATGCGGCTCGACAACGTCTCGTGCCAGGTGATCGGCGTCTTCGCCACGCGCGGATCGGTCGGCGGCGGCGGCGACGACGACAACTCGGTGCTCATGCCGCTCACCAACGTGCAGCGGCGGTTCACCGGCGACGACAACATCGGCTACATGGTGGTGGCCTACGACCCCGCCTATTCGAGCGCGGCGATGACTCGCGCGCTGGTCGACCTGATGCGCGAGCGGCGCGTGCTGCTCGAAGGCCAGGCCAACGATTTCGACATCGTCGACACCGCGCAGATCAACGAGACCGTCGCCAACACGGTCGGCACGATGACCGGCGTGGTCGCGCTGATCGCGGCGATCAGCCTGATCGTCGGCGGGGTCGGGATCATGAACATCATGCTCGTCTCGGTGACCGAGCGGACTCGCGAGATCGGCATCCGCCTCGCCATCGGCGCACTCGCGCGCGAGGTTCAGCTGCAGTTCCTGACCGAAGCGGTGGTGCTGTGCTGCTTCGGCGGCCTGGTCGGCATCGTGCTCGCGCTCGGGCTGTCGGTCGCGCTGATGACGGCGATCGAGCTGCCGTTCATGTTCGACCCGTTCATCAACATCCTGAGCTTCGTGATCTCGGCGCTGATCGGGATCGTGTTCGGCTACTTCCCGGCGCGGCGGGCCTCGCGGCTCGATCCGATCGAGGCGCTGCGGCACGAGTGAGCCGCGCTCAGTCGTCCTCGCCGAGGTCGAACACGTTGGTCGCGAACAGCGGCTCGCCGAAGATGAACCCGACGATGTTGGGCCGCCCGAGGTGCTCGACGAGCGCGGTGATCGTCAACAGCAGCGGGACCGACAGCAGGGCGCCGGTCATGCCCCAGATCCAGCTGAAGTAGCTCAGCGCGAACAGGATCAGCACCGGGTTCATCGTGAACCGCGCGCCGAGCACCGCTGGCGTGACGAGGTTCGATTCGATCGTGTGCAGCCCGAGGTAGGCCGCCGCCGGGATCAGTCCGACGAGCGGCGCGTCGGCGGTGCCGAGCCCGAACAGCGTGAGCAGTGCGATCATCGCCATCGGGCCGACGTAGGGCAGGAAATTGAGCAGCGCGGCGAGCCCGCCCCACATCACCGGGTAGGGCATGCCGAAGATCCACGCGCCGAATGTCACCACCAGCCCGACCGCCGTGTTGATCAGCCCGACGGTGAGGATGTACGAGCCGACGCGGTCCTGCACGTCGCGCATCACGCGCGCGGCCTTGAGCGTGGCGCCGAAGTGCTGCCGCTCGAGCAGCAGCTTGCGGCGCATGCGGACGCGGGCTTCGATCATGAAGAAGGCCATCAGAAAGGTCAGCAGGACCTCGAGCAGCACCGTCGGCGTGGCGAAGGCGAGCTGCTCGAGCATCGTCGGGCCGGCGAGCACGACCTTCTGGCCCTGGCTCGCGCCGGCGATGTCGGCGACCTTCTCGTTGAGCCGGGTGAACCAGGCGAGCGTGCCGCGCATCTCGCTGAAGTGCTGGCCGATCCGGTCGACCATGGCGGGCATGTCCTGGAACAGCGTCAGCGCCGGACGCAGCACCGCACTGAGCGCGAGCGCGAGGATCGCCAGCAGCAGCAGCAGCGCGAGCAGCGAGGCGAGGAAGTTCGGCAGGCCGAACTGCGCGAGCTTGTCGGCCAGCGGCGAGAGCACGATGGTCAGGATGATCGCCGTGACCAGCGGCAGGAACACCACCGAGCCGATCGACAGCACGAACGGCAGCGCGAGGAACAGCCCGATCGCAAGCAGCACCACCAGCGCCGAGATCAGCCGCAGTTCCTCGGCAGCGAACGAGAGCGTGCGCTTGCGCGGCGCCGCCGCGGGAGCGGGCGCCGTGGTTGCCGCTGTGGGCGCAGGCCCTGGCTCGGGCCGTTGTTCCATCGCTATTCGTTCCCCCCAACTGCCGCGGTTACTTGGTCGGGATCGCCTGGCCCCGTCCAGCCGCCACGTCGTCGAGCTCCTCGAGGATCGCGCCATGCGCAGCCGGGTCGGCGATCGACCGTTCGGGGATCGTCCCCTCCTCGATCATCGTCGTCAAGGCCGCACGCGCGCGGCCGACGCGGCTCTTGATCGTGCCGACCGCGCAGCCGCAGATCTGCGCCGCTTCCTCGTACGAGAAGCCGCCGGCACCGACCAGCAGCAGGGCCTCGCGCCGCTCGGGCGGCAGCGTCAGCAGCGCACGGTGCATGTCGCTGAGGTGGATCGGCTCCTCCTGGCCCGCCGGGGCGGTCAGGATGCGCTCGGCGGCGGTCTCGTCGTACTCGCCGCGGAAGCGGTTGCGGCGCATGTCGGTGAGGTAGGCGTTGCGCAGGATCACGAAGGTCCAGGCGCGCATGCTCGTGCCCGGCTCGAACCGGTCCTGCGCCGCCCATGCCTTGAGCAGCGTCTCCTGGACCAGGTCGTCGGCCATGTCGGGCCGGCCGCACAGGCCACGGGCGAACGCGCGCAAGTGGGGGATGACTTCGGTCAGCTCACGCTTGAAGGCGCGCCGGTCGTCCGCGCTGCGTCGGGGCAGCTCCCTTTCTTCCTTGCTCATTTTTTCGCGTCGTCGAGCCTGGAGAGCAAGTCCTTGAACGCGTCAGGGATCGGCTCGTCGACGACCGAGTCATAGAGCTGCTTCAGTCCCGACGCCCATTCCGGCCCGTGTTTTGGTGTCTTGGTCATGTTGCCCTTCACGGGCCTCTTCCTGTCAGCGCCTGCCATGCGTGATACGTCCGCCCACCCCTGATTGGTCCCGTTCAATTTGCCGTCTTCACGCAATGCACGTTGCAATCTTGCATCGCCAGTGCGCATTTGTGGCGCAGGTGCGGAACGAAAGGGGCGTCGTCCGGTTCCCCCCTAAAATCACGATGCGTCGCCGTGAGCGGGAAACGGCGGGGATGTGGCATCGCTGCAACTGGGGTGAGGAGCGGCCCGAGGGCTCGCGACGGGAGTGTGTTTTGGACCAGGGATCCGGCGGGCGCAGCAGGACAAAACGGTGGCTCGTCCGCTTTCCGCGTGCCGTGCCCGTGGCGATCTTCCTGCTCATCGCCGCGATCACCGTGCTCAGCGTGTTCGCGATCGAGCGCGGCGAGGATGCGCGCGCGGCGGGGCAGTTGCGCGCGCGCGCGAGCATGATCGCTTCGGCGCTCGAACGCCGCGCCAATGCCAGCAGCGCGTACTTGCGCGCGGGCGCGGCACTGCTGGCGACGCTCGACGACATTCCCGCCGCCCAGTTCCGGCGCTTCGTCAGCGAGTTGCGGCTCGATGCTGACTATCGGGGCACCGAAGGGATCGGCTGGGCGATGGTGGTCCGGCCCAACGAAGTCGACGCGTTCAATGCGCTGATGGCGCGCGACTCCCCTGGCGGCAGCGTCCGGCTCCATCCGCCGCTCAGCGGCGACGCGCCCTACGCGGTGCCGGTGACTTATCTGCAGCCCGATACCGAGCGTAACCGGCGCGCGCTCGGGTTCGACATGTTCTCCGAGCCGGTGCGGCGCCAAGCCATGCTCGAGGCCGAGCGCACCGCGCGGCCGACCGCGAGCGGCCGGGTGGTCTTGCGGCAGGAGGACGACAAGGCCTCGCCGGGCTTCCTGATCTACATGCCGGTGTTCGAGGCCGCGCCCGAGGGACGGCGCCTCAAGGGCTATATCTACAGCCCGTTCAGCGCCTCAGACTTCCTCGTCTCGGCGCTCGAGCTCGAGAACGCCGAAGGCTACGACGTGGTCCTCTACGACGGCCCGGTCGGCAAGGGGAGCTTCCTCGCCCGCGCCGGCAGCGGCCTCGCGACCGGCGACCGGGTGATCGAAAGCGTGGCGATCGGCACCGAGCCGTGGACGCTCACGGTGACGGGCCCCGATTCCGCGGGCCTGTCGGGCCTGTCGATGGTGACGATCATCTTCGGCATGCTGGTCGCCGGACTGCTGATGCTGCTGGTGCGCATGCTGACGCAGCAGGCGATCGAGGACGAGGCGTCGCTCCGGTGGTTCGAGGAGCAGGCCTCGATCCGCAACTCGCTGACCCGCGAGCTCAACCACCGGGTCAAGAACACGCTCGCCAACGTGCTGTC
>CBHWED010000037.1:0-19270 GCA_966112795.1 uncultured bacterium
CCATGCGGCGCGGGTCTTGGCGGAGCGGGCGGCGAAGTTCAAGCGCCGCCCGCTCGCGCTATCGCATTCTCACCAGATGTGGACGCGCTCCTCGGGCGGCAGGTACAGCGCGTCGTCCGGAGTGACGTTGAACGCCTTGTACCACGCGTCCATGTTGCGCACCGCGCCGTTGGCACGGAACTGCTCGGGGCTGTGCGGGTCGGTCAGCAGGCGCTGGCGGCCGGCCGCCTCGCGCTGCATCGAGCGCCACACTTGCGCCCAGGCGAGGAAGAAGCGCTGGTCGCCGGTCAACCCGTCGATCACCGGCGCTTCCTTGCCGCCGAGCGACATGTGGTAGGCGCGATAGGCGATGCTCAGGCCACCGACGTCGCCGATGTTCTCGCCGAGCGTCAGGCGCCCGTTCACGCAGGTCTCGCCGTTATCGTACGGGCAGTACTTCGAGTACTGCGCGGCGAGCTTGTTGCCGAGCTCGGTGAACTTGGCGAGGTCGGCCGGCTGCCACCAGTCGCGCAGCGTGCCGGTGCCGTCGGACTTGGCGCCCTGGTCGTCGAACCCGTGGCCCATCTCGTGGCCGATCACCGCGCCGATGCCGCCGTAGTTGACGGCCGGGTCGGCATTCGGACCGAAAAACGGCTGCTGCAGGATCGCCGCCGGGAACACGATCTCGTTGAACACCGAGTTATAGTAGGCGTTCACGGTCTGCGGCAGCATGCCCCACTCGCTGCGATCGACCGGCTTGCCGAGCTTCGAGCGGTCGTCGGCCAGCATCCAGGCGATCGAGCGGACGCGGTTGCCGAGCGCGTCGTCGGGCCGGATCTCGAGCCCGTCATAAGTCTTGAACTTGTCCGGGTAGCCGATCTTGGGCGTGAACGCGTTGAGCTTGGCGATCGCTTCCTGCTTGGTCGCGTCGGTCATCCAGGTGTTCTCGGTAATGCTCGCCGCGAACGCCGACCGCAGGTTGGCGACCAGCGTGTCCATCTCCGCCTTGCTCTCGGGCGGGAAGTAGCGATCGGCATAGAGCTCGCCGAGCTGTTCGCCGAGCATGCCCTCGGTCGAGGCGATCGCGCGCTTCCAGCGCGGCCGCTTGACCTCCTGGCCGCCGAGCAGCTGGTCGTAGAACGCGAAGCTCGCATCGTCGATCTCGGTCGGCAGCACCGGTGCGTTGTCGCTCAGGAACCGCGCCGCCATGAACGCCTTGATCGTGCCGAGGTCGGTCTCGGTCAGCAGCTTGAGCATCGCCGGCGTGCCGCCGCCGATACCGTCGAGGATCTCGGGGGTGATCTGGTACTGGGCGACCTCGTCCGCCGTCGGCGGGATCTGCGGCACGAGGAACTCGGCCTGGCCGTCGAACCCGGCCGCGGTCAGCTCGCGCGCCAGCGGGAACTGCGGCGCGAGGGCGAGCAGCTCGTCACGGGTCAGCTTGTTGTAGGTGATGTTGTCGTCGCGCAGCGAGGCGCGCGCCCACTCGAGCTCGGCGACCTTGTGCTCGAAGGCGTAGACCTGCTCGGCGGTCGCCGCCGGATCCTGGTATCCGGCCTTGCCGAGCAGGAACGCGAGATACTGCTTGTAGGCCGCCTGGATCGTGCGGTTGCGCTCGTTGTCGACGAGGTAATAGTCGCGATCGGGCAAGCCCATGCCGTCGAAGCCGACCATGACGATGTAGCGATTGGGATCCTTCGGATCGACCGTGACTCCGGCCGAAATCAGCCCGGGCACCCCGGCCTCGGCGAACAGCGCCGCCAGCGTCTCGAGGTTCGGCGCGGTCTTGATCTTGTCGAGGTAGGGCTGCGCCGGGGCCAGGCCGGCCGCGTCGATCGCCGCGGTGTTCGAGTACGCGTTGAACGCGTCGACGATCCGCCGCGCCTGCGTGCCCGGCGCCGGGTTCGAGGCGACGAGATCGCTGACCAGCTTCTCGACGTCCGAGGTCGACTTCTCGCGCAGCATGTTGAACGCGCCGTAGCGGGTGAACTCGGCCGGGATCGGGTTGGCCTTGAGCCACTTGTCGTTGACGTAAGCGAAGAAGTCGTCGCCCGGATCGACCGACTGGTCGATCGCCGTGGGATCGATGCCCCAGCTACCGAACGACATCTGCGGCGGCGGCGTGCGATCCTCGTCCTGCGCGGCGGCCGGAAGCGCCAGCATCAGCGCCATGGCCGAAACACCTGCAGCGAAAATGGGACGGATCATGCGGGTAAAACCTTTCTTCAGGCCGGCCCGGGTCGTGCGGCGGGCGGGGACTTGCGAATGAAGCGGTGTAGCGCCGCGGACCCCCGAGGCAGGCGCCGTTCGTCGGTTACATTTGATACCTTGTCGATTAACCGCCCCTGACGTGCGATGACAAGAGCGCGTCAGAGCGCCGCCTCGTCAAACTGCAGTGCCGCCAGCCGCGCGTAAAGGCCCCCGGCAGCGCTGAGCGCCGCGTGCTTGCCTTCCTCGACGATCCGCCCCTGGTCCATGACCACGATCCGGTCGGCCGCGCGTACCGTCGCGAGGCGGTGGGCGATGACCAGCGTCGTGCGCCCCTGCATCAGCCGCTCGAGCGCCTGCTGCACGAGCCGTTCGCTCTCGGCGTCGAGCGCGCTGGTCGCCTCGTCGAGCAGCAGGATCGGCGCGTCGCGCAGCAGCGCGCGGGCGATCGCCACCCGCTGGCGCTGCCCGCCCGAAAGCCGTGCCCCGCCTTCGCCGAGGAACGTGTCGAGCCCTTGCGGCAGCGCGCGCAGGAAGCTCTCGGCGTTGGCCGCGCGCGCGGCTTCCCAGATCGCCTCTTCGCTGGCGTCCCAGTTGCCGTAGCGCAAGTTGTCGCGCGCGCTCGCGGCGAACAGCGTGCCCTCCTGCGGCACCAGCGCCATACGCCGGCGCACGTCGGCCGGGTCGGCCTGGACCAGCGGCACGCCGTCGAGGCGGATCGTCCCGACTTGCGGGTCGTAGAACCGCTCGGCGAGCTGGAAGATCGTCGACTTGCCGGCGCCCGAGGGACCGACGATGGCGACGGTCTCGCCGGGCTCGATGGTCAGGCTGAAATCGTGGATCGCCGGCGCGTCGGGCCGTGTCGGGTAGCGGAAGGTGACGCCCTGGAACGCCAGCGCGCCGCGCGGCGGCTCGGGCAGCGCCTGCGGCCGCGCCGGGGCGGCGATCTCCGGCTTCTCGTTCAGCAGCTCGTCGAGCCGGCTCGCCGCGCCCGCGCCGCGCAGGAGGTCGCCGTAGACCTCGGTCAGCGAGCCGAACGCGCCCGCGACCATGGCGCCGGTGAGGACGAACGCCGCAATCGTGCCGCCCGAAAGCGTCCCCTCGGCAACCTGGACGGCTCCGCGCCACAACAGTGCGGTGATCGCACCGAAGATCACGGTGATAACGATTCCGGTCATCCACGAACGAAGCTCGATCCGGCGGCGCGCCGTGGCGAACGTGGTTTCGACCGCATCGGCGAAGCGCCCCTGCTCGCGGCCCTCCTGGTTGAAGCCCTGGACGATCTTCATCGCCCCGAGGACTTCGGAGACCAGCGAACCGATGTCGGCCACGCGGTCCTGGCTTTCGCGCGATACCTTGCGCAGGCGGCGGCCAAACCAGACGATGGGTATTAGCACCGCCGGCACGGCGATCACCAGCAGCCCGGTGAGCGCCGGAGCGAGGATCAGCAGGAAGCCTACGCCGCCTATTGCGATCAGCGCGTTGCGCAGCGCGACCGAGATCGTCGTGCCGACGACCTGCTCGATCTGCGCGGTATCGGCGGTCATGCGCGAGGAGATCTCGCTCGGCGCGTTCTCCTCGAAGAACCCCGGGGACAGCCGCAGCAGGTTTCGCTGCACCGCGAGGCGGATGTCGGCGACGACGCGCTCGCCGAGCCACGAGACGAAGTAGAAGCGGCATGCGGTCCCGACCGCGAGAACCACGACCAGCAGGAACAGGTAGCGGAACCAGCGCCCGATCTCCGCCGGATCGGCGCCGGCGGCGAAACCGCGGTCGATGACCGAGCGAAAGCCCCACGGAATCCCCAGAGTCGCCGCGGCGGTGATCACCAGCGCGATGGACGCCAGGGTGACCTTGCCGGGATAGCGCGCCGCAGCGCGGAAGATCATGCGGAGCGGACCGAGCGTGGTTGCGGGTTCGACGTCGGGCTTGGTGGGGCGGCGGGCCATTGCGCGGGCGCCCTAGCCGATTACCGCGCGCGATTGAAGGGCACCCGGCGACGAGGTCAGGCGGTGTTAATTGCTGCGTTGCAACATCGTTCCTATATGTGCTCAAAGGGGTCCCTGAGGGGCTCACGGAAACGGGAATCGCTGCGCGTGCTCTACGACGCCTACGAACTGCAACGCTCGCTGCTCAACAGCGCCAGCAACTGGGCGGCGATCGGCGCCGAGCTGTTCAACAATCCGGCGCTGCCGATGGGGTACTTCGGCACCGGACCGATCATCGCCAGCGCGCTGCAGGTCTTCGCGCATCTCTACGAGGAGCGAGGCAAGCCCGAGTTCAACATCACCCGCACGGTGATCGACGGCCGCGAATATCCGGTCACCGAATCGGTCGTGCTCGAGAAGCCGTTCGGCTCGCTGCGCCACTTCAGGCGCGCCGGCCTGCCCGCCGACGCGCCGCGGCTGCTGATCGTCGCGCCGATGAGCGGCCACTACGACACGCTGCTGCGCGGCACCGTCGCGCGGATGGTCGAGAACCAGGAAGTGTGGATCACCGATTGGGCCGACGCCAAGATGGTCCCGCTCTCGGCCGGCCAGTTCGACCTCGACGACTACATCGACTACCTGATCGATTTCCTTCACTTCGTCGGTGAAGGCACCCACATGCTCGCAGTGTGCCAGCCGTCGGTCCCCGCTTTTGCCGCGACCGCGATCATGGGCGCCGACAACGATCCCTACCGTCCGGCGACGCTGACGATGATGGGCGGGCCGGTCGACACCCGCGCGAGCCCGACCTCGGTCAACGACGTCGCCGTGCGCCGGCCGCTCTCGTGGTTCCGCAACAACGTGATCGCCACCGTGCCGCTCAGCTATCCGGGCGCCGGCCGCAAGGTCTACCCGGGCTTCCTCCAGCTCGCCGGGTTCCTCTCGATGAACATCGAGAGCCACATGATGAGCCACTACGAGATGTTCAAACACCTGACGCTCGGCGACCAGGAAAGCGCCGACGCGACCAAGCGGTTCTACGACGAGTATCTCTCGGTCTGCGACATGACCGCCGAGTTCTACCTGCAGACGATCGACAACGTGTTCCAGCGACACTCGCTGCCCAAGGGCGAGTTCGTTCACCGCGGCAAGCCGATCGATCCGGATGCCATTCGCGATACCGCGCTGCTCGCGATCGAGGGCGAGCGCGACGACATCTCGGGCATCGGCCAGACCCGCGCCGCGCTCGACCTTGCCGAGCATCTCGCGGACTCGAAGAAGCGCTACTACCTCGCCGAGGACGTCGGCCATTACGGCATCTTCAACGGCAGCAAGTGGCGCGGGCGCATCGCGCCGGTGGTCGAGGACTGGATCCGCGCCAACGCGCGCGGCTGACGCGACCGACCCGCTATTCGACCGGCTTCGGCGGAAACACCCGCCGAACCAGCCGCCGCACTGCGAGCAGCAGCGCGATCGCCAGCACCAGCAGCACGGCCGCGATGCCCGCGGCCCAATACGGATGCTCGTAGGCCACCCACAGGAGCCCGACGGTGGCGACGTCCTCCACGCTCGACACCGCGATGTTGCTCACGGGCTCGGGGCTGGCGTTGACTGCCGCGCGCGCGCCTGCCTTGCCGCCATGAGCGAGCAGCGCGCCGCCTCCGCCGAGAATGAAGGCGATCACTTGCGTCGCCGGATCGCCCGGATCGACGATCGCCAGCGCGAGCAACGCGCCGCCCACCGGGCGCACCAGCGTGTGCACCGCATCCCACACCGAATCGAGCCACATGATCTTGTCGGCGAAGAACTCGCACAGCGCTCCGACGCCGGCGACGCCCATGACCCACGGGTTCGCCAGCACCTGCAACGCGACGAGGTTCTCCGGCAGCGGCACGGCACCCGTGCGCATCGCGAGGCCGGTTGCGAGGATGACCAGATAGAGCCGCCAGCCCGCGAGCAGGCTCATGCTGCCGGCCACGCCGATGATCTCGACCGCGCTCAGGGCGGGCTGCGCATCCATCGCACGCGGTTATCGCGCCGTCGGTACCGGCCGGAAAGCGTTTTCTCGCATCGCGGTCCCAAGGATTTGCTTAACCAAACCGGCCTATGGCTTTCCGTCTGCGAACGCACCGCCGAATGGAGTGACGGCAACCATGTTGCGCCGGATTTTCGCGCGCCTGATACGGCCGATGCCGCTCGTGCCGCTCATCGTCGTCGGCCTGAGCGCGGTCGAGCTCGCCATCGCCGACCGCAAGTACGGCGTGTTCTCCGGTGGCTTCGGCACCTCCAGCGCGGTCGACCGGCCCGGCGAGATCGCGCTGTTCGCGGTCGGCTATGCGGCCGCGCAGGCGCTCGTGGCGCTGATCGCCTGGTGGGCCTGCGCGCGGCTCGCGCGCGGCCGCCCCGGCTGGCAGGCGCTGGTCAGCTTCGCCTTCGTCTATGGCGGCCTCGGACTGCTGGCGCTGACCGCGCAATACCAGCTGCATTCCTATTTCAGCGACGCAATCAGCTTCGCGCTGCTCAAGCAGCTCGGCGGCGGCAGCCTCGGCGACGCGCTGCTGTTCGGCAAGAACGAGATCGCCTGGGGGCTTGCCGCGCTGGTGTTGCTGGGGCTGGTCTGGTGGCTGGTCCTGCGCCTTGCCGGGCGCCTCGCCACCGGCGCGCCGGCCGCACCGGCGCAGGTGCCGCGCGCCCGCTGGATCGCAGGCTGCGCCGCGCTGTTGGCGCTTGCGCTCGTCTTCGTGCCGCGATTGGGGGAAGACAGCGCGAGGGGCCTGCAGCGCACGCTCGCGTGGCAAGCCGCGGCCAACCTCGCCGCGCTCGGCACCGATTTCGACCGCGACGGCTACGGCCTCGCGGGCCTATCGACCGACGGCTATCCATTCGACCCCGCTCGCCATCCGCTCGCGCTCGACGTGCCCGGCAACGGCGTCGACGAGGACGGTTATGGAGGCGACCTGCAACTGGTCGCGGTACCGGCGGCGCGGCCGGAAATCGCCGGGCTCGAGCGCCATCCTCATGTCGTGATCGTGGTGCTCGAGAGCGTCCGTGCCGACGTGCTCGGCAAGCGCATCGGCGGCAAGCCGGTGGCGCCCAACCTCGAGGCGATCGCCGCCGCCGGCGGGGCCGTCGCGCCGGCCTACAGCCACGTCGCCTTCACCACCGCCTCGCTGAAATCGATCTTCGCCGGCGACCTCGCTCCGCAGCGCGGCGACCCGTCGCTGTTCGCCGAGCTCAAGCGCGCCGGCTACCGTGTCGGCGTGTTCTCGGGCCAGCCGGAGGATTTCGGCGACATTTCCGAGACCGTAGCCATGCGCGCCAATGCCGACGTGTTCGTCGACGCCGAAGCGCTGCGCGACGAGCGCGCGTTCAGCTTCGCTGCGCAGGGATCGCTGCTGGTCGATGAGGGCATCCTGTTGCGCGAGTTCGACCGCGCGCTGGGCGCGCCCGAGGCGTGGCGGCAGCCGAACCTGGTCTACCTCAACTTCCAGTCGGCCCACTTTCCCTACGACCACCCGGGCGTACCCCAGCGGATCGGCGGCGCGCCGCTGGAGCGCTCGGCGATCACGGCCGCGAACGCGGAGCGGGTGGCGGAGACCTACTGGAACGCCGTCGCCCACGCCGACGCGCACCTCGGCCTGCTCGTCGAGCGGCTCAAGCGGCTCGGCGCGTGGGACGACACGATCCTGCTGGTGACCGGCGATCACGGCGAGGCGCTGTTCGAGGACGGCCTGCTCGGCCACGGCCACGTGATCGACGAAGCGCAATATGCGACCTTCCTCGTCGCCAATCGCCCACTCACCGGCGTGCGCGCACCGATCGCGATCAGCGATTATCGCGGCATCCTGCTCGACCTGCTGGCGGGCCAGCCGCTCGCTCAACCCTCGCAGCGCCCGTTCATGCATATCGGCGCGCTCGAGGCGCCCTCGGCGATTGCGCTGGCCGACGATCGCTACGGCATCGTGTCGCTGCGGCTCGACAGCGGGGAGACCTGCTTTGCCCGCCCTGCGCGGCACTGCGAGGCGTGGGACCGGCTCGACGGCCCGCGCAAGGCCGCAGCCGAACGGGTGGTCGCCCGCTGGGGCTCGGAACGCTGGGCGCGGGCGGACCGCGAGGTCGCGCCGGCGCTCACGAGACGCTAGGACGCGCCGCGAGCGACAGCCGCACTTTCTTCGGCCCAGTCAGTCCCTCGGTCCGGCGAACGTAGCTCCACAGCGCGCACTGCAGCCCGACGAGCAGGAAGATGAAAGGCTGGAACGCGATGCCGACGAACAGCGAACCGACGAGATAGACGATTTGCGCCTGCTGCAGCGCCGTGGCGAGGCCCCACTGCCAGCTCGCCTTGCCGCTGCTGGCGCCGCCTTCGTCCTTCCTGCGGCCGAAATGCCAGCGCAGGCGCTCCATCTGCCATACGCCGAGCCCCTGCAGCCACAGCCACAGCGCCAGGCCCGGCCAGCCCTGCTCGCCGAGCATCTCGAAGTACGACGAGTGGAACGCGCGCGACTTGTCGGTGACCACCTCGTAGTCGATCGTGGTGTTGTTGGCCGTGCCGGTCGCCTTGCGCGTCTCGTAGGTGAAGCTGTTGCCGAGATAGACGTCGAAGCCGCCGCCGAACGGATTCTCGGCCACGTAGTCGAGCGTCCACTTCCACACCTGCACCCGCGTCGACGCGCTCTGGTCGCCCTGGTAGTTGTTGATCGTGCCCATGCGCTCGAGGAAACTCTGCGGCAGGAAGGGCACTGCCGCGACCAGCGCGAGTGCGCCGAGCCCGGCATAGACGAACTTGTGGCGCACCGAGCGCAGCAGCAGCACGCCGAGCACCGCGGCCGCGACCAGCCCCGTGCGCGCCGAGGTCCCGACCGGGATCAGCAGGCAGGCGAAGATCAGCCCGGCGGCGAACAGCCGCACCATCCAATCGGGCTTGAACACCGTCCCGTGCCGCGCGAGCCACAGCACCAGCGGGATCGTGGCGATCGCCGCGGTCGACAGGATCGAGCCTTCGTAGAGCCCGGAATCCTCGCGCACGAGCAGGCTCAGCACGCCGTAGCCGCCGCCGCCGAGCGCGGTCTTGATCCCGCCGTTGATGATGATCGTGCCGATCGACAGCACCATGACCAGTGCCGCCGCCTCGATCCGCAACCGGGTGCGCAAGGTCAGCGGCAGGAACGCGGCGAAGAACAGCGCCTTCCATACCCAATCCCACTTGGCCCAGGCAGCCTCGGGGAACGCGGCGCCGAGCGTGGTCAGCCCGCAGTAGGCGAGCAGCACGAGGATCAGCGCCTGGCGCAGGGTGAAGCGCGAGCCCTGCTTGGTGTCGAGGAACAGCCACCCGGCGAACGCCGCCGTGAACGCGATCAACGAAACCGGCACCGCGTGGAGGAAGCCCCAGCCGATCTTCTGCGGCGCGACCACGTCGATGTAGATATAGGCCAGCACCCAGAAAAACGGGCGCTTGAGCCCCATCGCCAGCAGCAGACCGATGAAGCCGGCGAGCGCGAAATCGATCACCCGGACGCTCCCTCTCCGGGTTCGCCGGGCGCTTGCTTGTGCCACGGACGGCGCGGCTCCGGCGCCTCGCCCTCGTCGTAGTCGAGGTCCGTCCGGAACAGCATCCGCCACAGCGCGAGCGCCATCAGGCCGTGCGTCAGCGCAAGTGTGAGAAGGTCGATCAAGCCCCATGTCCCGGCAATGCTCCGCAGCCCTTAGCCGCTCGCGGTTGACGCGCCGTTAAGCTTGTCGTGGCAGGGCTGCGGCGATGGTCCGTGTCCTCCACGTCCTCGATCACTCGCTGCCGCTGCACAGCGGCTACACCTTCCGCACGCGCGCGATCATGACCGCGCAGGCCGCCGACGGGATCGAGGTGCGCGGGATCACCGGGCTGCGCCACACGGCCGAGGGGCTGCCGGCCGAAGTCGCCGAGGGTTTGCTGTTCCACCGCACCCCCGGGGTCGCCTCTGGCCCGGCGCCGCTCAGGGAATGGCGCGAGATCGGCGCGCTCGCCGATGCGATCGGCACGCTGGTCGGCGAATGGCGGCCCGACGTGCTCCACGCGCATTCGCCGGCATTGTGCGGCATGGCCGCGCTGCGCGCCGCGCGGCGTCATGGAATTCCGCTGGTCTACGAGATCCGCGCATTCTGGGAGGATGCCGCGGTCGGCAACGGCACCGGGCGCGAAGGCTCGCTCAAGTACCGCCTGACCCGCGCGCTCGAGAACCGGGTGGTCGCCGGCGCCGATGCGGTGATGACGATCTGCAGCGGGTTGCGTGACGATCTCGTCGCGCGCGGGTTCGACGGCGGGCGGATCGGGATCATGCCCAACGGGGTCGACCTCGGGCTGTTCGGCACCCCGCTGCCGCGCGACACGGCGCTCGCTGACGAACTCGGGCTTGGCGCAGGGCCGGTGATCGGTTTCATCGGCAGCTTCTACGACTACGAGGGACTCGACGACCTGATCGACGCGATGCCGGCGCTGCTGGCGCGGCAACCCGGCGCGCGGCTGTTGCTGGTCGGCGGCGGACCGATGGCCGAGAGCCTGCGCCGGCGCGCCGAGGCTTCGCCGGCGGCCTCCGCGATCCGCTTCGTCGGCCGCGTGCCGCACAGCGAAGTCGATCGCTACTATTCGCTGTGCGAGGTCATGGCCTATCCGCGCAAGGCGAGCCGCCTGACCGAGCTCGTCACGCCGCTCAAGCCGCTCGAGGCGATGGCCCAGGGCAAGCTCGTCGCCGCCTCGTCGGTCGGCGGCCACCGCGAGCTGATCGCGGACGGCCTGACCGGCACGCTGTTCGCTCCCGACGACCCGGCCGCCTGCGCGGACGCCCTGGCCGACCTGCTCGAACGCCGTGTCGACTGGCCCGCCCTGCGCGCGGCCGGCCGCACGCATGTCGTCGAGCATCACGACTGGTCGCGCAACGCCAGACGTTATCGGGCCGTTTACCAAGCAGTGCTAGAGTCCGCTGCAAGGACCCGACTTTCGGCCGCGGCATGAGCGATGGCCGCGCGAGGACGCGGCCCGAATGAGAGCAAACAGGGACGGCACGTGGCATCGATCGCTTTCGACAGCTCAGACGCGCAAGACGTGTCCAGGCCGCCGATCAGCCTGCACCCGGCGTTCCCGGCCGTCGTCGCGCTGTGGTTCGCCGCGCTGCTCGGCGTCGGCAGCATGGTGCTGCCGGTCGTGCTGCTCGAGCGCGCCGTCACGATCACCGGCCTCGCTTCGCTGGTTCCGGCGGCGAGCCCGCCGCTCGGCTTCACCGCGCGCGGCCTGATCGCGTTGGCAGCGACACTCGTGGGCGCAGTGATCGGCATCGTCATCGCCCGGCGCGTGGCGCGGGCGCACGACGCCGCGCGACCGTCGCGCGCGGCCAAGTTCGCGCGCCGGCCGATCAGCGTCAACGAGGAGCTCGGCGGCGAGCGGCTCGTCAATGGCTTCGGCCTGCCGGTCAACCGGCGCCGCGCGCTGGCGATCGCCGAGGACGACCGGCCGAGCGACTTCCTCTACATGGCCCCGCTGCCGGGCAACGACGAGGACGATCCAGGGCGCACGTTCGAAGCGCCAGCCGCAGCGCCCGCTGAAGAGCCCTTCGAGCTCAGCGACGCGTTCGAAGATGACGAGAGCGATGCCGACGCCTGGCACGAGCCCAACCTCGCCAACGAGACCGGACCGATGACCTTCACGCAGGAATTCCAGCCTCTCGCTTCCGAACCGCGGGCGAGGCAGGAATTCCGGCCCCAGCCCGCCAAGCGCGAAAGCGAGCCGCTGGCGTTCTCCGCGCCGTCGCTGGCCCGCCGCGTGCTTGAGCCGGAGCCGCTCGCTTCGGATGAACCCGAGCAGGAGCTGTCGATGCCCGAACCCGTACGCTTCGAAGCCGTGCCGCCATCCGCCGCCCCGCAAGCGCTCCCCGCCGACTGGTCGAGCGCGCCGATCGGCGAGCTCGGCCTGGTCCAGCTGGTCCAGCGCCTCGGCGCCTCGCTCGAGCGCCGCCGTGAATGGCTGGCGACCGCGGCCGCCGCCGTGCCGTCAACGCCGCTCGCGCCGCCGGTGGACTTCGAGCCGGCGGCGGCCGAGGACGCCGCGCAGGCCATGGCGGCCTATTTCGGCAAGCCCGCCGGCGATCCCCCTGCGCCGGCCGAAGCGCCGCTCGTCGCCGATATTCCGGCGCCGCCCGCCTCGTTGCCCAACGCGTGGCCTGTCACCGAGGACGAGGACGAAGCCGACGTCATGGCGTCGTTCACCCTGCCGCTGCGCAAGGCCGTGGCGCCGACGATCGCGTTCGACGAGCCGGCGGACCTCGACGAGCCGGCGGCCGACGAAACCGACGACAGCTACAGCTCGCTCCTGGCGATGCGCAATCCGTTCGCCCCGAAAACCAATGGCTTCGTCCGCATCGACGAGCCGGAGGACGACGACGCGGTCGAGCCGGCAGTGGTCTTTCCCGGGCACGGCGAATCGACCTTCACCGCGCCGGCCGCCGGCCTCGCCGAACCGCGGCCGTTCGATCCGCCGGGCGGATCCGCGACTGCTCCGCACCGCCCGCCGGCCGATGCCGATGCCGCCTTGCGCGCCGCCTTGGCCACGCTCCAGCGGATGAGCAGCACCGCCTGACGCAAAATTGCGCTTTACGCCCTGCGCGCGCAACTTTGTGGCGCGTGCAGGCGAAACTTGCCAAAAGTCTTTCCTGTCGCCATGGGGAACCCTCGCGACAATTTCGGGACAACCCGCTGCGGGTGAGTCGCGCTTCGAAGCCGCCACGGCGGCGTCGGAGCGAGGCTGAGCCGCCGAGACAGGAATGACGAGCTTGACCGAGTACCCCGCCCCGCAGGGCCTGTACGATCCCCGCAACGAGCACGACTCCTGCGGCGTGGGCTTCATTGCCCATATCAAGGGCGAGAAATCGCACGCGATCGTCAGCCAGGCGCTCGAGATTCTGGCCAATCTCGACCATCGCGGCGCGGTCGGTGCCGATCCGCTGCTGGGCGACGGTGCGGGCATCTTGACGCAGATTCCCGATCCGCTCTATCGCCGCTGGGCCAAGGAGCAGGGTCTCGAGCTGCCGCCGCCGGGCGACTACGCGGTGGCGATGTGCTTCCTGCCGCAGCACGACGCGGCGCGCGAGTTCATCGCCGGCCAGTTCGAGAAGTTCATCGCCAAGGAAGGCCAGCGGCTGATCGGCTGGCGCGACGTGCCGGTGACCGAGGACGGCCTCGGCAAGGCCGTGCTCGCCTCGATGCCGGTGATCCGCCAGTGCTTCGTCGCGCGCGGCGCCAACTGCGCCGACCAGGACGCGTTCGAGCGCAAGCTGATCGTGATCCGCAAGCAGACGCAGAACCCGCTCGCCGAGCTCGCCGAGAAGCACGGCATGCCCGAGATCACCCAGCTCTACATGCCGAGCTTCTCGAGCCGCACGGTGGTCTACAAGGGCCTGCTGCTGGCGAACCAGGTCGGCAGCTTCTACGACGATCTGCGCGATCCCGACTGCGTCTCGGCGCTCGGGCTCGTCCATCAGCGGTTCTCGACCAACACCTTCCCGAGCTGGAAGCTCGCGCACCCGTACCGGTTCATCGCCCACAACGGCGAGATCAACACCGTGCGCGGCAACGTCAACTGGATGGAGGCGCGCCGGCGGACGATGGAATCGCCGCTGCTCGGGGCCGACCTCGACAAGCTGTGGCCGATCATCCCGCACGGCCAGTCGGACACCGCCTGCCTCGACAACGCGCTCGAGCTGCTGCTGCTCGGCGGCTACTCGCTGACCCACGCGATGATGATGCTGATCCCGGAAGCCTGGGCGGGCAACCCGCTGATGGATCCGGCGCGCAAGGCGTTCTACGAATACCACGCCGCGCTGATGGAGCCGTGGGACGGCCCGGCCGCGGTCGCCTTCACCGACGGTCGCCAGATCGCTGCCACGCTCGACCGCAACGGGCTCCGGCCCGCGCGCTTCAGCATCACCCGCGACGACGTCGTCTGCCTCGCTTCGGAGAGCGGCGTGCTGCCGTTCCGCGAGGAGGACATCGTCCGCAAGTGGCGGCTGCAGCCGGGCAAGATGCTGTTGATCGACCTCGAGCAGGGCCGCATTGTCGAGGACGAGGAGCTCAAGGCCGAGCTCGCCGCGGCTGCCCCGTACGAGCAGTGGCTGCACCAGGCGCAGTACAAGCTGCGCGACATCGAAGCGATCGAGACCGACCGTTCGGCGGTGCGCGAGGAGACGACCACCCTGCTCGATCGCCAGCAGGCGTTCGGCTACACCCAGGAGGACGTCACCAAGTTCCTCGAGCCGATGGCCGTGCTCGCGGACGACCCGATAGGCTCGATGGGTACCGACACGCCGATCGCGGTGCTGAGCAAGCGCCCGCGGCTGCTCTACGACTACTTCAAACAGAACTTCGCACAGGTCACCAACCCGCCGATCGATCCGATCCGCGAGGAGCTGGTGATGAGCCTGACCTCGATGATCGGCCCGCGCCCGAACCTGCTCGGGCACGACGCCGGCACGCACAAGCGGCTCGAGGTCGACCAGCCGATCCTGACCAACAAGGACCTCGAGAAGATCCGCTCGGTCGAGACCGCGCTCGACGGCGCGTTCCGCACCGAGACCGTCGACATGACCTGGGACGCCGCGAGCGGGGCCGAGGGCCTCGAGATGGCGATCAAGGAGATGTGCTGGGCCGCCACCGAGGCCGTGCTGCAGGACCGCAACATCCTGATCCTCAGCGACCGCGCGCAGGGCCCCGACCGGATCCCGATGCCGGCGCTGCTGGCGACCGCCGCCGTGCACCACCACCTCGTCCGCCAGGGCCTGCGCATGCAGACCGGGCTCGTGGTCGAGACCGGCGAGGCGCGCGAGGTGCACCACTTCTGCGCGCTCGCCGGCTACGGCGCCGAAGCGATCAACCCGTACGTCGCGTTCGAGACGCTCGAGCAGATCCGCCTTGCCAAGGCGCCCGAGCTCGAGCCGGGGCAGGTCAAGAAGAACTACATCAAGGCCATCGGCAAGGGCGTGATGAAGGTCATGTCCAAGATGGGCATCTCGACCTACCAGTCCTATTGCGGCGCGCAGATCTTCGACGCGGTCGGGCTCTCAAGTGCGTTCGTGAACAAGTACTTCAGCGGCACCGCGACCACGATCGAAGGCGTCGGGCTCAAGGAAGTCGCCGAGGAAGCCGTGCGCCGCCACGCCGCGGCCTATGGCGACAACCCGATCTACAAGTCGATGCTCGATGTCGGCGGGATCTACCAGTACCGCCTGCGCGGCGAGGACCACGCGTGGACGCCGGAAACGGTTTCGAGCCTCCAGCACGCGGTCCGCGGCAACAACTTCAAGACTTACGAAGAGTTCGCCAAGGCGATCAACGAGCAGTCCGAGCGGCTGCTGACGATCCGCGGCCTGATGGAGCTCAAGAAGGCCGACAAGCCCCTCGACCTGTCCGAGGTCGAGCCCGCGGCCGAGATCGTCAAGCGCTTCGCCACCGGCGCGATGAGCTACGGCTCGATCAGCTGGGAAGCGCACACCACGCTCGCCGTGGCGATGAACCGCATCGGGGCGCGCTCGAACACTGGCGAAGGCGGCGAGGATCCCAAGCGCTTCCAGCCGATGGCCAACGGCGACTCGATGCGTTCGCGCATCAAGCAGGTCGCCTCGGGCCGCTTCGGCGTGACCACCGAGTACCTGGTCAACTCCGACGACATCCAGATCAAGATGGCGCAGGGCGCGAAGCCCGGCGAGGGCGGCCAGCTGCCCGGGCACAAGGTCGACAAGACCATCGGCGCCACGCGCCACTCGACCCCGGGCGTCGGCCTGATCAGCCCGCCGCCGCACCACGACATCTACTCGATCGAGGATCTCGCGCAGCTGATCCACGACCTGAAGAACGTGAACCCGGTCTCGCGCATCTCGGTCAAGCTGGTCTCCGAAGTCGGCGTCGGCACCGTCGCCGCGGGCGTCTCCAAGGCGCGCGCCGACCACGTGACCATTTCGGGCTACGAGGGCGGCACCGGCGCCTCGCCGCTGACCTCGCTGACGCATGCCGGCAGCCCGTGGGAGATCGGCCTCGCCGAGACCCAGCAGACCCTGCTCCTGAACGACTTGCGCAGCCGCATCGCGGTCCAGGTCGACGGGGGCCTGCGCACCGGCCGCGACGTCGCGATCGGCGCGCTGCTCGGCGCCGACGAGTTCGGCTTCGCCACCGCGCCGCTGATCGCCGCCGGCTGCATCATGATGCGCAAGTGCCATTTGAACACCTGCCCGGTCGGCGTCGCGACGCAGAACCCGGTGCTGCGCGCACGCTTCACCGGCCAGCCCGAGCACGTGATCAACTACTTCTTCTTCGTTGCCGAAGAGCTGCGCCAGATCATGGCCGAGATGGGCTTCCGCACGGTCGAGGAGATGATCGGCCGGGTCGACCGGATCGACATGAAGAAGGCGATCAACCACTGGAAGGCCGACGGCGTCGACCTCTCGCGCCTGCTGCATCAGGTTCCGCTCGCCGAAGGCACCAAGCTGTACCAGACGATCGAGCAGGACCACGGCCTCGCCGCGGCGCTCGACATCGAGCTGATCGAAGCCGCACGCCCGGCGATCGAGGGCGGCGAGACCATCGTGCTCGAGCGCACGATCCGCAACGTCAACCGCACCGTCGGCGCGATGCTCTCGGGCGAGATCGCCCGCAAGCACGGCCACGCCGGCCTCAAGCCCGACCAGCTGCGCATCGCCTTCAAGGGCGTCGCCGGACAGAGCTTCGGTGCCTGGGCGGTCCACGGCGTGACGCTCGACCTCGTCGGTGACGCCAACGACTACGTCGGCAAGGGCCTTTCGGGCGGCCGCGTGATCGTGCGCCAGCCGGCGCACGTCGAGCGCGCGCCGACCGACAACATCATCGTCGGCAACACCGTGCTTTACGGCGCGATCGCGGGCGAGGCCTACTTCAACGGCGTCGCCGGCGAGCGCTTCGCGGTCCGCAACTCGGGCGCGATCGCGGTCGTCGAAGGCACCGGCGACCACGGCTGCGAATACATGACCGGCGGCGTCGTCGTCGTGCTCGGCAAGACCGGGCGCAACTTCGCGGCCGGCATGTCGGGCGGCGTGGCCTACGTCTACGACCCCGACTCGTCGTTCGTCGACTTGTGCAACAAGGCGATGGTCGACGTGCTGCCGATTTCGGCCGAGCGCGACGAGGAGGACGGCACCGGCCGTCCGCAGCAGCGGGCGCAGAACGTGCACGACACCGGCATGGGCGACATGCTGCGCCACGACGCCGAGCGCCTGCGCATCCTCGTCGAACGGCACAAGCTGCACACCGGTTCGAAGCGGGCAGCCGAGCTGCTCGACAACTGGGACGCGGCGCTGGCGAAGTTCGTCAAGGTCATGCCGCGCGACTACGCGGCTGCCCTCAAGCAGCTCGAGGCCGAGCGCGACGAGGCAGCGACAGTCGCCGCCGAATAGTGATAACCTGTCTCCTCGTCGTCCCCGCGCAAGCGGGGATCCCGCTGGTCTGCGGCGGGGCGAGGGGATGACGATATTTTTGACGGAATGAATTGAAGATGGGCAAGGAAACCGGCTTCCTCGAGATCGACCGCCAGGATCGCGGCTACGCGGATCCGAAGGAGCGCGTGCAGCACTACCGCGAGTTCATCGTCCCGCACAGCGAGGAAGGCCTGCGCAACCAGGCCGCGCGGTGCATGAACTGCGGCATTCCGTACTGTCACAACGGCTGCCCGGTGAACAACCAGATCCCGGACTGGAACCACCTGGTCTACGAGGCCGACTGGCGCGAGGCGCTGGCCAACCTCCATTCGACCAACAACTTCCCCGAGTTCACCGGCCGCGTGTGCCCCGCGCCGTGCGAGGCGAGCTGCACGCTCAACATCATCGACCAGCCGGTGACGATCAAGTCGATCGAATGCGCGATCGCCGACCGCGGCTGGCGCGAGGGCTGGATCGAGCCGCAGCCGGCCGCGGTGAAGACCGGCAAGAGCGTCGCCGTGGTCGGCTCGGGCCCCGCCGGCCTCGCCGCCGCGCAGCAGCTCGCCCGTGCCGGCCATGCGGTGACCGTGTTCGAGAAGTCCGATCGCGTCGGCGGCCTGCTCCGCTACGGCATCCCCGACTTCAAGATGGAGAAGCACCTCATCAACCGCCGCGCGGTGCAGATGGAGGCCGAAGGGGTCACCTTCAAAACCTCGACCGAGGTCGGCGTCGACGTGTCGATGAAGTCGCTCAAGGAGAACTTCGACGCGGTCGTGCTCGCCGGCGGTGCCGAGGACCCACGCCCGCTGTCGATCCCCGGCGCCGAGATGCCCGGAGTGCGGCTGGCGATGGAGTTCCTGACCCAGCAGAACAAGCGCGTCGCCGGCGATGCCGAGGAGCGCGCCGCGCCGCGCGGCACGCTGACCGCGACCGGCAAGGACGTGATCGTGATCGGTGGCGGCGACACCGGCTCGGACTGCGTCGGCACCTCGAACCGCCAGGGCGCGAAGAGCGTGACGCAGATCGAGATCATGCCCAAGCCGCCCGAGAAGGAAGACAAGGCGCTGACCTGGCCCAATTGGCCAATGAAGCTCCGCACCTCCTCGAGCCACGAGGAAGGCGTCGACCGCGACTGGTCGATCCTGACCAAGCGGGTCATCGGCGAGAACGGCACCGTCACCGGGCTCGAGTGCACCCGCCTCGAGTGGGAAGGTGGCCAGATGAAGGAAGTCGCGGGCAGCGAGTTCGTGCTCCCGGCCGACCTGATCCTGCTGGCGATGGGCTTCGTCGGGCCGAAGAAGGCCGGGCTGCTGGCGCAGGCCGGCGTCGAGCTCGACGCGCGCGGCAACGTCAAGGCCGACACGCTGCGCTACGCGACCAGCGAGGACGGCGTGTTCGCCTGCGGCGACATGCGCCGCGGCCAATCGCTGATCGTCTGGGCGATCCGCGAAGGCCGCCAGTGCGCGCGCGCGGTCGACGAGGCGCTGATGGGCGTGACCGAGCTGCCGCGGTAAGCCGAGGGCGGGAGTTCACCTACGCTGAGCTCCCGACCCCCGCGCGCTACGGGGGAAGCTGCCACTGCAGCGCGGTGCGCTTCGCGGTGAACAATCGCGATCTGGACTCTGAAGCGGCTTCGCGGCCTGGCTCTGCCCCTTAGCGCCTTAGCGTCTTCCCGTGAGAAACTCCGGCGTTACC
>CBHWED010000038.1:0-19112 GCA_966112795.1 uncultured bacterium
GACGGTAAAGAGCACGCTCGGGTTCGCCGCCTTGAACGTGGTCCACGCCTCGGCGACCGCGGTCCCGGTCTTGTCGGTCACGTTGCCGATCTTGAGCGTCGTGCCGTCGATCTCGAACGTCAGCGCGTCGGCCGCCGTGCCGGCATCGGCGCGGACCTTCGGCTTGGCCGAGGCCGGCCCCGTGAAGGTGACCTTTATCGCCGGCGCCGCTTCGGGCAGGCTGCGCGCGAAGGTGGTGGTGTTGCCCGCCGAGGCGCGCTGGACCATCACGCTGGAATCGTCGACCGCCCAGGTGATCGTGGTCAGCACGTAGGGGTGATAGGCCGCGCCGTAGGACAAGTACTGCGCGCCGACCGCATCGCGGAACGCGTCGACGTCGCCCGCGGGCACGTCGAGCACGACGAAGCGGTCCTTGAGCTTGTTGCACTGCGCGAGCGCTGCCTTGGCGACGTCGCCGAAGTCGGCCGCCTCGAGCGCGTCGGCGGCTTCGGGGAACAGGATCAGCGTGGGCTCGTCCTCCTGCTCGACCCGCGCCACGCCGGCGACGAACTGCTCCTTGAGCGTGCCGGTGCCGCCGATCGGCACGATCCAGCACGGTCCGCCACCGTTCGCGAAGTAGTGGTTGAGGTGGTAGTAGAGCGTCGTCTCGACGTCGTCGGCCGCGCGGGCCAGCGTCAGCGTCGGCGCCTGGCCTTCCTCGCCCTCGGTCACCTGCGCGGTGTACTTGCTGCTGTCGACCGCGCCGAACAGCGCCTGGTACTCGAGCAGGCTGGTGATCCGCGCCGCTTCGGTGCCGCGCTGGGTGCGGCCGACGAAGGCGGGAATGGCCGTCGACACTTCGGCCACGGACGGCGGCAGGGTGGCGATTTCCTGGACGTAAACGCCTGGGGTCTTGAGCACTTGCATGGATCGGGTCCTTTGCTGAGTGGTCCGGTTACGCAGTCACAAATCGAAGCACTTCGCCGAACGCCGGCTGGCCGCCGAGAAGGCGGACTTGCGCGGGCGACGGGTTGGGAAGCGCGGGAAACAGCTCGCGGTCGCCGGCGAACATGGCGAGGCGGCGCGCACGCTTCTCGCTGCAGGCCACTGCACCGTCCGAGACGAAGCGCAGCACCCTGAGCGGTGCCGAGCGGCGCTGCAACTCGCTGCCGAAAGGGTCGGCGGGATCGGGTGCGGCGATTTCCTTGAGGCCGGTGCCGGCGAAGGCCACCGCCACGCCGTCGGCCGGGGCGCTGGCGATGCGCCATTGCGCCAGCGGGTTCGCGAGGTCGGTGACCAGGTGGTAGCACCACGGTGCGGCGGCCGCCTTGAGGGCGATCGTGAAGCGCCGCGGCTGCCCCGCGGCCGCCTGGGTGACGCTCTGCGGGCCGATGCCGATCTCGATTCCGGCGAGCACATCTAGGCTTGCATCCGGCGCCACAGGATAGTCGAGATCGACCGTCGCCGCGGGTCCTTTCAGGGTGACGAGGTTGGTCGCCGGTTCGTAACCGCTGACCGTGACCCCCGCCGCCGAGGCCTGCTTGACCTTGAACGCCGCCGCCGCGGCGCCGGCGAGCGGACGGCCGCCGAGCACCAGCTTCGCGGTTCCGTCCGGCTTGGCCAGGGTCTCTTGCGCCCTCGTCTCGCGCGCGACCGGCTTCATCGGCTTGGCCGCCCCGTCATCGGTAAACACGGTACCCGGCACGATCGCCGCGAGATCGGTGGCCGCCGCGAGCTCCGGCGGCAGTTTCAGCAGGCTGAAGGCGAGCTTCGTCGACGGGATGGCGATCGGCGGCTTCCCGTCGTTCCTGAGCTCGACGAACAGCGCCAGTCCGCCGGGAACCTCGCGTGTCATGAGGCGCAAGCCGCGCAGCCGGGCGGCCGTGTCCGGTTCGGGCACGATCCTCGCCCCGGCGCACAGGCCCGAGGCGTAGAACGGATGCTCCACGCGGATCTCAGCGAGCGTCTTGAACGGCATGAGCCAGCTCCAGACGGGGGTCGGTGACGGCCGGGACCGGCGCGGCATCGCCGTCGCGCACCGCAATCATCCGGACCTTGAACAGCAGCGAGGGGTGGTAGGCGAGGCGCAGCGAGCCCCACAGGTCGTTCTGCTCGGACAGCGGCAGCGTGTGCAGCTCGATCGCGAGCCGCTCGATCGCCGCATCGAGTGCGGGCGCCGAGCGACCGTCGAACACCGGATGGGCCTGGAAGAACTCGAGCACCGCCGAAAGCGCCGCCAGCCCGGCTTCGTAGACGTGGAACCGCGCCACGAACAGGATCCACAGGTTCAGGCGCACCTCGGGCCGCGCGCGCACCGCCGATCCGTCGGCCAGCGTGCGGACGAACGGATCGTCGCGGCGCATGACCATCTCTTGCTCGAGATTGACCAGCAGCGCGCTGATCGCCCCCACCTTGAGCGTGAGTGGGTCGAGCTTGTCGCCTTCGAGGAAGGTCACCGGCTCCTCGAGGCCGGCCGCCGCGCCGCCGCCCGAGCGCGACATATACGCGTTGAGCTGGTCGCGCAGGAACAGCAGCGCTCGGTCGATCACCGCCCGTCCCCCCTGCTGCGGGCGCCGCCCTCGAGGAGCTCGGCCGTCGCAAGGTCGGCGCTGACGGTCTCGGCAATCCGGCGGATGGCGTCGGCAAGCGCGAAACCGCCACCGTCATCGAGCGCGACGGGGCGGCGGACGAGGCTGACGGCCGACGCGCTCTGCCCGTCGGGGGAGAGCGCGCAGATCCCGAGGCCGCTTCCCTGCAGGATCGTTTCGAGCGAGCTGCCGGCCGCGCTCGCGCCGTCCTGCGTGATCAGGACGTCCGCGCCCTGATCGCGCGCGGTCTTGAGCGGGTCCACGCCGCCATCCGCGCCACAAACGAGCATGTCGGGCTCGCGGCGCAGCAGATCGCCCACGATGGCACTGAGCATCGTGGGCATGGGACCGAGATGGATGCGAATGGGCCTCACGGGAATCCTGGCAGCGGCGGCCGCGCAAGTTTGGTCGCGCCGCCGCAGGCTGACCACGGGCAGACTGGCCCAAAAAGGATCTAGAACCGCGAGCTGGATCGCGGCCGCGCGCCGCTGGACCTTTCGCCCGCAGCCGCCGCGGCCATGTCTGTGTGATCGGTTGGATTTCCGGATCCGTTACCGCCCTCGATCCGTCAGTTTCCCAGGCGGTCCATCGATCTTTCGGCCCGATCGAATGGGCCGTTTGGCGCATTCTCCGACTCAAACCGGGCGTGTTAGAAAGCTCGCGTTAGCCATCTGGCATTCGCCCAAGTGCGCTTCAGGCCTGGGGTCGCAGGTAAAGCGCCACAAACGATACGATCGGAGCCGTGCATCGCGATGCACTTCGACGCCGCTCGCAAGGAGGGGTCTGGATGTACTGTGCCCGGGACATGGACGCGCTGAAGTCCGCGACGGCGATCGCCGTCGACGTGCCGCGCGTCACGGTTGTCAGTGACGTGGTGCTCTATCGCGAGGGGCTGGCGGCGAGCCTCGAGCGCGACGGGCGCCTCAGGCCGCTCGATCTCGTTTGTGCCGACGATGCGCTGCCGGCGATCGCGGGCGATCGGCCCGACGTGGTCCTCCTCGATGGCGGCATGGCCGACTACCTCGACCTGGCCCGCAAGATCCGCGCCCACGTCGACGACGTGCGTCTCGTCGGCTTCGGGATATCGGGCGGAGCGGGCCGGATGGTTGATTGCGCCGAGGCCGGGCTCGCCGCGTTCGTCGACAGCAGCGGCAGCCTGGACGAGCTTATCGCGTCGGTGCTCAGCGCGATCGACGGGCGCCTGACCTGCTCACCCGAAGTGTCCGCGCTGATGTGCGAACGGTTGGCCCACCTCTCGACCGGCAAGTCGCGGCGCACGGAACCGCTGACCCGGCGCGAGCGCCAGATCGCCGCGCTCATCGGACGCGGCCTGTCCAACAAGGAAATCGCCAACGATCTCAGGATCGGCGTGTCCACCGTGAAGAACCACGTCCACAGCATCCTCGAGAAGCTCAACGTCCGCCGGCGCTCGGCGATCGTGCACCAGCTGCGCGAGTTCCGCTGGATGGACCGCGCCGTGGGCCTCGGCCTGGCCTGACACAAGTTCGATAGAACAAAGGCGCGCGGCACCCGCGCTGTTGCCGCCTGCGACGGCGCGTGTCGCGATGGCACAATGTTCCGTGGTCACGGACAGTGACAAGTTCGACCATAGCACCTTGCAAAGGCCCAATTTTTAGAAAAACCCGCCCGATTCCAAGTAGATCGTTAACCAAATTTTAACTCTCTTGATTCGGCGGCTCGCCCCGATACTTTTGAACCCGTCGTATCGCGCCGAGTCGCGGTCTATACGGCGCGTGAAACGGGGGGTTTCCAAATGTCCGATATGAACCTCGTCGGCGGGGCCGGCGATGACACGCTTGATGGCGCCAGCGGCAACGACACGCTGCACGGAGCCGGGGGCAACGACACGCTGAACGGCAACGGCGGAACGGACACCGCCACCTACGACGGCACGTTGAACGACTACTCGATCACGATGGTCACCAACGCCGTCGGCCGCGTCACCGCGTTCACCGCGATCGCCGACAACGATCCCGACGACGGCAACGAGGGCTTCGACACGCTGAACGGCATCGAGCGGCTGGTCTTCGCCAACCGGACCCTCGATCTCACGCACGGGGTGCAGCTGTTCGACCAGAACGACCACCTGCTGCGCACTTTCGCGACGATCCAGGAAGCGATCGACGTCGCGCAGAACAACTACACGATCCGCGTCGCCGCGGGCGTATTCGACGAAGACCTCGACATCGACGTCGGCGTGCGCATCATCGGCGCCTCGACCGGCGCGGTCGGCGGGCGCGATGCCGCCAACGGTGTCGGCGAGACCACGATCATCGGCCATTCGCAGATCACCGCCACCGGCGGCGTCACGCTCAACGGTCTGCGTTTCGTCAACGACGCGACCACCACCGGCGGCGGGCCGGCGCATTCCACGCTGCAGGTCCTGAGCGGTGGCGGCGCCTCGGGGCACATGATCACCAACACGATCTTCTGGTCCTCCGTGGTCGGCGGCGCCAACGGGGTCGACGATCGCGCGATCGGCATGTCGCCGATCCTGAGCGGATCGGTGACGATCCAGAACAACCTGTTCTCGGGCTCCGCGCACGGCCAGTTCGGCACCGCGAGCTGGGGCCGTGCGATCTGGTTCGACGGCGGCGGGGTCGCGCTCAACGTGACCGGCAACACGATCGAATGGTCGCGCACCGGGCTCAACCTCGACATGAGCGGCGCTTCGACGGCGAATGTCTCGAACAACGGCTTCCACGGCCTCGGCACCGCGGCTTCGGTCGGCGTCGACACGGACGGCGTCACTTTCGCGAACAACGATTACCAGCAGGTCGATTCCGACTTCAATTTCCGCAACCTGACCGGCCCGGTGAATTTCGATGCGGGTCCCGCGGTGGACACGCTGACGGCCACCGACGCGGGCAACGATCCGATCAAGATCCTCGGCGGCTCGGGCGGCGACGATCTGATCGGCACGGCGCACGCCGACTGGATCGTCGGCAACGACCTCTCTGCCAGCGCGACCGACGCCGACGAGCTGCATGGCCTCGGCGGGACGGACGTGCTGCTCGGCAGCGGTGGCAATGACACGCTCGACGGTGGCGCCGACAACGACCAGCTCGACGGCGGCGCCGGGGTCGATACGGCGACCGTTTCGGGCCTCGTCTCGATCGCGCCCACCGGCAGCAACTGGACCGTGGTCTCAGCCGACGGCACCGACACGCTGGTCAACGTCGAGATCGTCCTCGCTGGCGGCGCGCGCACGCTGCTGGTCGGCTCGGGCGGCTTCGCGACGATCCAGGCCGCGGTCGACGCGGCGCAGGACGGCGACACGATCCTGGTCGCGGGGGGGACTTATGCTGAGCAGGTCGTGATCAACGGCATCGACAACCTCTCGATCGAAGCCGTCACCGGTGCGACCGTTATCATCAGGGCGCCGGCCGACGTCCACGACACGGTCTTCTCGTCGTCGGACCGCGCGATCAACGCGGTCGTGACCGTGACCAACGGCACCAATGTCACCCTGACCGACATCACCGTTGACGGCGCGGGCGCCGGCAACAGCGTCAACGAGGTCGCCGGGCATGCGCAGGCGAACTTCGTCGGCGTCATCTACCGCAACGCCTCGGGCGGGCTGACCGACGTCGACGTGATCGGTGTGCGCGACGCCTATCCGGGCGGGACCACGCCCGGCGGTCATCCGCTGGTCAGCGGCGTCCAGCGCGGCGTCGGCGTGCAGGTCGATAACGACAACCTGATGAACTTCTTCATGCACGGCGGCTCGATCACCGACTTCCAAAAAAACGCCACGGTGTTCAACCGCGCCGATCTCGACGTCACCGGCGTCACGGTGACCGGCGGCGGCGCGCAGCTCATGGCGCAGAACGGCTTCCAGGCGCTCAATTCCACGGGATCGATCAGCGGCAACACGGTCACCCAGATCGGCACCGTCACGACCAGCGTCTATTCGGCGATGTTCCTCGGCTTCTCGAACAGCGGCCTCAACGTCACCAACAACGTCATGACCGGCGCCAACGCCGAGACCGCCGCCGCCCAGGTGATCGGCATCTACATCGCCGAGAGCGGCGGCCCGAGCAGCGGCGGCACGATCAGCGGCAACACCATCAGCCACGTCGACGAAGCGATCGACGTGACGGGCACCTTCACCACCAGTCCGGCGGTCATCCACTCGAACACCGTGACCTCGATCGACACCGGCGACCAGTATGCCGCCGGGCTCTATCTCGACCTCGACGCGGATTCGACCGTCGCCTTCGATGTCGACGGCACCGCGTTCAACGACACCATGTACGGCACCGGCCTCGCCGACACGTTCGACGGGCTCGGCGGCGACGACGACCTCGCGGGCCGCGGCGGTGACGACACGCTCCATGGCGACGGCGGCCACGACACCGCCAACTACGACGGCGCGCGGGCCGGCTACAACCTCGGCGTGGTGATCAATTCGGACGGCTTGGTCACCGCGTTCACCGACGTCACCGACAGCAATGCCGGCAACGGCGACGAGGGCCACGACACGCTGGTTTCGGTCGAGGCGCTGGCGTTCGACAACGTCACGCTCGACGTGACCGATCTCGTGCAGCTGTTCAGCGGCGGGGTGCTCACGGGCACGTTCGATTCGCTTGCAGCCGCGATCGGCGCGGCCGCCGACGGCGACACGATCCGCATCGGCGAAGGCACGCTGGTCGGCGACGCGACGATCTCGAAGGCGGTGACCATCCTCGGCGCCGATGCCGGCTCCGCCGCCACCGGGCGCGATCCGGCCGACGGCAGCCATGCCTCGAACATCGTCGGCCATATCAAGATCACCGCCACGGGCGACGTCACGATCGACGGTGTGCGCTTCGTCAACACGGCCGCGACCACCGGCGGCGGCCCGTCGAACCCGGCGCTGCAGATCACCACCGGCGGCGCGCTCGACGGCCATGTCGTGCGCAATTCGGTGTTCTGGTCGGAGCTCGCGGGTGGCGCCAACGGTGTCGACGACCGCGCGATCGCGACCACGGTGATCGGCAGCGGCAACATCACGCTGGCCAACAACGTGATCTCCGGCGCATCGCAGGGCCTGTATGGAACGGCGAGCTGGGGCCGCGGCATCTGGTTCGACGGCGGCGGGGTCGACCTCGTCGTCAGCGGCAACCAGATCGAATGGACCCGCAGCGGGCTCAATCTCGACATGAGCGGCACGTCGACCGCGACGGTCCTGAACAACAGCTTCCACGGCCTCGGCACCGGCGTCGCGGTGGGCGTCGATGCCGATGGCGTCGCGCTGTTCGGCAACGACTACACTCTGGTCGGCGACGACTTCAATTTCCGCAACCTGAGCGGCCCGGTGACCTTCATGGCCGCTCCGGCGGTCGACACGGTGACGCCTGCCGACCCGAACGCCGATCCGATCGTCGTGCTCGGCGGCGCGGGCGCCGATGACATCACCGGCACTTCGCTGGCCGACGTGCTCGACGGGAACAACCTGTCCAGCACGGCGACCGACGCAGACGACCTGCGCGGTGCCGGTGGCAGTGATGTGCTGCTCGGCAGGGGCGGCGACGATACGCTTCGCGGCGGAGCGGGCAGCGACCAGCTCGACGGCGGCGCGGGTATCGACACCGCGATCGTCGCCGGCGCGGTAACGTTCACCGCCAACGGCAGCAGCTGGACGATCGTCTCCACCGACGGGACCGACACGCTGGTCGGCGTCGAGGCCGTCGTTTCCGGCGGCGCGCGCACCTTGCTGGTGGGCTCGGGCGGCTTCACGACGCTGCAGGCCGCGATCGACGCAGCCAACGACGGCGACACGATCCTTGTCGCCGCAGGGACTTACGCGGGAGACGCGACGGTCGATGTCGACGTGACCATCCGCGGCAACAACGCGCAGATCGCCGGCGACGGCGCGCGCGGCGCGGAGTCCAACCTCGCCGGCCTGATCACCGTCACTGCTTCGGGGGTGACCTTCGACGGCGTGCAGTTCTCGGGCGAAGTCACTCCGGCCGGAGTTCCCTGGCCGGTCGGTGTCTACGTCACCGGCAACGACGTCGCGATCGTCAATTCGCTGTTCGATACGGCCGTCGACACGCCCGTCGGCGTCGACACGGTCGGCCTGACGACCGGGCCGGTCACCGGCCTCGAGGTGTCCGACAGCTTGTTCAGCGGCTACGCGATCGGCGCCTACGTTGCCGGCGGCAGCTCGACCGGCAACTTCCACGACAACGTGTTCCAGGGTGGCTGGTCGGCCGGCGACCCCGGCAACTTCTTCGGCATGGGCAACGGCGTGAACAGCGAGAGCTCGCACGTCTCGGTCGTCGATAACCAATTCAATGCGCTCTACGCCGGGGCGGTCCAGGTGCTCGCGTTCGATCCGGCGGCGATCGACATCGACGACTTCGTCCACGGCAACAGCTTCACCGACGGCCGCGCCGCGCGGCCGATCCAGATCTATCCCAACGGCGTCGTCGCCGAGGTGACCGGCTCTGACGAAAGCGAGGCGTTCAACGGCGACCAAGCCTATCCGGGCGGGCACGCCTACACGTTCCACGGCGAAGGCGGGCATGACCGGCTCTACGGTGGGGACTCCGGCGACATGCTCGACGGCGGCGCGGGTGACGACGGGCTGTTCGGCAACGGCGGCGACGACAGCCTCGACGGCGGCGACGGTGCGGACTCGATCGACGGTGGTGCGGGCATCGATACCGCGACGTTCAGCGGCACGCTGACCGCGGCGGACTTCAGCTATTCGGCCGGCAGCTGGCAGGTAGCCGGCGATACGCTCGAGGGCGTCGAAGTCGTCACCGACGGCAGCGGGCACACGTTCCGCCTGGTCGGCGCCGACGGCAGCGACGGCTATGCCACGATCCAGGCCGCGGTGAATGCCGCGGCATCGGGCGACGTGCTGCTCGTCGCGCCGGGCACCTACAACGAGAACGTGGTGATCGGCACCGACGGCCTGACCCTGCTTTCGGTCGACGGTCGGGCGACGACCGTGATCGCCGGCAACCAGGCCGGCGGCGAGCTCGGCGCGATCCAGCTCGCCCCGGGCGTCGACAACGTCACGATCGGCGGCGCGGGCGCCGGCTTCACGATCCAGGGCGTCAACGGCAACGGCGCGAGCGAGAGGGCCGCGGTCTACTTCCAGGGCACCCACGACAACATCGCGATCCTCGACAACGAGATCGTCGCCAACGGCGACCTCGGCATGGTCTCGGAATGGGATCAGGGCATCAGCAACATCTTGATCGACGGCAACGTGTTCTCCGGCGTGACCTTCACCGGCGGCTATGCGGGAACGGGCGACCAGTTCGCCAACGGCAACAACGTGCCGCGCCAGCTCGTCGCGCTTGGCGGCGGCAGCAACCTCGGGCCGATGAACCCGTCACACGACATCACGTTCACCAACAACGAGGTCTCGGGCACCGCGGGCGGCGAGACCGGCCCGGGAACAGGCGTGTTCACCGGCAACCAGCTCGTCACGATCGATGCGACGAACTCGCTGGTCCAGGACAACCTGTTCAGCGGCAACACCGAGGGTAGCGGCGTCGCGCTGCGCACGCGCGGCGCGGGCACCGACGTGATCGACAACGACCTGACCGGCCAGAGCGCGGGCATCAGCATCAACAACCAGGGCGTCACCGGGATCTACTCGGGCAACACATTCCACGGCACCGGTGCTGCGGTCGACGCGATCACCACCTTCACCACCGGCGACGATGCGCTGTACGGCAATGGCGGTGACGACACGCTGACCGGTGGACGCGGCGACGACCTGATCGACGGCGGGCTCGGCATCGACACCGCGATGTTCAGCGGACCGCGCGCGGATTACACGATCGGCGTCAACATCGACGCCAATGGCCGCGTGATCGAGTTCAGTTCGATCCTCAGCGGCGCCGACGGCGACGATACGCTGGTCGGCATCGAGAAGCTGAGCTTCGCCGGGGACTCGCTGACGCTGAGCCTCGTCGATCCCGTGCAGCTGTTCAGCGGAGGCGTGCTCACGGGCACGTTCACCAGCATCCAGGCGGCGGTCGACGCGGCGATCAGCGGCGACACGATCCTCGTCGGCGCGGGGACCTACGATCCGTTCACCGTCGACGTCGCGGTGACGATCCGCGGCACCGGCGGAGCAGTCATCGAAGGCAGCTTCCGCGACGTCAACCCGGTCCCCAACGGCGTATCGGTCGGTGAATGGCTGCAGACCGCGGCGAGCTACAACGGCAACGGCGGCGTCGGCGCGACGATCGCGGCCGACGGCGTTACGATCGAGAACCTGAGCTTCACCGGCCTGCTCCACGGCGTGAGCATCGGCGGCAGCGACAACCTGACGCTGACCGACGTCGACATCAGCGACAGCGTCTACGGCGTGGTCAAGTTCGGTGACACCGATGCGTCGGGCTTCGTCATGACCGGCGGCTCGATCACCGATAGCTACCAGGGCTTCACGATCGATTCGGGCGGCGGCACCAACGCCGCATTCGCCGACGTGCTGCTCGATGGGGTGACGTTCGAAAACCTCACCGAGAAGGGCTTCTACGCCGACAACCTGAGCGACGCGCAGCTGCTCAACCTGGTGATGAGCAACGTCGGCGAGTTCGGCCGCGGCCCGGCCTTCGGTGCGGCGGGGGTGGGTGAGTATGGGGCGGGTATCGACATCAATGTAAAGTACGGTGCTTACTCCAACATCGAGATCGCCGGCTTCGACTTCACCGATGTCGGCTCGAGCAGCACGCCCGACAGCGTCCCGCTCGACTTCGGCGCCGCGATCACCATCAAGGCGCGCGACGACGGCAGCTACGCGAGCAACCCGGCGACGCTGACCAACGTCACCGTCCACGACGGCACGATCGACGGCACCGCCACCGGCGTGCGTATCGGCGAGCCCGGCAAGGGCAATGCCGGCCCGACCGGCGTCACGGTGACCAACGTGACGATCACCGGCGCCGACGTGGCCACGTTCGACAACGCCTCGCTGGCGACGCTGACCGTGACCGGCACCACAGCGGGCGACGCCTATACCACCGGCGCGACGACGGTCGGCGCGGTCCTCTACGACGGCAGCGACGACGACGACGGCCTGACCGGCGGCGCGGCGGCGGACACGCTCACGGGCGGCCTCGGCAACGACACGCTCGACGGCTCCGGCGGCAACGACACCCTCGTCGGCGGCTCGGGCAACGACGTCATGTTCGGCGGCAGCGGTTTCGACACCGCGCTGCTGCCGACCAGCACCGGCCTGTTCGACACCGTGCTCGGCTGGATCAACCTCGCGCCCGACGGCAACGACGTGCTCAACGGGGTCGAGCTGGCGGTCGGGCCCGGCGGCCAGCGCACGCTGCTGGTCGGGGCGACCGCGTTCGCCACGATCGGCGCGGCGACCACCTCGCCGATCGTCCAGAACGGCGATCTCGTCCGGCTGTCGTCGGGCACGTTCACCGGCTCGTTCACCTACAGCCATTCGGGCCTGACCGTGCTGGCGCAGTCGGCGACGCTGAACGTGACGCTGAGCACGGCGTCGGGCTTCGGCATCACGATCCTGGCCGGCAATTCGGTCGACCACATCACCACCGGCAACGGCAACGACGCGATCACCGGCGGTGGCGGCGCGGACATCTTGGCCGGCATGGGCGGCGACGACGTGTACTACGTCGACAACGCCGGCGATGTCGTCAACGAAGGCGCCGGCGGGGGAACCGGCGACCGCGTCGTTGCCAGCGTCACCTACACGCTGACCGCGGGCAGCCAGATCGAGCTGCTGACCACGGCCGACGATGCCGGGACCGCGGCGATCAACCTCAGCGGCAACGAGTTCGCCAACGCGATCACCGGCAATGCCGGCGTGAACGTGCTCGACGGCAAGGGCGGCGCGGATACGCTGGTCGGGCTCGGCGGGAACGACTGGTACTATGTCGACAACGTCGGCGACGTCGTCGTCGAAGGCGCCGGCCAGGGCACCAACGACCGGGTCTTCGCCAGCGTCAGCTACACGCTCGGCGCAGGCGTCCAGGCCGAGATGTTCACCACCAGTGACAACCTCGCCACGACCGCGATCAACCTGACGGGCAACGAGCTCACCAACATCATCTACGGCAACGCCGGCAACAACGTGCTCAACGGCGCTGTCGGGGCCGACACCATGGTCGGTCTGCAGGGCGACGACACGTACTACGTCGACAACGCAGCGGACTCGGTGATCGAGAGCGCCGGCGGCGGCACCAACGATCGCGTCTTCGCCAGCGTCAGCTTCGCGCTCGCCGCGGGCAGCCAGGTCGAGGCGCTGGCCACCACCGACGATGCCGGAACGGCGGCGATCAACCTAACCGGCAACGAACTGGTCAACGCGCTCACGGGCAACGCCGGGGCGAACGTGCTCGACGGCAAGGGCGGCGCCGATACCATGGCCGGGCTCGGCGGCGACGACCGGTACTATGTCGACAACGCCGGCGACGTGGTCGTCGAAGGTGCCGGCGAGGGTACCAACGACCGCATCTTCGCGGCGGTCAGCTACACGCTCGGTGCCGGGGTCCAGGTCGAGATGTTCACGACCAGCGACAACCTGGCGACGAGTGCGATCAACCTGACCGGCAACGAGCTCGCCAACCTGATCTACGGCAACGCGGGCAACAACGTGCTCGATGGCAAGGCCGGCGCGGACACGATGCTCGGGTTGCAGGGCGACGACTGGTACTATGTCGACAACCTGGGCGACACCATCATCGAAGGCGGCGGCGCCAACGACCGCGTGCTCGCGAGCGTGAGCTACACGCTCGCTGCTGGTCTCCAGGTCGAGCAGCTGACGACCGCCGACGATGCCGGCACGACCGCGCTCAACCTGACCGGCAACGAGCTCGTCAATGCGCTGACCGGCAATGCCGGGGTCAACGTGCTCGACGGCAAGGGCGGCGCCGATACCATGGCCGGGCTCGGCGGCGACGACCGGTACTACATCGACAACGCCGGCGACGTGGTCGTCGAGGGAGCCGGCGGCGGCACCAACGACCGCATCTTCGCCGCGGTCAGCTACACGCTCGGCGCTGGGGTCCAGGTCGAGATGTTCACGACCATCGACAACCTCGCGACCGCCGCGCTCAACCTGACCGGCAACGAGTTCGCCAACCTGATCTACGGCAATGCCGGCAGCAACGTGCTCGACGGCAAGGCCGGGGCCGACACCCTGGTCGGGCTGCAGGGCGACGACTCGTACTACGTCGACAACGCCGCGGACTCGGTCATCGAGAGCGCCGGCGGCGGGACCAACGACCGCGTGTTCGCGAGCGTGACCTACACCCTCGGCGCCGGCGTCCAGGTCGAGCAGCTCTCGACCGCCGACGATGCCGGGACGACCGCGATCAACCTGACCGGCAACGAGCTGGTCAACGCGATCACCGGCAACGCCGGCGCCAACGTGCTCGACGGCAAGGCGGGTGCCGACACGCTGTCCGGTCTGGGCGGCAACGACTGGTACTACGTCGACAATGCCGGCGACGTGGTGGTCGAAGGGGCCGGCGGCGGCGCGAGCGATCGCGTGTTCGCCAGCCTCAGCTACACACTCGGCGCGGGGGTCCAGGTCGAGTTAATCTCGACCAACGACAACCTCGCGACCACCGCGCTCAACCTGACCGGCAACGAGCTCGCGAACATGGTCTACGGCAACGCCGGCAACAACGTGCTCGACGGCAAGGGCGGCGCGGATTCGCTGACCGGCATGGCCGGCGCCGACAGCTTCGCGTTCACCACCGCGCTGGGTGGCGGCAATGTCGACTATATCAGCGACTTCAACGTCGCCGACGACACGGTCCAGCTCGACGACGCGGTGTTCGCCGGGCTCTCGCTCGGCGCGTTGGCCGCGGGCGCGTTCAACACCGGCTCGGCGGCGACCCAGGCGGATGACCGGATCATCTACAACGCGGCCACCGGCGCGCTGCTGTTCGATGCCGACGGGCTCGGCGGCGCGGCGGCGGTGCAGTTCGCCACCGTCTCGACCGGGCTCGGGCTGACTTCGGCGGACTTCGTCGTGATCTGATAGCGGGCTCCGGCTGGGGTCCATGGCCGCAGTCGGAGCCTGGCCGCATCCGCGTGCGACAGCCGGCGAGCGCCCGCGCCGGTTTTCACAATTTTTCAGATTTGCGGGAAAGATTGGCGCGGCCCGCCGTGTCAGGATCTGCCCGTCGGTCGACGGTGACGCGGGGGGCGGGTCGAGCCTGCCGGATGGCGGCCAGGGGGAAACGGGCACATGCCCGTTGGCAACGACTACGGCGAAACCGTCGCCGACGCGCGCCGTGGGACCCCTGCACGGCGCCGTCCACGAAAGCACGTTCGCCGGCGCATCCGGAACGGCCGGCTTCCTGTGATCTGACCCCTGTCGGCGTGGGCGCCAAGGCTTTCGGGATCGCTGCGAATGCGGCATGGTGCGCTGCCGCGGGGGACGAGAGCATGTCGATTCAGCGTTTCTCGACCCGCGACGTGCCCGTGGCGCTGCGCCGTGAAGTCTCGGAAGCCGTCTACGGCACGCACGTGCGCGGCACGATCGACTTCGTTCCCGACGTGCCGTTCAGCGCCGAGCTCAGCATGCGCACACTCGCCGGGGTGCAGGTGGCGATGATGGACGTCTCGCCGGTCCGCTTCGTGACCCCGCCCGACGATCGCGGCGTGCTCTACCTCGGGATGACGCTGACCGGCGGCGGGCGGCTGATCGACGCACGGCAGGACACGCGCGCGGTCCAGGGCGGCGACATCTGCGTGATGCGCTGCGAGCATGCCTACGTCGCGCATGCCGATCGGCCGAGCCGGATCCTCAACCTCGCGATTCCTTACGCCCGCATCCTGCCGGGGCTCGTGGACGCCGGCCGCGCGAACGCGGCGCTGTCGATGGAGCAGCCCGCCGCGCGGCTGTTGCAGGGCTACGCCGCGACGCTGCTGGCGCACCAGGGAGCGCTCTCGGGCGAGGAGCAGACGCTGTTTGCCGGGCATCTGACCGATCTCGTCACTTTGCTGCTCGGACCCACGCGCGATGCCGCCGAACAGGCGCGCCACGGCGGCGCGCGGGTCGCGCGACGGCAGGCGGTGCAGGCCGACGTGCGCGCCAATCTCGGCAACCCCGAGCTGTCGGTCGACTGGCTCGCGCGGCGGCACGCGATCAGCCCGTCGTACATCCGCTCGCTGTTCTACGACGACGGCACGAGCTTCACCGACTTCGTCGCCGAGGCGCGGCTCGCGCGCGTCGCGGATGCGCTGCGCGACCCCGCGATGGCGCACCACACCGTGGCCGCGCTCGCGCTCGCAGCCGGCTTCGGCGACATTTCCTGGTTCAACCAGTTGTTCCGGCGCCGCTTCGGCATGACGCCGTCGGCCATGCGCGCGGGCGAAACCGGCGCCTAGGCGACAATCCCAAAACCCTGACCCTGTCCCCAAGACGCGGATTTGCGCGGTCCGCTATCCCGCCGCCATCTATCGGAAAACGAGGAAGCCGCCGTGCCCGAGACCCAGGTCAATACCTACACCGCGAGCGATCAGTGGAACGGGACAGTCGCTGCCCTGGCCGGCGGAGGCTACGTCGCCACATGGCATTCCGACGGGCAGGACGGCAGCGGCCCCGGCGTCTACATGCAGCGCTACGATGCCGCCGGCGTCGCGCTCGGCGCCGAAACGCGGGTCAACGCCACCACCGCGAGCAACCAGTACCTTCCCTCGGTCACCGGGCTCGCCGGCGGCGGCTACGTGGTGGTCTGGCAATCCAACGGACAGGACGGGTTCGGCCTCGGCAGCTATATGCAGCGCTACGACGCGAGCGGCGTCGCGCAGGGCAGCGAGACGCGCGTCAACACCTACACCACCGAGGGCCAGGAAGCGCCGTCGGTCACCGGCCTCGCCGGCGGCGGCTACGTCGTCGCATGGCAATCCTACGGCCAGGACGGCTCGTTCAACGGCGTCTACATGCAGCGCTACGACGCGAGCGGCGTCGCGCAGGGCAGCGAGACCCGCGTCAACAGCTACACCACCGGCGAGCAATACCTGCCCGCGATCGCCGCGCTCGCCGGCGGCGGCTACGTCGTGGTCTGGCAATCCAACGGGCAGGACGGCTTCGGCCTCGGCACCTACATGCAGCGCTACGACGCGAGCGGCGTCGCGCAGGGCAGCGAGACGCGCGTCAACACCTACACCATCGAGGGCCAGGAAGCGCCGTCGGTCACCGGCCTCACCGGCGGCGACTACGTCGTCGCGTGGCAGTCGTACGGCCAGGACGGCTCGTTCAACGGCATCTACACCCAGCGCTACAACGCCGCGGGCGTCGCGCTGGGCGGCGAGACGCGCGTCAACACGACCACCGCGGGCCAGCAGTACCTGCCGGCGATCGCCGCGCTCACCGGCGGCGGCTACGTCGTGACCTGGCAATCGCAGAACCAGGACGGCAACGGTTATGGCATCTACATGCGGCGCTACGACGCGAGTGGCGTGGCGCAGAGCGGCGAGACGCTGGTCAACCTCACCACGACCGGCGACCAGCTCAATCCGTCGGTTGCCGGGCTGAGCGGCGGCGGCTTCGTCGTCACCTGGGAATCCGGCGACGGCAACGGCACGGGCGTCTTCGCGCAGCTGTTCGACGCCAGCGGCGCTGCCGTGGGCGCCAACGCCTGGACCGGCACGGCGGGCGCCGACAGCTTCACCGCGCCGAGTTCGGACGACTGGAGCATGTCCGGCCTCGGCGGCAACGACACGATCACCGGGCTCGGCGGCAACGACACGATCGACGGTGGCGACGGCAACGACACGCTGGACGGCGGCAACGGCAACAACACCGTCGACGGCGGCGACGGCGACGACCTGGTCCTCGGCGGCGCCCACTCCGGCACCACCAACCACCTGTCCGGCGGCGCGGGGACCGACACGCTCGACTTGTCGAGCGGCTATTTCGTGACCCTGTCGCTGGCGGTGACCACGCAGCAGAGCGGCTACACGATCTCGGGTTTCGAGAACCTGATCGGCACGTCGGCTTACGGCGACAACCTGACCGGCAATGCCGGCGCCAACACGATCAGCGGCAACGGCGGCGGCGACACCATCAACGGCGGCGACGGCAACGACACCCTGAACGGCGACGCGGGCGGTGACACTATCAACGGCGGTGCGGGCAACGACACGATCAACGGCGGCGCCGACAATGACACGCTAAGCGGCGGCGCCGACAACGATACCGTCAACGGCGGCGACGGCGTCGACACGCTGAGCGGCGGTGCCGGCGACGACGTGCTCGACGGCGGCGCGGGGAGCGATACCGCCACTTTCGCCGACGCGGCCGCGGCGGTCACCGTGAACCTGTTCGGCAGCAGCAAGACCGCCACCGGCGGCGCCGGCAACGACACGCTCTCCGGGATCGAAAACCTGATCGGGTCGGCGTTCAACGACACGCTCTACGGCGACGAAGGCAACAACCAGATAACCGGCGGTTCGGGCAACGACACGATCTTCGGCTATGGCGGCGTCAACACGCTGAACGGCGGCGACGGGGCGGACAACATCTGGGCCACCGGCCCCGGCAACGCGGCGCTCGGCGGCGCGACCAACACCGCCCTCGGCGGCGCCGGCAACGATGCGCTCTACGGGCGTGGCGGCAGCGACACCACGAACACGCTGAACGGCGGCGACGGCGACGATTACGTGATGCTCGAAGCCGACAGCGCAAACATCGCCGATGGCGGCGCGGGAACCGACTATCTCTACGTCAGCGGCTTCCTGCGCACCAGCGGGCTGACGGTGGACCTGACCAGCCTGTGGACCACCGGCAGCGGATCGTTCGGCAGCAGCAGCTATACCGGGTTCGAAAGCGTGAACGGCGCCCGGGGCAGCGACTTCGACGACACGATCAACCTCGGCGGATCGGCGACCACGGCCGACGTGCATATCGGCGACGTGGTCGACGCCGGTGGCGGCCAGGGCGGCAACGACACGATCATCGGCACCAACGGCGTCAACTACATCAGCGGAAACGACGGCAACGATACCCTCTCCGGCTACGCCGGCGCCGACCACCTGTCGGGCGGCAACGGCAACGACGCGCTCGACGGCGGCGCCGACGCCGACACGCTGCTCGGCGGCGACGGCACCGATGCGCTGAACGGCGGTGCGGGCGCCGACACGATGACTGGCGGCGCGGGCGACGACACCTATCAGGTCGACGACGCCGGCGACGTCGTGGTCGAGGCGGCCGGCGAGGGGATCGACCGGGTGGTCTCGGCGCTCGGCGCCTACACGCTCGCCGCCGGGGTCGAGGAGCTGACGGCCGCGGGGGGCGGAATGGTCGGCGTGGCGTTCACCGGCAACGCGCTCGGCAACCTGATCCGCGGCGTCGGCTACGAGCCGACGAGCGGCATCTTCAGCAACGACACGCTCGCGGGCCTCGGCGGCGACGACGTGCTCGAGGGCTTCGCCGGCAACGACGTGCTCAACGGCGGCGACGGCAATGACACGCTGTACGGCGGCCTGGCCGAAAGCTGGGGAGCCGTCACCAGCGAGGAGCGCGACGTCCTCAACGGCGGCACGGGCGCGGACACGATGACGGGCGGGGTGGGCGAC
>CBHWED010000039.1:0-19056 GCA_966112795.1 uncultured bacterium
CGACGCAGGCCACGGTGCCTGCCTCGCGCGCCAGCGTGAACGTGACCGGCTCCCCGGGAGCGGCCGACACGACCGGCGCCAGGACCCGGGCGACTTCGGGCGGAGTGTCCGCGCCCATCATGGTGTTCATCCCGCCGCGGGTGAAGCGCAGGAACGGTTCACCGTCGTCGTTGCGCGCCCTCGCGGCATAGCTCCATTCGATGTCGGTCACTGGGCCGAAGGAGGCGGCCTCCGGCGCCGGGCGATCCTGGGCGGAGGAGAGCGTCGCGGCGGCGGCGCTCAGGGCAACGGCGGCGATCACGGGCAGGCGAAGCATCGGGGTTCTCCTGGGTTCGGCGGGCAAAGCGGGGCCGTGGCTCGGAAGCGAGCGGTTCAAACGGCCTTGTCGAAAGACGGGTTGTGGGTCGGCTAGTCGCCGGGCTCGGCGCCGCGGGCAATCGCCATCGTCTGCCCGTCAGGACCGCGCATCGTGAGGGCGCTGCCGCCGCGGCTCACCGCCATGGCGACCGGCCCGCGATCGTGCGTGTCGAGGCCCTCGGAGAACAGGCGGCCCTCGACCGCCTCGTCCGGCGTGCGCGCCGAGAGGCCTTCGGCGCGCATCCGCTCGACGAAGGCCGGGGTGACACCGACAGCCTTCATTTCGACCGCCTGATCGGCGCTGAGGCCCGGGAACAGCCGCCGCATCGCGTTCACGTAGTCGGTGGTCACGCCGACCGCCGCCATCTCGACCGCGTCGTCGATCGTCAGGCCCGGGAACAGGTTGCGCGCTTCGCCGATGAATTGCGGCGACAGGCCGACCGCCTTCGCCTCGACCACGCTTTCGAGGTCGATGTCGGGCGAGAAGCGGCGCATCTGGCCGGCGAACTCGGGCGTGACGCCGACCGCGCGGGCTTCGATCATGTCGTCCATCGAGCCGCCGAACCCGGCCGCGCGCATAGCCGCGACATAGTCTTCGGTGACCCCGACAGCCTTCATCTCGATCAGCCGGTCGGCTTCGGAGTCGCGTTCGTCGCCGTCTGCGCTGTCGGCCAGCGCCGGCGTCTTGCCGTCGAGCGCGCTGCGGACTGCGGCCGGTACGGCCTGCGCCACCGCCTGCGCGGCGATCTCGGCGACCGTGCCGTTTCTCTCGGCGAGCGCGACCATGTCATCCTCGTTGCTCGACCGGGCCCCAGGCTCGAGCGCGGCCAGAGGGCCTGCTACGCCCAGCACGACCACGAGGCACAGCGCGGCCCAGCCGAAGTCGGCCGGCCGGCGCGCGAGGCTTGCGTCGAGCACGCGGGTGATCCGGCGCTTGAGCGAATCCTTGGCCGGCGCGACCCCGTGCGCCGCGAGCAGCAGCGCCTGGTTGTCGTGCCGCGCGGCGTTGACCAGCAGCGAGGCATAGTCGGCGCCGTCGACGTCGCTGAGCAGCACCGCGTCATCGGCCGCTTCCTCGCGCAGCTGGTGGCTCTCGCGAGCGAGCAGCCAGACCAGCGGATTGAACCAGAACACCGCGCAGGCGACGCGGGCCAGCAGCAGCTTGGCCCAGTCGAGGCGAGCGACGTGAGCCAGCTCGTGGGCGATGATCGCCTCGGCCTCGTCGGTCGCAGGAATGACCGCCGGGTTGAGCAGGATGATCGGCCGCATCATCCCCCAGCTGACCGGCGAATGAAGCTCGTCGCTGACCAGCAGCGCGGTGCCGTGCTTGAAACCCATGCGCCGCTGCGCCTGGGCGAGCGCGGCGAGCCACGGCGCCTCGACCAGGACCGCGGCGCGGCGGTGCATCGCGAACAGGCGGGCAATGGCGACGATCATCGCCACGAGCAGGAGCACGAGCGGAAGGGCGTAGACCCAAACGGCAAGCTCTCCCGCGGTGGGGAGAGCCCACTCCGCCCCGGCGGCCGAGGCTGCGGCCGGTGCCGCTGCGGCGCCCGGCGGGCTGGCTGCCTGCGCGAGCTCGGGCATGTCGACCACCACGGTCCTTGCTTCGGCGGGCAGCGGCGCGGCCATCGAGGCCGGCAGCGGCACCGGGTTCCACGCCGGGGCGAGGACCACGGCCGGGATCAGCAGCAGCAGCACGGCAAGGCCGCAGTGCGCGATCCACGACCGCTCGGCGGCCGAGCGGCGCCGGGCGAGCCGCAGCACGCCGAGCACGGCACCGGCGACTACCAGCGATTTCCACGCGAGTTCGATCAGGAGGGCTGCAGTGATCATAACCTGGCCTTTGCGTCCCGCGCCTGAGCAATCAGGCGTTCCAGTTCATCCAGCTCGTCAGCGCCGAGCTTGTCCTGCATGCCGAGCAGCGCGCTGACCGCGCCGACCGGAGAATTGTTGAAGAAGGTCTTCACCACCTGGCTCAGCGCCGACTTGCGTGCGGCGGTCTCGGCGAGCACGGGTGCGTAGAGGAACCCGCGCTCCGACGGCTCGCGGCTGACGAAGCCCTTGTCCTCGAGCCGCTTGAGCATGGCCCGCACGGCGGAGCCGCTCACCTCGTTGTCGAGCGCCTCGCAGATCTCACCGACGACGCTCGGCCCGCTCTGGTAGAGGATGTCGACGATCTGTCGCTCTCTCGGGGGCAGGGAACTGAGCATCCGAATCACTTTCTGCGCTACATTTGTAGCGTCGTGCTACATTTGTAGCGCGGGCTTGGCAAGCCCGAAAATCGGAACGCGTCAGAAAGTCGCGGTCAGCGCGGTCGCGACGTAGTGGGTGTCACCCGTCGCGGGCGCGTTGGGGGCGGTTTCGAGGAAGCGTCCCTTGAGCAGCGCGACCGCGTCGAGCTCCGCGCGCAGGAGATTCGGCACCAGCCAATAACGGAAGCGCACATCGATCTGGTGGCCGGCGAAGCTGCCCGATTGCCCGCTCGGGTCGCGCACCCCGGTGGTCGAGAAGCTGTCGGTCCGCTCGGCCAGCCACATCGCCCGATAGGTAGCAAAGGCGTCCCACCGCGGGCTCGGCGCGATCTCGGCGCGCACGCCGGGCGTGCTGATGTTGGCGCGGCCGATGGCGTTGTAGATTCCGGCCGGCGCGAGATCGGCGCGACGCATGCCGAACAGCGTGTCGAAGCGGCCGTACTTGCCGCCGGGGCCGTCGCCGCTCGCGTAATCGTATTCCACCGACAGGCGGAACTTGGCCGCACCGGGAAAAGTGTAGCCTGCGTCGGCGTGCAGGAACCAGGCTTCGACGTCGAGAATGGCTGCGGCGGGCGCGGTCGAGGCGCGGACCGAGCCGGTCTGGTAGATGCCCTCGACCTCGAAATCGGCGCGCCCGGCCTTGGGATCGCGGATCACCCGCGCGCTGAAGCTGTCGAGGTCGCGATTGCGCGTCGGGTGCCCCGCCCAGTCGCGCTCGGAGAGGCCGAAGTACCCGAGCTCGGCCGCAGCACCGGCGATCGTGTTCGGGCGGGCGAGGTACCCGCCCCAGAGCTGGAGGTCGAAGCTCTCGCGGTCCCACCGGGTTTCTTGGTCGAGCACCGAGGGCGGGTCGTCGGGCAGGCGCACCTGCGGGAGGACGTAGACCGCCGTGGCGGACACGCCGCCCGGCGTCCTCACGTCGGCTCGCAGCCCGGTGTAGCCGTTGGTGGTGTTGCGATAGTCGTCGGCCGCGACGAGGCGCCGCGAGCCGAGGTTGAGCGTGAAACGGCCGGCCTGCAGCCCGAGCTTGCTGCCGGCGCCGAACGGGTCGTCTAGGTCGGCCGCGAGATAGGCCTGGACCAGTTCGAGGGTGTTGGTCTCGTTGGCGCTGATCGCGCTGCCGGGCTTGGTCAGCCAGGCGCGGCTGTCGTAAAGTTCGCCGCCGATGCGGACCGCGCCGGCGTCGTATTCGGCGAACAGCGTCGAGCGCAGGTCGAGCTGCTCGTCCTCGGGCCGCAGCCCCGCGCGCGGCTGGCCGTCGAGGGCTTCGTAGCGCAGGCGCACGCTGCCCGAGAGGTGGAAGCCATCGGGATCGCCGATTGCCGCCTGCAACGAGGGGGCCTCGGCATGTGCCGCCGAAGGCACCGATGCAGCAGCGATGACGAGCGCGGCGAGGCGCCGCGATGCGAGACGATCCAACGAAAGCCCTTACCGATCCGAGGAAGGCGGCGCCCTGGCGTGGTCGCCTCGGTGCCGCACCCCGCTCTAGGCGCAGGGCGGTCGCCTGCTCAAGACCATCCGGCACGCATTCCGCGCCCATATGCCGAATGCTCATAAGGTAAGGCGGAACCGTTCGTTCGCCGGCCCCCGGCACTCCGATAAGCCCCCGCTCGACACCGCGATGAGGGCATAATCGTGAACAGCGAACGAATTAGAACACTCCGGAATCGAACAGGCCGCGCCGCAGCGGCGCTCGCCATGGCCGTGGCCGTCGCCGCGCCGGCGACCCTGCTCGGCGACGCCGCCTTTGCACAAGCCGCAGCGGCGAGCCAGCAGGACGTCCCGGTGCTGTCGCGCGAGCAGGTCGACCAGCTGCTCGCGACGCCAGACAAAGTCGTGTTCATCGACGTCCGCCGCGCCGACGAAGTCGCCGCGATCGGCGGACTGCCGGTGTTCCTCAACATCCAGGCGAGCGAGCTCGACCGGTTCCTCGCCTATATCCCGCGCGACCGAACCGTGGTCACCGTTTCCAACCACGCCGGCCGGGCCAAGAAGACCGCCGCCCTGCTGCGCGAGCGCGGGTTCACCGTGGCCGGCGCCGTCGGGGTCGAGACCTACGCCGAGCAGGGCGGCACGCTCTACGGCAAGAAGTTCGTCACCCCGGCGATCGCCGGCGTGGTCGCCGAGGGCACTCGGGTCGAAGTGATCCGCGAGGGTTTCGACGGGACCGAAGGGCCGATCGCGCTCAGCGACGGCTCGATCGTGTTCACCGAGAACCGTGCCGACCGGCTCGTGCGCATCGCGCCCGACAACGCGGTCTCGACCTATCTCGAGCACACCGGCGGAGCCAACGCGCTGGCGCTGCGCGCCGACGGCGAACTGATCGCGGTACAGACCGCCCAGCCCGGGATCGCGCGGCTGCAGCCGGCGAGCAGCGTGCTCGCCGCGGACTATTCGGGCAAGCCGTTCAACCGTCCCAACGATCTCGCGCTGGCCCGCGCCGGCAGCATCTACTTCTCCGATCCGGGCGTTCCGCCGGCCGCAGGAGTGGCGCGCCCGGCGACGCCGGCGAAAACCGGCCTCTATTGGCGCGATCCGCGCGGCAAGGTGAGCCTCGTTGCGGACGACATCAGCCGCCCCAACGGGGTCGCACTGAGCCCCGACGAGCGCACGCTCTATGTGGCGAACAGCTGGGGCGAGTACCTGATCGCCTTTACCGTCGCTGCCGACGGCAGCCTTTCCGCGCGGCGCGACTTCGCCAGGCTCGCGGGCTTCAAGAACCTGCCCGAAGGGCCGGTCAGCGGGGCCGACGGGATCGCCGTCGATGCCGCCGGCCGCGTCTACGCGGCGACCAGCGCGGGCGTCGAAGTGTTCTCGCCCGAAGGCGCCGCGCTCGGCGTGATCGCGCTGCCCAAGCAGCCGCAGAACCTCGCGTTCGGCGGGGCAGACCGGTCGCAGCTCTACGTCGTCGGCCGGGGCTCGGCTTACCGCATCCAGACGCTCACCACCGGCGTCGACCGGCCCGGCAAGTAAGCCCCGGCCCCGTCCCACTCCCGGAAAGAACCAGAACATGACCGATCGCAATCCCTTGTCCGGCGGTGAGCGCCGGCACCGCTCGCGCGCCGCCTGGCTGGCAGGCGCCACCTTCCTCGCTGCTGCTACCCTACCCGGCGCCGCGCTGGCGCAGGACGCGCCGACGGCGGCCGCAGCCGGCGAGCCCCTCGAAGAAGTCATCGTGGTCACCGCCCGCAACCGCTCGGAACGGCTCGAGGACGTGCCGATCCCGATCTCGGTCCTCGGTGAATCCACCCTCGCCGAGCAGCACGTGTTCACCGTCGCCGACATCACCCAGCGCGCCCCGGGCCTGACCGCGACCACGCCCAACGCCCGCCGCACCGGCGTGTCGCTGCGCGGCATCGGCAAGACCAGCGGCAACGACAACATGGAGGCCGCGGTCGGCGTGATCGTCGACGACGTGTTCCTCGACCATGTCGGCATGACCTACCAGGACTTCACCGACCTGCAGCAGGTCGAGATCCTGCGCGGGCCGCAGGGCACGCTGCTCGGCAAGAACACGTCGCTCGGGGTGATCAAGTATACCAGCCGGCTGCCCTCGTTCACGCCCGATGGCTCGATCGAGGCCGAGGCCGGCCTCGAGAACGAGGCGTGGAAGGTGCGCGGTTCGTACTCGGATGCGCTGATCGGCGACCTGCTCGCGTTCCGCGCCTCGGGCTTCTACGACTACCAGCAGGGCGACATCCGCAACGTGAATCCGGATGTCGGCGGCTACTGGCACGAGCAGAACCGCTGGGGCGGCCGCGTGCAGCTGCTGCTCGAGCCGAGCGCGAACTTCTCGCTCAAGCTCAACCTCGACGCCGCCGAGACCAACGAGAACAGCAACACCAAGCCGTTCATGGTCGACCCGGCCACGCTCAACGACGGCTCGGTGCGCACGACGACCTACTCGACGCGCCTCGCCCGCAGCTACTTCGGCGGATACGTGCCGATCATCGGTTCGTGGACCACGATCGACATCGACGAGGCCAAGCCGCTGGTCACGCGCAACTACGGCGGCTCGCTGGTGGCGACCTGGGACGTCGGCGAAGTCGAGATCAAGTCGATCACCGCCGCGCGCTGGTTCCACTTCGACGCGACCAATGACCAGGAGCAGACCCGCTTCCCGATCTCGCGCAGCGGCTCGCTGGTCGACACCGAGCAGTTCTCGCAGGAGCTGCGCTTCACCGGCGACATCACCGACACCATCGACTACCAGGCCGGGCTCTATGTCCTGCGCATCGAGACCGACAGCACCGGCCGCAGCCGCTTCGGTCGCGATGCCGGCGCGTTCTTCGCCACCAATGCGCAGTACACGGCGCTCAACAACCCGGCCGGCTGGCTGCTGCTGCAGGACTCGCTCGAGAACACCTACAGCATCAACAACCAGCACCCGATCTCGACCAGCCAGGCGGCCTTCGCGCAGGCCAACTGGGAGATCACCGACAGCTTCACGCTGACCGGGGGCCTGCGCTACACCCGCGAGCAGAAGACCAGCACTTACTGGAAGCAGATCGGCAACGAGGACGGCACGCCGCTGGTCTCGACCGGCAACGCGACCGCCGACGCGATCCGCGCCGCGCAGCTGCAGACGCCGATCGCGACGGTGATCGGCGAGCCGATCGACGCCGGCGCGTGGGCCTGGCTGGTCAATCCGAGCTACAAGGTGACCGACGACGTGCTGCTCTACGCCTCGGCGAGCGGCGGCGGGAAGTCGGGCGCGGTGGCGTTCGACAACAACGGCACGCGGCGCAACGTCGCGCCCGAGAAGACCACCGACTTCGAGCTCGGCATCAAGGGCCAGTTCTTCGGCAACGTGCTGTGGTTCGGCGCCAACCTCTATTACACCAAGGTCCGCGACTACCAGGCGACCACCAGCATCCCCGACGCCAACTCGTCGACCGGGTTCAGCTCGGTGCTCGGCAACATCCCCGGACTTCGCGCCCAGGGGATCGAGATCGACGGCACGCTGATCCCGTTCGACGGCCTGACGATCACCTTCGGCGGCGCCTACAACGACGCCGAATACACCGACTGGTCGACCGCGACCTGCCCGCGCTCCTATCCCTCGACCGTCGTCACGTGCGACAACACCGGCAGGCAGATCGTCGGCGCGCCCAAGTGGACCGCGATCATCGGCTTCGATTTCGAGCACGAGATCGGCAGCGGCCTGTCGCTCTATGCCTACGGCAACGACACCTACCGTTCGGAACACAACCTCGAGCAGCTGCTGTCGCCCTACGGCGTGCAGGACGCCTACCACCTGACCGACGCCGGCATCGGGGTGATCGTCGACATCGGCGGCGTGCCCACACGCATCGGCGTCGCTGCGAAGAACCTGTTCGACGTCCAGTACACCACCAGCGTCAACGACTTCAGCAACAACGCGCCGGTCGGTTACGACGGGATCGGCCCCCGTCGGCAAATCAACGCGGTCATCCGCGCGACTTTCTGAGGAGCCATCATCATGAAAGCATTCCTGAAGCTCTCGCTCGCAGCCGGTCTCGCCACCGCCGGCCTCGGCTATGCGCTGCCCGGTTCGGCGCACCACGCATTTGCCACCGAGTTCGACTCCTCGAAGCCGCTGGTGGTCGAAGGCACGGTCACCCGCGCGCGGTTGGTCAACCCGCACAGCTGGATCTACCTCGACGTCAAGAACCCCGACGGCACGGTGACCAACTGGGGCTTCGAGTTCGGCACGCCGCTGTCGCTCAAGGCGCATGGCATCGAGCGTGCCGACGTCGCCTTCGGCACCAAGCTGCGGCTGTCGGGCTTCCGCGCCAAGAACGGCGGGGCGTTCGGCTATGCCGCGGTGGTCGCCTTCTCCGACGGGCACCAGGTGGCGATCGGCAGCGCGCCCGACGCACCCGCGCTGGCGATCCGCTGATGTCGCGATCGCTCCTTCGAACCGGCCGGGCGCTGATCCTCGCCGCCGCGCTGGCGGGCGCGCCTGCCTGGGCCCAGGCCGACGGAATCCCGCGACTGGCGAACGGTCACCCCGACTTTTCCGGCGTGTGGCAGACGCTGAGCGAAGCCGACTACGATCTCGAACCCCACGCCGGCCGCCGCGACGCTCCGCCGAGCCCCGGTGTGATCGAGGGCGGCACGATCCCGTACCGCGAGGATGCGCTCGCCCAGCGGCAACACAACTTCGACACGCGCGCAGCTGACGATCCGCGGCTCAAGTGCTGGGTGCTCGGCGTGCCGCGCGGGGTCTACTACCCGGCGCCGTTCCAGATCTTCGAGCGCGACGGCGATCTGACGCTCGTCCACCAGTTCGGCCACCAGGTGCGCACGATCGCCACCAACGGCTCCGACCACCCGGAGGAAAAGGGCCAGGAGTTCTGGCTCGGGGACTCGCGCGGCCGCTGGGACGGCGACACGCTCGTCGTCGACGTCTCCGACTTCAACCCCGAGACCTGGCTCGATCGTTCCGGCAACTTCCACAGCGAGGAGTTGCATGTGGTCGAGCGGTGGAAATTCGTCGACCGCGACACGATCGCCTACTCCGCCACGCTCGAGGATCCGAAGGTCTACACCCGCCCGTGGACGATCGACGTCCTGCTGCACCGTCGGCGCGACCCCGGGTTCCAGTTGATCGAGGACTACTGCTTCACGCTCGAATACGAGCAGTTCTACCCGCCGCACGAGGGCGGACAGTGACCGCTCGTCGCCTTGCCGTGACATTGCTCGCTGCCGGCGTGCCGCAGGCCGCGTTCGGCCAGGCCGCCCCGGCCGAGACCGCCCGGAGCCCGTTCGAGCGGATGCCGTGGGAGAAGGAGGTGCCGCAAATCGCCTCCGGCCCGTGGACCGGCGCGCGGCTGTCCGACGGACAGCCGGACATCGCGGGCTTCTGGTCGAATACGATCGCCAACCAGGCCAACTTCACCGATCCGCAGGCCGGCGATCCGGGCCGCCCCTCGGCAGCGTCGCGGCTGCCGCGCGAGCAACGGGCACCGAGCCGGGTGACCGACCCCGCCGACGGGCAGGTTCCCTATCGCCCCGAAGCGCGCGCGCTGCAGCAGGACTTCTCCCGGCACTTCCAGAACCCGACCGAACCGCAATACGTCGAGCCGCTCGCCCGATGCGCGCCCGGGGGTATCCCCAAGTCGTTCATGTGGCACGGCCACGAGATCCGGCAGTACCCCGGCTACGTCGTGTTCCTGTTCGATTCCGGCACCCGGATCGTCCGGCTCGACGGTTCGCCGCACCTTTCGGACCGCATCAAGCTGTGGAACGGCGATTCGCGCGGCCACTGGGAAGGCAACACGCTCGTCGTCGACGTGCGCAACAACAACGGCAAGGCCATGTTCGGCTACTCCGGCGACTTCATGAGCGAGAACGCCACGGTCGTGGAGCGCTTCGTGTTCGCCGCGGACGGCAAGCGCTTCAACTACATCGCCACCTTCACCGACCCGACAGTCTACACTCGCCCGTGGACCGCAACCATCCCGCTCCGCCGCTTCACCGAAGCCGACGGGATCATGGACTGGCACTACATGGTCGCGCTGGTGAACCTGCCCGGCAGGACACTCTACGAATCCCCCGAGCGGATCTGCATCGAGAACAACGGCGTGTTCGGCGGCGGCGCGGTCGGCGTGCCGTCCACCGCCCCCGTCATCTCGCGCTAGCGCTTGCACAAGGACAGACAATGATCGCTCGTCGTCTCGCTACCCCGCTGTTCCTGGCCGCCACCATCCTGCCGCACGCTGCCTGGGCTCAGGCCGCCCCCGCCAATGCCCAGCCGACGGCCGGAGGCATTCGCTGGAGCAAGGAGGTGCCGGTGATCCGCTCGGGCGCCTGGAACGGGCCGCAACTGCCCGACGGGCAGCCCGATATCTCGGGCTTCTGGTCCAACACGATCTCGAACCACAGCAACTTCACCGATCCGCAGGCGGGCCCCCCGGGCGAACCCTCGGGCGCGGCCAGCCTGCCGCGCGACCAGCGTGCGCCGAGCCGGGTGTCCGACCCCGCCGACGGGCAGATCCCCTATCGGCCCGGGGCCCGCGCGCTGCAGGAAGACTTCGCCCGCAACTTCGCCAATCCGACCGAACCGCAATACGTCGAGCCGCTGGCGCGCTGCGCGCCGGCCGGCGTGCCCAAGTCGTTCATGTGGCACGGCTTCGAGATCCGCCAATATCCGGGCTACGTGCTGTTCCTGTTCGATTCCGGCAGCCGGATCGTCCGCCTCGACGACGGCGCGCACCTGCCCGATGGCATCAAGCTGTGGAACGGCGATTCCCGCGGCCACTGGGAAGGCAACACGCTCGTCGTCAGCGTGCGCAACAACAACGGCAAGGCGCTGTTCGGGCGCTACGGCGACTTCATGAGCGCCAACGCGACCGTCGAGGAGCGCTACGTGTTCGACCCGGACGGCACGCGCTTCAACTACGTCGCGACCTTCACCGATCCGACGGTCTACACGCGCCCGTGGACCGCGACGATCCCGGTGCGGCGCTATACCGACGCCGACGAGATCGACGGCTGGCACTTCGACGTGACCCCGGCGAACCTGCCCGGCGGCCAGCGGCACTACGAGCACCACGAGCGGATCTGCGTCGAGAACAACGGCCCGTTCGGTGGCGGCGCGGTCGGGGTGCCGCTCGACCACCCGGTGATCGCGCGCTGAGCATGACCCTCTCTCCCGAACCCGGCTGCCTGTCTCTGCGCTAGGCTCCTCTCCCAAACCGGGTTCCGCCTCAAGCGGAGCCCCGCCTCGGCGGGGCTCCGCTTCTTTTTTGCGATCAGCCGAACTTGCGCGCGAGGACCGTCCCGACCGCGTCGGCGTCCTCGGGCGAAAGCGGTGCCTTGTAGACGTTGACCATCTTCGCGACCGCGTCGCGCCAGAACTGCTCGCCTTTGCCGCGCGGCTGGGTGGTGATGTAGTCGAGCGAGTGGCAGGCCGAGCAGTTGTTGACCACCACCTCGGAAGCCGGATCGGCGAGCGCGGGCGGCGTCTCGCCGAGCGGCAGCGCGATGGTGACCGGCTGCGCGAACGCGGCGGCCGCGAGCAGCGCCGCGCCGGTCGTGAGGGCGATGTTCAGCGAACGGATCATGCGACCTCCAGCGTCACGGTCTCGACCACGTTGCGCATGTAGCCAGCCGGCTGCCAGCGCGGCTCGAGCGGCTGCGTCTCGCCGCCGGGCGTGGTGGCGCGCACTTTGACTCTCCGCGTGCCCGCGGGGAGCAGCAGCTCGAGGCGCCACTCGCGGAACGAGTAGCCGCCGAGGTTCTCGCCGAGCCGCGCCGGCTGCCAGATCGCACCGTCGTCTGCGGAAACCTGGACTTGGGCGATGCCGTCGCCGCCACTGAACGCGATGCCCCGCAGCGCGACGGGCGTCCCGGCGCGCACCGCGTCGCCGTCCTTGTGGCTGGTGACGAACGAGCGCACGTTGAGCCGCGTGATCGGCCGCGTCTTGTCGGGCTTGCCGCCCGGCTCGACGCAGGCGCAGTCGGTGTCCGGCACGCGGTAGGCGGTCTTCATCCAGTAGCCGTCGTAATCCGCATCGACGACGGTGATCTCGTTGAGATGCTTGACCCAGTACGTGCCGTAGTAGCCCGGCACGACCAGCCGCAAAGGGAAGCCGTTGAGGAACGGCAGGTCGGCGCCGTTCATCGCGAAAGCCACGAGGACTTCGCCGTCGCGCGCATGGTCGATGTCGAGCGCCTTGACGAAATCGGGGATCGTGTCGACCGGCGGATTGTCGAGGCCGTTGAAGGTCACCTGCCGGGCACCGGCCCTGACCCCCGCCCGATCGAGCAGCGCCTTGAGCGGCACCCCGGTCCAGCGCGCGTTGCCCATCGCCCCGTTGCCGAGCTGCCCGCCGCCGACGCGCGGGGCGAAGAACCCGCGCCCGTTGCCCGAGCACTGGTTGACCGCGACGACCTCCGCGAGCGGGAAGTCGCGCCGGAGGTCAGCCAGCGACAGCGACAAGGGCGCGTCGACCTGCCCTCCGACGGCAAGGCGAAAGGCCGCCGGGTCGATCGCGGTCGGCACGTCCGAGAGGTGATAGCGCACGAAGAACGCGTCGTTGGGCGTCAGCAGGCCCTCGTCGAACACCGCAAACGGCGTCTCGAGCTGCGGCGGGCGCGCGGTCAGCCCGATCAGCGGGCGCTTCTGCGGCAATTGCACGAGCGGCCGCTCGCCGTTGGCGAACGGATGCACGAGCGTGCCTTGCCCGAGCGCACGCGCGGACAGGATCGAGGCCCCCGCGCCGGCGAGGAAGGCCCTTCTGGCAATGGTCATGCGGCAACGGTCTCCGTCGGGTCGTGGTCATTGTCGGCGCGCGGATTGCCATCGATCCTGAGGTCGTGGCGCTCGCAGAAAGGGAGCAGCGCGCCCGCCTCCCGTCCGGGCTCGGGCCAGCGCGCACCTTTCACCAGCCGCTCGTCGAGATGCGGCGCGAGCATCGCGATCAGGCGATAGGCGTAGTTGCGCAGCAGCGCCCCTTCGGGGATCGCGAGCTTGGTCGTCGAAGGGGTGAAGAAGCGGTTGGAGCCGGGCACGATCGCGAAGTCGTCGCCCGGCGCGTTCTCGACCGCCATCTGCGCGACGATGCCCACGCCCATGCCGAGCTTGACATAAGTCTTGATCACGTCGGCATCGACCGCCGCGAGGCGAATGTCGGCGTGGAGCCCGGCGCGTTCGAACGCCGCGTCGATGTTCGAGCGCCCGGTGAACTCGGGCGTGTAGGTCACGATCGGATAGGCCGCGAGATCGGCCAGCGTCGCTCCCTCGCGTCCGGCCAGCGGATGATCGGGCGGGACGATCGCGACGTGTTCCCAGCTGAAGCACGGAAACGTACGCAACCCCGTCTGCCCGTCGATCGCTTCGGTCGCCATGCCGATGTCGGCCTCGCCGCGCAGCAGCATCTCGACCACGAGGCTCGGGCTCCCCTGGCGCAGCTCGACCTCGACATCGGGAAACTCCCGGCTGAAGCGGACCAGCACTTGCGGCAGGACATAGTTCGCCTGGTTGTGCGTGGTGGCGATGACCAGCCGGCCCTTGTCGGCCTGGACGAACTGTGCCGAAAGCCGTTTGAGATTGTCGGCCTCCTGCAGCAGCCGGTCGATCACTTGCGCCGCGCCGTGGCCGGCCTCGGTCAACCCGACCAGCCGCTTGCCGCGCCGCACGAAGATCTCGATCTTGAGCTCGGCCTCGAGCTCCTTGATCTGCTTGCTGACGCCCGATTGCGAGGTGAACAGCTCGTTGGCGACCTTGGTCAGGTTGAGGTCGTTCTGAACCGCCGCGCGGATGTAGCGCAATTGCTGGAAGTTCATCGCCGGTCTGCCGCGCGGGCCGCGAAGCGCGGCGCGACGAACGCACTGTCTGGCTGAAAGATCACCTGCGCCTCCCATGTTGCAAATGGCCTCCCACGCAGGCTAGCCTTTCTCAACCAATTAGCTTGAGATAGATGGAGGTGGCAAGCGTGGGCCCGGCGAGATGTCCTGCATATGAGGCAAGCGGAGCTTTCCGCGGCCCTGTCCGACGGGCCGACCGGGCATTTGTCGCAAATTGTCGGAAGGCGCCACGTCCCCTTGTGATATCCGCGCCTTTCGCTGAAAGCCCGAAACAACCTGGACACGGAGCGAGGGCGCAGCTCGAACGATGATCAACCGGCGATCGGCCTTTACCCGCGGTAGCCTGGGCGTGCTGCTGTTCGCGCTGGCCGCGTGCTCGGCGGGCGAGCGCGACGAGCGCCCGCCGCCGCAAGTCGGCTTCGTCGTCGTCCAGCCCAGCGCGGTGCCGGTTTCGGTCACTCTCGCCGGCCGCACCGTGGCTTACGAGACCAGCGAAGTCCGCCCGCAAATCAATGGCCTGATCCGCCGGCGGCTGTTCACCGAAGGCAGCGTCGTGCGCGCCGGGCAGCCGCTCTACCAGATCGACGCCAGCCTCTACCGCGCGGCGGTTAACCAGGCCGAAGCCAACCTCGCCAGCGCGCGCGCCAGCGCCGAGGCGGCGGTTGCGCGTGCCGACCGCTACAAGCCGCTCGCCGAGCAGGAAGCGATCGCCGCGCAGGATTACACCGACGCCGCAGCGCAGGCGCGAGTCGCCCGCGCGACCATCGCGCAGAACGCCGCGGCGCTCGACACCGCGCGGATCAACTTGCGCTACACCACGGTCACCGCGCCGATCGGCGGCCGGATCGGCCGTTCGCTGTACACCGTGGGCGCGCTCGTCAGCGCCAGCCAGCCCTCGCCGCTCGCGGTGATCCAGCGGCTCGATCCGATCTTCGTCGACATGCAGCAGTCGAGCGCCGAGCTGACCGCCTTGCGCCGCGCGCTGCAGCGCGGCGAAATCGCCCCCGGCAGCACGAGCGTGCACCTCACGCTCGAGGACGGCAGCGACTACGGCTATGCCGGGCAAGTGAAATTCTCCGACATCGCGGTCGACGAGAGCACCGGCACGGTCACCTTGCGGGCGAGCTTCCCGAACCCGCAAGGCCTGCTGCTGCCGGGCATGTTCGTCAGGGCGGTGTTCGACCAGGCAGTCGAACCGCGCGCGTTCCTGGTCCCGCAGCCCGCGCTGCAGCGCGATTTCGACGGCTCGGCGTTCGTCTACGTGGTCAGCCGCGACAACAAGGCGCAGCGCCGCAAGGTCACCGCCGCGCGCACCAACGGCACCAACTGGGTGGTGACGGCTGGCCTGCAGCCCGGCGACCGGGTGATCACGCAGGGTCTCGGCAACACCATCAAGCACGACAGCGAAGTCCGGCCGGTGCCGGCCAGCGCACCGCAGAAGATCGCGCCTCCCGGACCAGGCGGCGCGGGCCGGCCGGGTGCGGGCAAAGCCCGGTAGTCACTGATGTCGCGGATTTTCATCGACCGGCCGATCTTTGCCTGGGTGCTCGCGATCATCGTGATGCTCGGCGGCATCGGGGCGTTCTTCTCGCTGCCGATCGAGCAATATCCCGACATCGCCCCGACCAACGTCAACATCCAGGCCAACTATCCGGGCGCCTCGGCTGAGACGGTCGAGAACAGCGTCACGCAGATCCTCGAGCAGCAGCTCACCGGGCTCGACGGGCTGCTGTACTTCAGCGCGACCTCGAGCTCGCGCGGCCAGGCGCGCATCACCGCGACCTTCGACAAGAGCGTCGATCCCGACATCGCCCAGGTCCAGGTGCAGAACAAGATCCAGACGGCGATCTCGCGCCTGCCCGCCGAAGTGCAGCAGCAGGGCGTGCGCGTGACCAAGTCCAACGCCGACGCGCTGCTGATGGTCGCGGTCTACGACACCACGGGCACGCGCAATTACGTCGACATCGCCGACTACCTTGCCTCGAATATCCAGGATCCGCTGTCGCGCATTCCCGGTGTCGGCGACGTCAACGTGTTCGGCTCGCCGCACGCGATGCGCATCTGGCTCGACCCGCAGAAGCTTGCCGCCTTCGCGCTGATGCCGGGCGACGTGGTCGACGCGATCCGCGCGCAGAACGCCGAGGTCGCTGCCGGCGACGTCGGCGGGCTGCCCTCGCCCGACAAGCAGATGCTGCAGGCGACGGTCACTGCGCAGTCGAAGCTGCAGACCCCCGAGCAGTTCGGCGACATCGTGCTCAAGACCCTGCCGAGCGGTTCGAGCGTGCGGATCAAGGACGTCGCCCGGGTCGAGATCGGCGCCGAGCAGTACAACGTGATCCTGCGCATGAACGGCTATCCCGGCGCGGGCATGCAGCTGTCGCTCACGCCGGGGGCCGACGCGCTCAAGACCGCCGACTTGGTCAAGGCGAAGATGGCAGAGCTGTCGCGCGAGATGCCCGACGGCCTGGCCTACGCTTACGCCAACGACACTTCGACCTTCATCCGCCTGTCGGTCAGCGAAGTGCAGAAGGCGCTGCTCGAGGCCGTGGTGCTGGTCGTGCTGGTGATGTTCGTGTTCCTGCAGAACTGGCGCGCGCTGCTGGTGCCGACGGTCGCGGTGCCGGTGGTGCTGCTCGGCACGCTCGGGGTGTTCTACCTCGCCGGCTTCAGCATCAACCAGCTGACCCTGTTCGGCCTCGTGCTGGCAATCGGCCTCCTGGTCGACGACGCGATCGTGGTGGTCGAGAACGTCGAGCGGCTGATGGAAGAGAACCCGGGCATGACCGCTCGCGAGGCGACCATCAAGTCGATGGGCGAGCTGCAGATGGCGCTGATCGCGATCGCGCTGGTGCTTTCGGCGGTGTTCCTGCCGATGGCGTTCTTCGGCGGCTCGACCGGCGTGATCTATCGCCAGTTCTCGCTGACGATCATCTCGTGCATGGTGCTGTCGGTGCTCGTCGCGCTGATCCTGAGCCCGGCCATCACCGCCAACGTGCTCAAGCCGCGCTCGCACGGACATCGTACCGAGTTCCACCCGCACCACGGCCGCTTTGCCGCGGTCCTCAACGTGATCGAGAAGGGCAAGGTGTGGTTCAACCGCACCTTCGACCGGCTCGTGCTGCGCTACGTCTCCGCGGTGCGCACGGTGGTCGATCGCAAGTGGCGCTTCATCGGTCTTTACGCGCTGATCGTGGTGCTGCTCGTGGGGCTGTTCTGGCGCCTGCCGGGCGGGTTCATCCCCGAGGAGGACCAAGGCCGGATCCAGATCCAGTGGCGCCTGCCCGCCGGCGCGACCCAGACCCGCTCGATCGAAGTCCGCAACGAGATCGAGAAGTATCTCGACACTTATGAGAAGGCCAACGTCGACTTCTACTTCCTCGTCGCCGGTGGCGGCGGGGGCGGCGGCGTGGCCGGGCAGAACACCGGCCAGGGCTTCGTCAACCTCAAGCACTGGGACGATCGACCGGGGGCAGAGAACACCGCCGATGCGATTGCCCAGCGCGCGACCGCGGCGTTCCGCAACATCCGCGATGCGCAGGTCTTCGTGCTCGTGCCCGGATCGGTCCAGGGCCTCGGCGACAGCTCGGGCTTCAGCGTGCAGTTCCAGAACGCGAGCGGGATGAGCCGCGCGGACTTCGTCGCGGCCAAGGACCGCCTGCTCGAGACCGCGAGCCAGAGCCCGCTGCTGTCGCAGGTCCGCCTGAGCGACCTGCCCGACGTCGCCACGCTCAAGGTCGACCTCGATACCCAGCGCCTCAGCGCCTACGGCTTGCGCAGCACCGACGTGAACAACACGCTCTCGACCGCGTGGGGCGGGCGCTACGTCAACGACTTCATCGAGCGCGGCCGGGTCAAGCGCGTCTATGTCCAGGGCGATGCGCAGTTCCGCGCCAAGCCGGAGGACCTGTCGCAATGGTACGTGCGCTCGGCCGATGGCAGCATGTCGCCGTTCTCGGCCTTCTCCGACATCGGCTGGGCGACCACGCCGGCCAGCACCGGCCGCTTCGGCGGGGTTCCCGCCTTCGGCATCTCGGGCCAGGCGGCCGACGGAGTCAGCTCGGGCGAGGCGATGGCCGAGATCGAGCGCATCGCGAGTGAGATCCCCGGCACCAGCCTCGGCTGGTCCGGCGCATCCTACGAAGAGCGGCAGGCCTCGGGTCAGGCGCCGCTGCTCTACGCGGTCTCGCTCTTGGTCGTGTTCCTGTGCCTCGCCGCGCTCTACGAGAGCTGGTCGATCCCGGTGGCGGTGCTGCTGGTGGTCCCGCTCGGCCTCGTCGGCGCGATCTTCTTCGCCAACTTGCGCGGGCTCGAGAACGACGTGTTCCTGCAGATCGGCCTGCTCACGACGATGGGCCTCGCCTCGAAGAACGCGATCCTGATGATCGAGTTCGCCGAGCACGAGGAGAAGAAGGGCGCGCGCGTGATCGACGCCGCGCTCGCCGCCGCGCGCATCCGGTTGCGGCCGATCCTGATGACCAGCTTTGCCTTCATCTTCGGCGTGCTGCCGCTGGCTTTGGCGACCGGCGCCGGCGCCAACAGCCGCATCGCCATCGGCACGTCGGTGATCGGCGGCATGCTCACGGCGAGCCTGCTGGCGATCTTCTACATCCCGCTGCTGTTCGTGCTCGTCCGCCGCGGCACGCGGGATAGCCTCAAGGCGCTGCACGCCAAGTTCGACCGCCATCCCGATCCCGAACCGGAGAGCGCCGCTTGAGCCGGCTCCTTCTCGCGGCGCCGCTCATGCTCGCTCTTGCCGGCTGCTCGCTGGCGCCCGACTACGCGCGCCCGGCTGCGCCCGTGCCCGCCTCGTGGCCGGCCGGCGACGCCTATCTGCAGCAGACCGAGGCGGCGCTGCCCGCAGTCTCCTACCGTGACGTGTTCCGCGACCCGCGGCTGCAGACGCTGATCGGCCAGGCGCTCGAGAACAACCGCGACGTGCGCATCGCGGCGGCCAACCTCGCCGCCGCGCGCGCGCAGGTGCGGGTCGTCCGCTCGGCACAGTTCCCCGAGATCGGCGCGAGCGCCTCGGCGAGCTACCAGGGCCGCGACGGCGCCGACAGCCAGAGCTATGCGATCCAGGGCGGCATCGCCAGTTTCGAGCTCGACCTGTTCGGGCGGCTGGCCAACGCCACCGAGGCCCAGCGCGACC
>CBHWED010000040.1:0-18798 GCA_966112795.1 uncultured bacterium
ACCTGTGACCTCTGCCTTCGGAGGGCAGCGCTCTATCCAGCTGAGCTACGGGTGCCCACGATGCCTCGCGGCGCCGCGCCGGTTAGCAACGCGGGCGCGGCGCGCCAAGCTCTAAAGCGCAAGCCGCGCGTCAGGTGCGGACCGGCAGCTGCTGCAGCGTGGTGCCGTTGGCGCGGGTGACGGTGACGTTGAACCCGCCGTGGCGGCCGTCGCGCAGCTTGTAGTAGGTCAGGTCGACGTGTTCGCCGGGGCTCAGCGAGTTCTTCGACCAGCCGGCGCGCGACAGGTGATTCGGGCTCATGCCCTCGAACGCCCAGCGCTGGCCCTGCGCGTCGCGCACATAGAGGAAGGTGTGCGGATTGGTCCACACCCAGCGCTCGACGGTGACGTTCTTCATTTCGGTGCTGTTGCCCCAGTCGAACATCGCGGTCGAATGGTGGGCCGAACCCGGCACCGCGAGCAGCGCGGCGAACGCGGCTCCGGCCATGGCCAGCTTCCGGGGGGCAATGCGGCGAAGGATCGTGGGCATGCGGCTCTCCTATGGCCGGGCCGCTTTGTCGCAGCCTCGGCGCTTGCAGATCCTTGTGCCAGCAAAAGCCGGACAGAATCAACCCGCCGCTTGACTTGGTTGGGGGTCGCGCCGCAATCTCCTCAGTGGGATAGAGGATGGATTGCCGGAGGGTCCGATGCAGGTTTGGACGGTTTTCGCGCGCGCGCTGGCGGGTGCCGCAACACTGGCAATGGCCGGCTCGGCAGGCGCGCAGGGCGGCACCTCGCCGCGCGCCGAACGCGCCGCCGACACGCTGGCCGCAGCCAATGCCGCGGCGCAGAGCGCACCGGTTCCGCGCGCCCAAGGCTACACCGCGATCGAGCGGCTGCCCGACTGGAGCGGCGTGTGGTCGCCCGACTGGTCGCTGCTGTTCGGCGGCGGTGGGGGCGGTCCGCCGGCCCAGCCGAAGCTGACCCCGGCGGCGCAGGCCAAGCTCGAGGCGTTCCGCAAGAACCAGGCCGAGCACGGCGTCGACCAGTACGCGCAGGCGCATTGCATCCCTCCCGGCATGCCCGGGATCATGCGCCAGCCCTATCCGATCGAGTTCCTGTTCACCCCGGGGCGGGTCACGCTGTTCGCCGAAACCTACAGCCAGGCGCGGCGCATCTACACCGACGGCCGCCCGCTGCCGGCCGATCCCGATCCTTACTTCAACGGCAATTCGGTCGGCCATTGGGAGGGCGACACGCTGGTGGTCGAAACGGTCGGCTTCAGCGAGTTCGCCGGCGACATCGGCGCGGGCATCCCGCACGGGCCGAACATGAAGATCGCCGAGCGGATCTGGCTCGAGAAGCCCGACGTGCTGCGGATCACCACCACGATCACCGATCCCGACGTGCTGACCGAGCCTTACGTGCAGCAGCTCGCCTTCAAGAAGGAAGCCGGCTGGGAGATTCGCGAGTACGTGTGCGAGGAGAACAACCGGCTGACCTCGGGCGACGAGGGCGGCTCGAACATCGACCTCGGGCTCGACGAGGCCGACCCGTTCGCCGAACCCGCCGGCGACTAGGGGGCGAAGCCGCCGCCGGCGTAACCAAATCGCAAGCAGCGGCGCGCTAATCGGCGGGGCATGAATGCGATCCCGCCGTCCTTCACCGCCGCCTCCGGGAGCGGCCGGGCGAGCTTCGCGCAAGCGGGCGCGAGCGCGACCTCGATGCGCTGGGCGGCGCTGGCCGACGCTGCGAACGTGGTCGCCGTGCTCGCCGGGATCGAGCCCGAGCGGACCAGCGCCGAAGTGCGCAACTTCCCCGCACTGATCCGCGACGCCGAAGCCTGGCGGCGCGAGCGCGCCGAGCACGGCGTCGCCGACCTCGCGGCGATCATGGAGCCCGGCCTCGCCGCGCTGCTCGCGGTCAACGCCCGCGGCGCCGATCCGCGGCCTGCGGCGATGGCGCTGTGGCGCGAGTTCATCGCCGCGCGCGCGGCGGTCCTCTCGTTGCTGCCGCCGAACGGCGCGCTCGGGCCTCGCCGCAGCGCCTAGGCGCTGTCAGCATACTTCCCGAAAAACACGAAAGGCGGACGCCTCGCGGCGCCCGCCTTTCGCTTGTCCCCTTTCCGGAGCGGTGAAGGGCGGGAGCCTTGCGGCTCCCGCCCCCTCCCGCACGGCCCGATGACCCTGTGATATCACCGGGCCGCCAGGATCCGTGTCCTAGAAGTCCACCTTCGCGCCGATCTTGAAGTAACGGCCGAGGATGCCTTCGCCGCCCTGGACCGGGTTGTACCCGTGGGCGCCGTAGGTGACCGTGTCGATCGGCGGCATGTCGTCGAACACGTTCTGGATCGTGCCGTAGATCGTGAACTTGTCAGCAATTTCCTGCTGCAGGTTCAGGTCGAAGGTCAGGTAGTCGTCGACGCGGCACGGCAGCGAACCGTCGTTCATGCCGCAATCCTTGTAGCCGGTGCCCTGGTCCATCGCCGACAGGTCGTACCCGCCGAAGAAGTTGAGGGTGCCGGTGACGGTGGTGTTCTCGCCGAACTCGAGCCCGGTGCTCCAGGTGCCCTTCCACTTCGGGGTACCCGAACCAGCGGTCAGGTTGAAGTTGCCGAGCGTGCCGTCGTAGCGCTCCACCGTGCCGTCGGGGAACTCCATCTCGAGCTTCATGATGTACGAGGCTTCCGCGTACGTCGTGAGCCGGATGTTGTCCGTCAGCGGCACGTTGACGTCGACGAGGAAGTCGAGGCCTTCGGTCCGCAGCGTGTTGGCGTTGATGAAGCCCGACTGCACGAACGCGATACGCGGCAGGGCGGTCGGGTTGTTGACGTCCGGAGCGTCCGGAACGACCGTGTAACCTTCCGGAATCGGCAGCCCCGAGTAGTAGGCATTGATCGCCGGCGCGTTGTTCGCGGTCGTGATGACGTCGGTCTTCTTGATGTTGTAGTAACCGCCCTCGATGTGGACGCCGCGCAGCGGGTCGACACTGGCGCTGACCGTCCAGCTCTTCGACTTCTCAGGCTGGAGGTCCGGATTCGACAGCGAGGTCTGACCGTAGCTCGCACCCGTGATGTAGGTCGGGCAGCTGGTGTAGGTCGCCAGCGAGCAGCCGTACTGATTCAGGAAGAAGTCAGTGTAGATGCCCACGTTGGCGGTGACGTAGCCGGTGGTCGGGAAGGTCGCGCCGGATTCGCCGAAGCTCGGGATCCGGAAGCCTTCCGAGTAGGTCGCACGCAGCTTCAGCCAGTCGAGCGGATCGAAGATCAGGCCCGCCTTCGGCGAGAAGTTGTCGATGCCGCCCGGGTAGTTGTCGTAACGGCCCGACAGGTTCAGCGTGAGCATGTCGATGATCGGCGCGTTGATTTCGCCGTAGGCCGAGTAGACGGTGCGGCTACCCTCGATGGCGAAGCCGTTGAGGCGGAAGTACCGCTCGGTGCCGCCGTTGAAGTCCGAGTTGAGGCTCGGCGAATCGACCGCTTCGTAACGGACCGAGACACCGAACGCGACTTCGAGCGGACCGCCCGAAAGCTCGGCGATCTCGCCGCTGACGTTGGCATCGGCCTGGTACAGGTCCGACGTCGAGGTCGCCCGCGCTTCCGGCGCGAGGTAGTCGAGGGTCTGCTGGCTGTTCGCTTCCGGATCGAGGAAGTTGTAGCTGCCGTCGGCGATCACATCGAGCAGGTGCTGGATGTAGACGTAGCCGTTGTTCTTGCGCAGCAGGTCGATGTGCATCGCCGTGGCGTTGACCGAGTAGTCCCACTTGTCGCTGATCGGCCCGTTGATCCCCAGCGCACCGCGGAACGAGCGGGTACGGCTGAAGTTCTCTTCGAACAGGTTCGGGATGCGCCCGGCGATCGCCGCCGAGTAGCCCTGCGCCGCGAACGGGTTGTTCGGGTTCAGGGTGCCGTTGGCCGCGGTGCAGGCCCCGATCGTGCCGCGCGGGCAGACGTAGACCGGCAGCTGCAGGATCGTGTTGTTGCCGTAGTACACCACGTTGGCCGAGGTGCTGTAGCGCGGGTAGTAGTACGGCGCCGGCGCGTTGGCGCGGATCGTCGCCGGGATGTAGCTGTCGAACGACTGCGACTGCTGGAAGTTGAACGCCGCATAGGCTTCGGTCTCAGCGCCGATCGCCGCCGTGATGCGGCTCGACAGGCCGAAGCGCTTCACGTCCGGCGTGATCACGCCGTAGAGGTTCGTCAGGTCTTCCTGGCAGACCGGGCCCGAGGCGGGCGCGGCAGCGTTCTGCGACATCGCGAGCTCGGCCGCGGTCGGCGTGTAGGTCGGCAGGCCGTTGCAGCCGTTGAGCAGCTGGTAGCGCGACGAGACGCCCGGAATGGCGCCGCCGGTGGCCGGGTTGCGCGGACGCACGATGAACGGCGTGGCAATGGCGAAACCGCCGTTGGTCAGATCGCCGTTGATGATGCCGTTAACGCCGCACGTGTCGTCCTGGCAGACCTGCGAGAAGTCATCGGTGTTGAACGGATAGGGCCGCTCGCGATTCTTCAGCATGTCCTGGTGGTAGTAGAAACCGCTGACGTAGGCGTTGATGCCGTTCTCGGCGAGATCGCCGAAGCCGGCGGTCAGCGACACGCGCTGCGTGCCGGCATCGCCGCGCTGCGAGATGCCCGCTTCGACGCGGCCGTGGACGCCCTGGATTTCCTTCTTGGTGATGATGTTGACCACGCCGGCGATCGCGTCGGCGCCGTAGGTCGAGGACGCGCCGTCGCGCAGAACTTCGACGCGCTCGACGATGTCGTCGGGGATCGTGTTCAGGTCGACGAAGTTGCGCGTGCCGTCATCCGCGAGCGGGTAGTAGGCGGCGCGCATGCTGTCGAACAGCACCAGCGTCGAGTTGGTGGTCAGGCCGCGCAGCGAGACCGCCGAAGCACCGGCGGCGAACGCGCCGTTCGCGGTGAACGAGTTGGTCAGCGCCGGGCCGTTGTTGGCCGCGAGCCGCTGGATGCCTTCCTGCACCGTGCTGATGCCGCGGGCATCGAGGTTCTCGGTGGTGACGGTGGTGACGGGCGACGGGGTCACCGCGTCCTGGAAGATCGTGCCGGTGACGACGATCACTTCGCCTTCGTCTTCGACATCGTCGGCCGCAACCGTGGTCGGAGTTTCCTGGGCGAGCGCCGGCGCGCCAGCGAGCGCCATGACAAGCGCAAGCGGAGCCGCGCCTGCCCGGAGGGCAGTCAGAGTAGATTTTTGCATTGCAGTCCCTTTTCGCAATGGGGCGCCGCTAAGCGCCACATCCACCCGTAATCCAGCTGGTGAGGTCAACGTGGTCCAAGAATCGGACCGATCGCCACAGGCCGACCGGAGATGGATGAGCGTTCCTGCCCGAAGCCCGCACGTGCAGCAAAGTTCTTGGTTGCATGGGCAACAACTTTGCGTTGCGGGTGTAACCAAATCGCAACAGGACTGAAAGATGACTGAAATCTGAGGTTTACCGTGGAGCGAGAAACAATGTTGCAAGCGCAACTAGGCAAATTTCGCATACCTCGCCTTTTTTGACATAAAGCCCGCCTTTCAGGGCTTCAAATCGCAATTGACCTCGTTCCGTTTATGTTCCAACCAGCGCCCATGACCGGCCTCGTCGTCCCCGCCGCGCTTCCCGATGGTGCCAGGAGGGCACAGGCCGTCGCTCGCGGCATCTGCCGCCTGCTCGCGCGCAACGACATCTGGGCGCTCGCCGAGATGCCGCTGCGCAACGGCCGGCGCGCCGATCTCATGGGGATCGATCCCAAGGGCCGCATCGTGATCGTCGAGATCAAGACCGCGCGCGGCGACCTGCTCGGCGACGGCAAGTGGCCCGACTATCTCGAGTTCTGCGACCGCTTCTACTGGGGCCTGCCGCCCGAGCTCGACCGCGCCTGCCTCGAAGGGACCGACTTCCGGCCCGACTGCTGCGGCGTGATCGTCGCCGACGAGTACGATGCCGAGATCGTCCGCCCGGCACCCAGCCGGATGCTCGCCGCCGCGCGGCGCAAGGTCGAGATCGAGCGGCTCGCGCGCACCGCGCTGCGCCGCCAGCTCGTCGGGCTCGACCCGCACTGCTCGGCCTGGGGCCAGGGGCACGGCTGACGCTGGCGGCCGGGCGCTGACGGCGGCATAAGCGCCGCCATGGCGAGCGCCGTGCTTTTCTCCGTGCTGGCGATGACCGCGATCGTCGCGGTCCGCTACCTGCTCGCGAGCGGCCTGTTCGCCTGGCTCACCCGCCGCGTCCGGCCGGGCCTCTACGCCGGGCTCGATGCGCAGATCCGCCGCGAGATCGGCTGGTCGCTCGTGTCGGCGGCAATCTACGGGGTGCCCGCGGGCGTGGTTGCCTGGGGCTGGGAGGCGCGCGGCTGGACGCGGATCTATACCGACATCGCGGCCTGGCCGTTGTGGTACCTCCCGCTCTCGCTGCTGCTCTACCTCGCGCTGCACGACACCTGGTTCTACTGGACCCACCGCCTGCTCCACCGCCCGGCGTGGTTCCGTGCCGCCCACGCCGTGCACCACGCGAGCCGGCCGCCGACCGCGTGGGCGGCGATGAGCTTCCATCCGCTCGAGGCGCTGGCCGGCGCGGTGGTGATCCCGGCGCTCGTGCTCGCGATACCGATCCACGTCGCCGTGCTCGCGCTGGTGCTCGCGATCATGACCGTGATGGGCGTCGGCAATCACATGGGCTGGGACATGTTCCCGCGCGCACTGGTCACCTCGCGGCTCGGCGGGTGGCTGATCACGGCGAGCCACCACCAGCGCCATCACGACGAATATGGTTGCAACTTCGGGCTCTACTTCCGCCTGTGGGATCGCCTATGCGGCACCGACCGCGGCCTGTCCCCGCGCCAGGCCGCCTAAGTGGCGCAACTTTACGGTTAATTTACTATGTTGCGCCGATAAGCCGGCACCGAGAAGACCTAAGGGGCGTATTTCGCATGGACACGATGCGCGGCAATTTCGGATCGCTCGCCGAATCGGACGGCTACGATCACGCCGACGAGGACACCGGCCGCGACGTGCCGCCAGTGGGGATCGGCCAGGACGAGCGGCGCATGCAGGTGCGCGCGTACAATCACTGGGCGAGCCTGCTCGACGAGCGCAACTTCCCCTCGATCGAGGATCTCGAACCCGAGAACCTGCACGACTTCGGCCCCTACAGCGTGCTGCTCGACTTCTCCTCGGGGATCGAGGACCCGGGCATCGCCTTCCTCGGCGAGAAGCTCGCGGTCGAATGCGATGTCGGCGACGACGAGCTCAACACGCTCGCCGACGTGCCGAGCCGCTCGCTGCTGAGCCGCATCACCGACCACTACATGCAGATCATCGCCAACCAGGCGCCGATCGGGTTCGAGGCCGAGTTCGTCAACCAGCGCGGCACCACGATCGCCTATCGCGGGATTCTGCTGCCCTATTCGAGCGACGACGACACGATCGACTTCATCTACGGCGTGATCAACTGGAAGGAGCTGGCCGACGCGCAGGCTTCGGACGAGCTGCTGCTCGAGATCGACCAGGCGCTCCAGCCCAAGCTCGCGACTGCCCCCGGCGTCGACACCGAGGCCCCGCTGACCGACTGGGCCGACGGGCCGGGCGCGGTCCCGGCGAACGACATGGCCGACGACGAGGAGGACGCTTACGCGCCCGCCGCCTTCGCCGCGCATTACGAAGGCATCCCGGACGACGACGAGGACGACGACGGCCTGCCGATGCCGTCGTTCGGGCTCGACGATGCCGAGGACGAGGATGAGGACGAAGACGAGGACGGCGAGCAGCCGGCCCGGGGGCCGCAGTTCGGCTCGCTGCTCAAGATGCCCATCCAGCTCTCGCCCAAGCCGCTGGCCGACGTGAGCTTCGACGGCGAGTTCGCCGAGCGCGAATCGATCCTGCCGCCGCCGCCGCTTCCGCAAGCTTACGAGCCTGCAGCGTACCAGCCCGAAGCGTACGAGCCGGAGGCCTACGAGCCCGCTGCCTACGAACCCGAGCCGTACGACCCTGCCGAGGACGAGCCGCAGACCGTCGAGGCCGACGAGTTCGAAGCCGACGATGCGCTCGAGCTCGCCGAATATGCCGAACCGGCCGCGCGCGAGCCGGTCCTGCCGCAGGCGTTCGAGGCCGAGGAGGCGTTCGCCGCCGAAACCGCGATCGAGCTTCCCGAGATCGATCCGTCCGAGATGGAGCTCGGCGACTGGCTCGCCGCAGCCCGCGAGATGGCGGTCGCCGCGCGCGGCAACGAGGAACGCACCCGCGAGGCGCTCTACGAGGCGATCGGCCGGGCCTACGACTTCTCGCTCGCCGCTGCCGAGCAGCCTTCCGAGTTCGGCGAGATCCTCGTCGATTCCGGGCTGACGATGCAGGATCGCGCGCCGATGACGCCGATCGTCAAGCTGGTCTTCGGCGCCGATTACGACAAGACGCGCCTCACCGAATACGCCGCCGCGCTGACCCACGCGCACCGGCTCGAGCTGCCGCGCGGCGCGCTCGGCGAGTATCTCGGCAAGGCCGAGGGCGGGCTCAAGGGCGTGGTCAGCGCCGAGCGCCGGCTGCGCAAGGAAGAGGCCGGCAAGGCGGTCGAGCCGGCCGACGCGCCGCGGCTCGCGCTCGCCCGCAAGCTGCGCGCGCTGCCGGCGCAGGCGTTCGAGGATATCGCCGCGGAGGGCAGCGAGTTCGCGCTGGTGATGATCCGCCGCACCGACGAGGGCGAAGTGATCGTGCTCGGCGAAGTGCCCGACGACGTCGCCCTCGTCGAGCGCGCGGCGCGGCGCCTGATCGGCTGACCGCCCCGCCGGCGACGGCACTCTTCAGTTCCCGTTAAGCCGCCAATGCGCTAGCGAAGGCGCGATGCGTGCCATCGCCAGAACGATCGCCCGACTGCTCGCCTTCGCCGCGCTGCTCGGGATCGCCGCCCAGCCGGCTGCGGCGCAGTCGATCCTGCGCGACGCCGAAACCGAAGCCCTGCTGCAGGAGCTCGTCAATCCGCTGGTCGAGGCCGCGGGGATGCCCAAGGGCTCGGTCGACGTGGTGCTGGTGCACGATTCGTCGATCAACGCCTTCGTCGCCGGCGGGCAGCGCATCTACGTCCATTCGGGCCTGATCAACGCCGCCGACAGCGCCAACGAGGTCCAAGGCGTGCTCGCGCACGAGCTCGGCCACATCACCGGCGGCCATGTCATCAGCGGCCCGCAGGCGGCCGGCAACGCGATGAAGATCCAGGTGCTCTCGATGCTCGCCGGCATCGCCGCGGCGCTCGCCGGGGCCGGCGATGCGGGCATGGCGGCGATGGCGCTCGGGCAGCAGGCCGCGATCGGCACCTATCTGTCGTTCAGCCGCACCCAGGAAGCGAGCGCCGACGCCGCCAGCGTCCACTTCCTCCGCTGCGCCGGGATCAGCGGCCGGGGCGCGGTGAGCTTTTTCAAGAAGCTGCAGAACCTCGAGTTCCGCTACGGTTACAGTCAGAGTGATGACGCCGGCTTCGCCCGAACCCACCCGTTGACCGGCGATCGCATCTCGCGGCTCGAGGCCGATCTGAAGGACGACCCCGCGTGGGGCAAGCCGGATGCCGATCTCGTCGCCGAGTTCGACGTCGCGCCGACCGCGCCCGAAGCCGAAGCGCGTCCGCTGGCCGAGCTCGGCAGCAACTGTGCGACCACGCCGCTTCCGACCGCGGATCTGGAGCGGCGCTTCCAGCTCGCGAAGGCCAAGCTCTATGGCTATCTCGCCACGCCGGCGCAGACGCTGCGGTCCTATCCCGTGCATCTGACCGGCGAGCCGGCGCGCTACGCCCGCGCTTATGCCTACAACAAGGATTCGCGCCTGGACGAGGCGCTGGCCGAGACCGACGCGCTGATCGCGGCCGAGCCGGACAATCCCTATTTCCTCGAGATCAAGGGCCAGATCCTGCTCGAATCGGGCAAGCCGGTCGAAGCGCTCGAGCCGCTGCGCCGCGCCACCTCGCTCACCGGCAACAACCCGCTGATCGCGAGCCTGTTCGCGAATGCGTTGATGGCCACCGAGGACAATACGCATCTCGACGAGGCCGAGCAGGTGCTCAAGGGCGCGGTCGGGCGCGACCGCGAAAACCCGGCCGCGTGGTACCAGCTCGGCGTGGTCTACGGCGCGCGCGGCGACATCCCGCGCGCCCAGCTCGCCAGCGCCGAGCAGCAGATCATGACCGGGCTCCCCCGCGAGGCGCTGCACAACGCCGAATCGGCCGAGCGCTCGCTTCCGCAGGGCACGCCCGACTGGATTCGCGCCCAGGACGTGGCCCTTCAGGCACGCGCCGAGCTTGAACGAACCCGCGACCGCGACTAGCCCCACCAACATGCGCTGGTTTCTTACCGTGGTGATCGCGCTCGTGGCCGGATTCGCCGGCTCGGCGCTGTGGGACCTCTCCGGGCTCGGCGACCGCGCGACGCGCGCTTACCTGCTCGCCAATCCCGAAGTCCTTCCCGAGGCGATGGACGTGCTCCAGCGGCGCGAGCTGGTGGCGCGGATCGAGCCGCTGCGCGGCGAGCTCGAGCGACCGTTCCCGGGCGCGGTGCTCGGCAATCCGTCGGGGACGGTGACGCTGGTCGAGTTCAGCGACTATGCCTGCACCTATTGCCGCGCGAGCGTGGCCGACGTCGACGCGCTGATCGCGGCCAATCCCGATCTCAAGGTGGTCATGCGCGAGTACCCGATCCTGTCCCCCGAAAGCATCGACGCCGCGCGCATGGCGCTCGCCGCTGCGCAGCAGGGCAAGTATGCCCGGTTTCACGCGGCGATGTTCCGGCTCGGCGCCCCGACTGCCGAGGCGATCACCGCGGCGGCGAAGGAAGCCGGGGTCGATCTCGCGCTCGCCCAGACCGCCATCGCCAGCGGCATGTTCGACGCGCAGCTGCACGGCAACGCCGCGCTCGCCAGCCAGCTCGGCATCTCGGGCACGCCCGGCTGGGTCATTGGCAACCAGGCCCTCAACGGCGCCGTCGGCCGCGAGGCGATCGGCGAGGCGATCGAGGCGGCGCGCCGGTCCTGACGGTGGCGCTGCCCTTCACCCGCCGGTCGGCCGAAAAGGCGGTGACCAGGACTTCCGAAGCCGCTCTGGGCGGTTCGATGGCGATGCTGCCGTTCACCCCGGCGCCGTTCTTCGCCGACAAGAACCGCGCGTTCTGGCGGCTGCAGCTGGTCGGCTGGGCCGGCGCGGCGCTGCTCCGCGCAACCGCCAACATCGCCAACGGCATGCCCGAGAAGCTGGTGCTGACGCTGATCGCGACGGTCACCGGGTTCTCGATCAGCCTCATTCTCTCGGTCGTCTACGGCAAGCTGATCAACCGCCGCCCGCTGGTCACCTGGAGCGTGACCGCGCTCGCGCTGGCGATCGCGGTGATCGTCTCGGCGACGATCAACGGCTGGACGCTGAGCCTGAGCCAGCCGGGCAGCGAGGCCAACCTCGCGCAGACCGTGCTCAGCGTGATCTATCTCGACATGCCGCTGCTCGGCGCGTGGTCGGCGCTGTACTACGCGATCAACTACTACCTGCAGGTCGAGGAGCAGGCCGACCGGCTCGAACGGCTCGAGGCGCAGGCGACCAGCGCTCAACTCGCCATGCTGCGCTACCAGCTCAACCCGCATTTCCTGTTCAACACTTTGAACTCGATCAGCACTCTGGTCTTGCTCAAGCAGACCGAGCCGGCGAACGCGATGCTCACGCGTTTGTCGGGTTTCCTGCGCCACACGCTGGTGACCCAGCCAGGTGGCAAGGTGTCGGTGGCGCAGGAGGTCGAAACGCTGAAGCTTTATCTCGATATCGAGCGGATGCGCTTCGAGGAACGCTTGCGCACCGTGTTCAAGATCGAGCCCGCCGCGGCGCGGGCCAGCATCCCGTCCCTCCTGCTCCAGCCGCTGGTCGAGAACGCCATCAAGTACGCGGTCTCGCCGCAGGAGGAGGGGGCGCGGATCAGCCTGACCGCGCAAGTGATCGGCAACAGCCTCAGGATGACCGTCGCCGACACCGGCCCGGGCCTGCAGGGCCGGCCGCTCGTGCAGCGGCGCTACGAGAACCGGCCGGGCGCCGGGCACACGGCCTCGACCGGGCTCGGCCTCGCCAACATCCGCGACCGGCTGGCGCAGGCCTATGGCGAGGATCACCGCTTCGAGATCGTCACGCCGCCGGAGGGCGGTTTTACGGTGATCATCGAGATTCCGTACGAATTGCATCGCGAGCCCGAGGGGACGGGCGAAGCGCCGGCGAAACCTAGTGGGGCGACAACCGTTAGCGAACTGCCCGGAGAGCGGGCACTGGGAACCCAAGCATGACAATTCGAACGCTCCTCGTCGACGACGAGAAACTCGCCATTCAGGGCCTGCAGCTGCGGCTCGAGCCTTATGCCGATGTCGAGGTGATCGGCACCTGCTCGAACGGCCGCGAGGCGATCCGGGCGATCAAGACCGAGAAGCCCGACCTCGTGTTCCTCGACATCCAGATGCCCGGGTTCGACGGCTTCTCGGTGGTCAAGGGGGTGATGGAGATCGAGCCGCCGCTGTTCGTCTTCGTCACCGCCTACGAGGAGCACGCGATCCGCGCGTTCGAGGCCAATGCGGTCAACTACCTGATGAAGCCGGTCGACGAGGACAAGCTCGCCGACACGCTCGACCGGGTGCGCACCCGTCTCGCCGAGAAGCGCTCGGCCGAGGAGGCCAAGAAGCTGCAGGACGTGCTCGCCGAGATCGCCCCCGACGCGATCGAGAACATGCCCACCGAGGAGGAAAGCGCGGGCCGCTACGAGCGGATGATCAACATCAAGGACCGCGGGCAGATCTTCCGCGTCGACGTCGAGACGATCGAGCACATCGAGGCCGCCGGCGACTACATGTGCATCTACACCGGCGACAACTCGCTGATCCTGCGCGAGACGATGAAGGACCTCGAGCGCCGGCTCGACCCGCGCGTGTTCCAGCGCGTGCACCGCTCGACGATCGTCAACCTCGACCAGGTGCGCCAGGTCAAGCCGCATACCAACGGCGAGTGCTTCCTGGTGCTCGATTCGGGCGCCGAGGTGAAAGTCAGCCGCTCGTACCGCGACGTGGTGGCACGCTTCGTCCACTGACCGGAGCAAATTGCATCCACATCCGCTCGGGCTGAGCTTGTCGAAGCATGCCCATTGCCGCTAGCCGGTGCGGCATGTCCGAGTTTTCCCTCCCCGGCTTCGACATCGAGGCCTTCGTCCGCGCCACGCTGGCGGAGGACCTCGGCGTGGGCCTGCCCGGCGGCGGACGCGACGTCACCGCCGAGAGCGTGATCCCCGCCGAGGCGCGCTTCGCCGGGGTGATGGACAGCCGCGACGCGATCGTCGTCGCCGGGCTGCCGCTCGCCGCAGCGTTCTTCCGTGCGCTCGATCCGGCGATCGAGATCGAGTTTCTCGTGGAAGAGGGCGCCGAGGTGCCGCCCGGCGGCGACCTCATGCACCTCGCCGGCAATGCCCGCGCCCTGCTCACCGCCGAGCGCAGCGCGCTCAACACCGTGCAGCACCTTTCGGGCATCGCCACGATGACCCGCGACTATGTTCGCGCAATGGGCGAGACCGACTGCGTGCTGCTCGACACGCGCAAGACGATCCCCGGCCTGCGGCATCTCGAGAAATACGCCACCCGCATGGGCGGCGCGCAAAACCATCGCATGGGCCTGTGGGACGCGGCGATGATCAAGGACAACCATATCCTCGTCGCCGGCGGCGTCGCCGAGGCCGTGCGCCGCGCGCGCGACGCGGGCATCGCGCGAATCATGTGCGAGGTCGACCGGCTCGAGCAGATCGCGCCCGCGGTCGACGCCGGCGCCAACCACATCCTGCTCGACAACATGGATCCGCAGACCTTGCGCGAGGCGGTCGCGCTGGTCGCCGGCCGCGCGGCGACCGAAGCCTCGGGCGGCGTGCGGCTCGACACGATCGGCGCGATCGCCGCGACGGGCGTCGACTACGTCTCGGTCGGCCGCTTGACGCAGAGCGCCCCGGCGTCGGATATCGGGCTCGATTTCACGCCACTTTAGAGTGTTATCGCCGTGCGTCGGATCAGGCTGGCGCGGGCACAGGGGGATTTTTTCATGCGGCCACCGTCGATCATCGCGTTCGAGCGCGTCTATCTGGCATCGCTCGCCTTGGGCATCGCCAACACGGCGATCAATTGGCAGGAAATGACGGAAACGCTCGACGATCCGGCGCTGCAGGTGTTCGGAGGGGGGCCGAACTGGATCATCGGCATCATTGCGTTCAGCACGGCGATCGCGCTGCTGCTGTGGTTCTTCATTGCCCGGCGCGCGAGCACGGTCGCCAAGTGGATCTACGTCGTGTTCACCGCCTTTGGCCTCGCCGGTCTCGTCTCGAACGTGGCGACGCTGCCGTTCGGCACGCTCATGGTCCTGAACGTGGTCGGGCAGCTGCTGCAGTTCTTCGCGGCATGGCTGCTGTTCAAGCCCGATGCCAAGGTCTGGTTCGACGGCCGATGGACCGTAGACCCGCGAACCTTCGACTAGCGGCGCGGCCGCCGGCCGTCCTGGCCGCAGCGCTGGCGCTGCTGCCCGGCGCGGCGTTCGGCCAGGCCTACCAGTGCCGCGTCCCCCAAGGCGCCGTCAGCGTGCCGGCCATCGCGCGCGATGGACCCGTGCGGCAGGCAGCGGTCGCCGGCTACACGCTCGCGCTGAGCTGGTCGCCCGAGTACTGCCGCGGACGCGAGCGCAGCGCCGGCGACAGCCGGCAATGCTCGGGCCGTGCGGGCCGGTTCGGGTTCGTGGTCCACGGGCTGTGGCCCGAGGGACGCGGCGCGGGTTCGCCGCAATGGTGCCCGGCGCGCCGGCCGCTTGCCTCGGGAGAGCTCGCGCGCAACTTGTGCATGACCCCGTCGGCGAAGCTGCTGGCGCACGAATGGAGCAAGCATGGCGCGTGCATGGCGAGCACCCCGGAAAGCTACTTCAGCCGCGTGCGAACGTTATGGGCCGGCCTCAGGTGGCCCGATTTCGACCGCCTGTCGCGCCGCAAGGGCCTCACCGCGGGGCAGGTCCGCGAGGCGTTCGCGCAGGCCAACCGCCTGTGGGAGCCCGAGAACATCGGGCTGGTGATCAACGAGCGCGGCTGGCTCGAGGAGATGCGGCTCTGCTACGGCCGCGACTTCGAGCCGGCCGCATGCGGACGCGGCCGTCGCGGCCCGGCCGATTCGGCACCGGTGAAGATCTGGCGCGGGATCTAGCGTTTCGCGCGGAAGAACCCGCGCAGCAGCTCCGCCGCCTGCGCCTCGCCGATCCCCGGATAGACTTCGGGCCGGTGCAGGCATTGCGCCTGCTCGAACACCCGCGCGCCGTGCTCGACGGCGCCGCCCTTGGGATCGGGTGCGCCGTAGTAGACCCTGGCGATTCGCGCGTGGGCGATCGCCCCGGCGCACATCGCGCAGGGCTCGAGCGTGACCCACAGCTCGCATCCCTCGAGCCGCTCGTTGCCGAGCGCTTCGGCCGCGCGGCGCAGCGCGAGGATCTCGGCATGCGCGGTCGGATCGGCGAGCGTGCGCGGCGCATTGTGCCCTTCGCCGAGAATCACCCCGTCCTTGACCACCACCGCGCCGATCGGCACTTCGCCGGCCAGCTCGGCCTCGCGGGCGAGCTCGAGCGCGCGCGCCATCGGCGGGGGAAGCGGCCAGCGGGTCATTCGCGGCCGCTAGGGCCCAAGATTGGTTGACGCAAGCCGGCCTCGCCGCTATGCGCGCCGCTTTCCGGGACACCCCCGACCAGATTTTTCGAGAGACGAACCATGTCGCGCATTTGCGAACTGACCGGCAAGGGCCGCCAGATCGGCCACAACGTGAGCCACGCCAACAACAAGACCAAGCGCGTCTTCCTGCCCAACCTGCAGAACGTGACGCTGCTCAGCGAGAAGCTCGACAAGAGCTTCAAGTTCCGTGTCTCGACGCACGGCCTGCGCTCGGTCGAGCACAACGGCGGCCTCGACAACTGGCTGCTCAAGACCTCGGACGAGAAGCTCAGCCCGGCCGCGCTCAAGGTCAAGCGCGAGCTCAAGAAGGCCGCCAAGGCCGCCTGAGCTTTCGGCGCCGCGGCGCCGGACTCATTTGCGAATCAGCGAGGCGCGCGGGGATTCCCGCGCGCTTTTGCTTGTGCGGGCCAATCGAGCCTGAGCAGCAGCGTGCGCTGGAACACCGAATTGTTGTCGTCCGAGATCAGCCACAGCACCACCCCGCCGCGGCCGTCGGGCTCGACCGCGAGCCCCTCGTAGTTGTCGCTCGGCAGCCGCGCGTCGAGATCGGCGAGCCAATTGGTCCGCCACACCTCGCCCGCGCGAATCGTCGCCGGGTCGGCCACCAGCAGCTTGCCCGAAAAGCCCGGCGGAACGCCCCAGGCGACGCGACGCAGCAGGATCACCGCGCGCCCGTCGGGTAGCTGGGCGACGTCGACCGGCAGGTAGCCGTCCGGCGGAGCGAAGCGGAAGGCAACCGGCTCGGCGCCCGCCACCGGATCTCGAGGAAACAGCAGGCCGGGCGTGACATCGTCGGTCCAGCTATAGGTGCCCTCGGCGAGCACGACGAAGCGCCCGTCGGCGAGCCGCACCATCGCCTCGGGCCCCTGGTTGGCCGGCCAGCCGCGCATCGCTTCGGGCCAGACTTTCGCCTCGCCACGGAAATCCGCCTCGAACCGTTCGATCCGGTTGTTGCCCTCGAATCCCAGCCACAGCCGCCCGTTCACCGGATCGCGGGTCAGCGATTCGAGGTCGAGCTGGCGCTTCGCCCGGTTCGGATCGAGGCCGAAATAACCGATCCTGGCGCGCGCCGGACGCACCCCGGGCAGCGAGACATGCATCATGCTCCCCCGGTCGCTGCCCGCGAGCAGCGTGCCGTCGCCGAGCGCGACGAGCGCGGAGTAGCTGCCGAAGTTGTCGTTGGGGCTGTCGAGCTCCCAGGCGCCGGTCACCTCGAGCGGGCGGAGATCGGCCTTGGGCAGCGGCAGCGCGGCGAAGCTGACGACCTGCCGCGTGTCCTTCGGCGGCAGCCGCGACCATAGCCAGGTCCCCGGCGCGAGGCCGGCGATCAGCAGCAGTATCAGGAACAGCTTCCGCATCCAGGAGGCGGGCCTCGCAAGCGCGGCGCGCGCGGTCAAGCGCTCAGCGCGGCGGGACGAACAGCAGCGGATCGAGGCGCATGCCGCGCCAGGTCAGACTCCAGTGCAAGTGCGGCCCGGTGGCACGGCCGGTCATGCCGATTCGGCCGAGCGGCTGCCCCTGGCGGACCGTGTCGCCCTCGTGCACGAGCAGCTCCGAGCTGTGCAGGAAGGCGCTGTTGAGCCCGTCCCCATGGTCGATGATCAGCAGATAGCCCTCGAGCGTGAAGGGCTCGGCCGCCGCGAGCACGACCACCCCGTCGGCCGGCGCGAGATAAGTCGCCCCTCCGCCGCCGGCGATGTCGAGCCCCGAATGATAGCTGCCCGGCTTGCCGCGATAGACGCGCTGCGAGCCGAACCGCCCCGAGATGCGCCCTGCGACCGGCCAGGCGAAATCCTGCCGCCAGCCCTGCGCCCCGGTCTCGACCGCGCGCGCGGCGACGATTCGCGCGAGCTCGGGCTCGCGCCGGCGGGTGAACTCGGCATCGGGCACGCCGGCGTGGAAGTCGGCGTTGATCTGCTCGATCTGCCACGCACGCGGGGCGATCGTCAGCGGCGTTTCGACGATGCGCCCGTCGCGCAGCACCGCGGTCAGCGTGGCTGCGGGGCCGGCGTCGCGATCGAAGGCGGCGAAGAAGCGCCCTTCGGCATCGAGCGGCAACACCTGCTCGCCGAGGCGAGCGGTCGTGGTACCCGCCGGGGCCTGCCCGCGGATCCACCCGCCCTGGGTCAGCTGGCCGGCGTAGACAAAGCTCGACGGTCCGCTCGGCTGCGGCGGCGGAAGCGGCGCGGCGGCGGGCGGAGCGGGAACAGCGGCCTGGTGACCGGCCGCGGGCGCCACGCAGGCGGCACCGGCAATGGTCGAGACGATCGCGGCGAGGCGCTTCACGCTTGGCCGAGCATCCTGCGGGTAGCGATTTCGGGGCTGGCGTAAGCCTCCTGGCGGTCGACGCTCCAGTAGCGCAGCTCGTCGAGCCGGATCGGCTCGCCGGTGACCGCGCAGGTCACGAAGCGGCCCGGCCGGACAACGCGAAAACCGTTGGGGCCATAGATGAGGGTGGCGGCATTCTCGCCCGAAGACATCAACATGACCGCAGGTTTACCAAGCCCGTGCGGTCAAAGCAATTTCGGCTGCTCACCGGGAGGCGGGGCGGGTTTCGGCCGCGACGGGGCGCGCGGATTGCCACCCGGCGCGACTTCGAGCGTGCCGTCGGCGAACTCGAGTGTGAGCTTGTCCTGCGCAGCCGCCACTGCGCGGCTGGCGACGATCGTATGGCCCGGCGCATGGACCAGCGCGTAGCCGCGTGCGAGCGGTGCCTTGGGATCGAGCTGGTGCAGCAGGCGGTCCAGCGCCTTGAGCCGCTGGGTCCGGTCGGCGAGTGGCCGCGTGAGCAGCGGCGGCCCGAACCGGACGGCGTCCAGCGCCTGCCGCGCCGCACGCAGCCGCGAGCGCAGCAGCGGCGCCGAGAGCTGCATCGAATCGGCATAGAGCTGCTGGCGCGCCTTGCCCGCACGGTCGGCGAGGCCGCGGCGCAAGCGCTCACCGAGCTCGTCGAGCCGCTGCTGCGGCTGCGCCGCGAGCGCCTCGGGCCTGGGCAACCGGGCGACGCGCGCGGCGAGCCGCTCGCGGCCAAGCTCGACCGGGCGCATCGCGCACTTGCGCTGGCGCAGGCCGAGTTCGGCGAGCGCGGCGCCGAGCTCGCG
>CBHWED010000041.1:0-18369 GCA_966112795.1 uncultured bacterium
GGCGGTGCGCGGGCTCGAGCTGGCCGACGGAACGCGGCTGGCAGCTTCGGCGGTCGTGCTGTGCACCGGCACGTTCCTCGGCGGAACGCTGTTCCGCGGCGAGGAGCGCATGACCGGGGGCCGCATCGGTGAAAGCTCGGCGCAGCGGCTCGCAGCGCAGCTGCGCGAAGCGGCACTGCCGATGGCCAGGCTCAAGACGGGCACTCCGCCGCGGCTCGACGGCCGCACGATCGACTGGGCGCGGCTCGAGGAACAGGAATCGGACGCCGAGCCGTGGACCATGTCGCCACTGACCCCTAGCCGGGCCAACCCGCAGGTGTTCTGCGCGATCACCCGGACCAATGCCGCGAGCCATGACATCATCCGCGCCAACCTCAATCGCTCTCCGCTATTCACCGGGGCGATCGAGGCGATGGGGCCGCGGTATTGCCCGTCGATCGAGGACAAGATCCACCGCTTCGGCGACCGAGACGGACATCAGGTGTTCCTCGAGCCCGAAGGCCTCGCGACGCATCTCGTCTATCCCAACGGTATCAGCACCTCGCTGCCGGCCGACGTGCAGCTAGCGATGCTGCGGACCATGGAGGGCCTCGAGCGGGTCGCGATGGCCGTGCCCGGCTACGCGGTCGAGTACGACCACGTCGATCCGCGCGCGCTTGGCCCCGACCTGCAGCTGCGCGCAATTCCCGGGCTCTATTGCGCGGGGCAGATCAACGGCACCACGGGATACGAGGAAGCCGCCGCGCAAGGTCTGTTCGCCGGCATGCACGCGGTGGCGCGGGTGCTCGGCTGCGCGCCGGCTCCGCTCGACCGTGGCAACAGCTACATCGCGGTCATGGTCGACGACCTGACACTGCACGGGGTGAGCGAGCCCTACCGCATGCTCACAGCGCGGGCCGAGTATCGCTTGCGGTTGCGGGCCAACAATGCGGCGAGCCGGCTGACTCCGCTGGCCCTCGCTGCGGGGTGTGTCGGTGGCGAACGGCAGGCCTGGTTCGAGCGTCGCGAAGCGCAGCGCGACCAGTGGCGCGCGGCGTTCGATCGTGAAGTGGGCGCCGCCGAGTTGGCCGATGCGGGGCTTGCAGTGCGGCGGGATGGAGGACGCAAGACACTCGGCGAGTGGTTGCGCTTTCCGGATGTCGATCTCGCTGGGCTCGATCCCTGGCTCGATTCCGACCTCGACGGCGGAAGCGAACTCGCTTTGGAGCTCGCCGAGGACGCCGCCTATGCGCCTTATCTCGAGCGCCAGGAGGGCGAGTTGCGCGATCTGCGCGCAAGCGAGGCCGTCGTACTGGGAGCCGATTTCCCGTTCGCCGAGGTGCCGGGGCTGTCGAATGAGATGATCGAGCGCCTCGCTGCCGCGCGACCGGCGAACCTCGCCGCGGCGGGGCGCGTGCGCGGCATCACGCCGGCCGCGCTCGCTGCGGTTCTGGTCTACGCCCGGCGCAAGGCCATTGCCGCATGATCGACAACGAAGAGGGGGCTCGCCGCTTTTGCGCCGAACGGACCGATGCGGCGGGCATGGCGCGCCTCGAGCGATTCGCCGCGTTGCTGGCGGAGGAAAACGACCGGCAGAACCTCGTCTCGTCGGCGTCGCTGGCGATGACCTGGCAGCGCCATTTCGCCGACAGCCTGCAACTGCTCGATCATGTTCCACGTGGAACAGGACCATGGCTCGACCTCGGCAGCGGGGCCGGGATCCCAGGGCTGGTGCTGGCCTGTGCCCGGCCCGACACGGCCATCATTTTGGTCGAATCGCGCAAGCGCAGGGTCGAATGGCTGATTCGCGCGGCCGAGGGGCTCGAGCTTGAGCAATGCCAGGTCATCGGCGCGCGGCTCGAAACTGTGGAAACTGTCCCGGCGCGCGTCATCACCGCGCGCGCCTTCGCCCCGCTGGGAAAGCTGCTCCATTTGTCCGCCCGTTTTTCCACACGAGACACCACTTGGCTGTTGCCCAAGGGGCGTTCCGCGGCGCAGGAACTGGCTGAGCAGCCGACGGGGGTCCGAGCCATGTTTCACGTGGAACAATCGCAGACCGATCCCGAAGGCGGCATCCTGATCGGGCAAGGGACACCGCAAATCCGATGATTCGGATCGCCATAGCCAACCAGAAGGGCGGGGTCGGCAAGACCACCACCGCGATCAATATCGCCACGGCGATGGCGGCAGCCGGGTGGAAGACCCTGCTGATCGACCTCGATCCGCAAGGCAACGCCTCGACCGGGCTCGGCATCGACGCCTCGCGGCGACAGAACTCGAGCTACGATCTGCTGATCGACGAAACGCCGCTTGACGAGTGTATCGTGGGGACGTCGATCCCGGGGCTCGATGCAGTCCCGGCGACGGTCGACCTCAGCGGCGCCGAGATCGAGCTGGTCACCGTGGCCGACCGTACCGCGCGGTTGGGGAAGGCGCTTGACGGGCACCGCGGGCACGACGTGTGCTTCATCGATTGCCCGCCGTCGCTCGGGCTGCTCACGCTCAACGCATTGAGCGCGGCGGATACTTTGCTTGTGCCGCTGCAATGTGAGTTCTTCGCGCTCGAAGGGCTCAGCCAGCTGCTGCAGACGGTCGAGCAGGTCCAGCAGCGGTTCAATCCCGAGCTCGGCATCGTTGGCATCGCACTGACCATGTTCGACCGCCGCAACCGGCTGACCGACCAGGTCGCCGACGACGTGCGCGAATGCCTCGGCAAGCTGGTGTTCGAATCGGTCATCCCGCGCAACGTGCGCCTGTCCGAGGCGCCGAGCCATGGGTTGCCGGCGCTAGTCTACGACCATGCCTGCAGCGGCAGCCGGGCCTACATGGCGCTCGCGCGCGAACTGATCGGGCGGCTGCCCAAGGAAAGGATTGCCGCATGAGCGCCGACGAACGCCAGGAGACGCGACCCGAGGCGCGCCGGAAGCTCGGCAAGGGCCTGAGCGCGCTGCTCGGCGAGGCGCGCCGCGAAGAGCCGCTGATCACGCCGGCACGCAGCGAAACGCCCACGCAAGATGCCGCACCCCTCAGCCAGCCGAACGGCCGCGACGGGCTGGCGACCGTTGCCGTGGCACTGATCGAGCCGCACCCCGAGCAGCCGCGGCGCCAGTTCGACGAGCAGGCGCTCGAGGACCTCGCCGCCTCGATCGCCGAGCGCGGTGTGATCCAGCCGGTGATCGTTCGCCCGCTCGCCGGTGGTCGCTACCAGCTGGTTGCTGGCGAACGCCGCTGGCGCGCCGCGCAGAAGGCGCAACTGCATGAGATTCCAGCACTAGTTCGCGATCTCGAAGAGCGCGAAGTGGCCGCGCTGGCGCTGATCGAGAACATCCAGCGCGAGGACCTGAACCCGGTCGAGGAAGCCCGCGCGTACAAGCGACTCGCTGAGCTTGAGCATTTGCCGCATCTTGAGATCGGCAAGCTGGTCGGCAAGTCGCGCAGCCATGTGGCGAACTTCATCCGCCTGCTGTCGCTGCCCGCGCCGGTGCTCGAGCACCTCGAATCCGGCCGGCTCGAGATGGGCCATGCGCGCGCGCTGGTCGGCCGGCCCGACGCCGAGGCGCTGGCACAACAAGCGGTAAACGGAAATCTTTCGGTCCGCGAAGTCGAGAAGCTCGCCCGCCGCCCGGCGAACGCGGGCCCAGGCACTCGTTCAGCGCGCGCGCCGCGCGACCGCGGACAGGATGCCGATATCGTCGCGGTGCAGAACCAGCTCGAGGAAGTGCTTGGTTTACCTGTAAGAATTGCCGCGGACACCGACCCGCGCTCGGGCGCGGTGACGATCCGCTACCGCACGCTCGACCAGCTCGACCTGATCTGCCAGCGGCTCACCGGGGGCGGAATCTAGGGGCTACCCCTTAAGAAAAATCGCGCAGCCGTTAACCAGCTTTACCGACCAAGTTTGAATTGGCGCGGCCCTATTGGCCCAGCCAGCGGGCAATGATTCCCGTCTGGCGGGCAAAGGGGTCTCGCCACAAGTTCACGCTTGGAAGGGGTACCATAAAATGAAATCGGTTCTTCGTTACACTGCTGCCGGCGTGGCCCTCGCCACCCTCGGCATCGCTTCGAACGCTTCGGCCGCGACCACTGCCACGGCGAATGCCCAGGCCGAGATCCTCAGCACGCTGTCGCTGACCATCGACGGCACCGAGGACACGCTCGACTTCGGCCAGATCTCGCCGACCGCGGCGCTGGCTGCCAACTCGACCGTCGTCGTCAGCGCCGCCAACCTGCGCACCTGCGGCACCAACCTGGTGTGCGGCAGCACGACCGCGGTTCCGCTGTTCCACGTCTCGGGCCTCGCCAACGCCGTCGTCAGCATCGCGCTGCCGGCTGCTCCGGCCCCGCTGCAGAACTTCGGCACGATCCCGAGCGGCATGTCGAACGTGATGAGCCTGTCGGCGCTGACCAGCGACGCGGCGAGCAACCAGGTCACCCTCGCCAGCGGCGCGGCCCAGTTCCACGTCGGCGGCACGCTGACCGTGAAGCCGAACCAGGCGCCCGGCGTGTACGTCGGCACCTTCGACGTTTCGGTGCAGTACAACTAAGCGCGCTCGGGCGTTCGCGCCCGGACGACACCTCGAAAGGGCCGTTCCGCCTCGGCGGAGCGGCCCTTTTCCTATGTCCGCGGCAATCACGGTTTACGGCGAATTAACCGTCCAACGGTAAGCAAATACGCGAAACCCCCTAGGGGAGGGGGCGTAGTGGGATCCGTCGATGCCGTCGTTCCGAATGTCTTCGCGCCGCCTCGCGGCCGCCATCCTCGCGACGGCCGCAGCCGCGCTCGCCACCCCGGTCGCCGCGCAGGGCGACCTGCTGATCGCGCCCACGCGGCTGGTGCTCGACGGGCGGCGCGGGGCGGAGATCCTGCTGTCGAACGTCGGCAGCGAGGAGGCGACCTACCGGGTCAACCTCGAGCTGCGCCGGATGACGCCGGAAGGCGAACTGGTGCCGGTCGAGGAGACCGAGGCCAACGTGACCGAGAAGGCCGCACTCGAGATGGTCCGCTATGCGCCGCGCCGGGTGGTGCTGCCGCCGGGCGAGCCGCAGGCGATCCGCGTCAGCGCGCGTCCCGGCGCCGAGCTGCCCGACGGCGAATACCGCGTGCACATGTCGTTCGCCGCGCTGCCCAAGGTCCAGGCCGTGGCCCCGGCCGCGCCGGCTCCGGCGGACAGCGGCTTCGCGATCAGCCTGATCCCGATCTACGGCATCACCATGCCGATCATCATCCGCAAGGGGGAGCTCCAAGCCACCGCCGGGCTTGCCAATCCGCGGATCGAGAGCGGCGCCGAAGGGCCGCAGTTCATCCTCGACATCACCCGCTCGGGCGCGGCGTCGGTCTATGGCGACCTGCTCGTCTATCGCCAGGGCGAGGACGAGCCGGCGTTCGTCGCCCGCGGCATCGGCGTCTATCCCGAGATCGCCAGCCGCCACTCGACGTTCGGGCTGCTGCCCGACCAGGCCGCAGCGATGCGCGGGCCGGTGCGGATCGAGCTACGCGAATCGATCCAGAGCGGCGGGGCACTGATCACCTCGCTCGAGACGGTCCTGCGCTAGGGCCGTCGGCGGGCTCCCAGGCCTCCCACCGTCATGTCCGTTTTCCGCAAATGGGGCCAAGCGGCCGTCGCGAGCATCGCGGCGGCCGCAGCGCTGTTTGCGGCGCCGGCCGCGGCGCAGGGCTACGTTCCCACCGAGGACGATGCCGTGCTGCTGCAGATCCAGGTGAAGAAGTATCGCCTGCTCGACGAAATCCGCGGCTACCAGACGCCCGGCGGCGTGTGCGTCGATCTCGCCGATGTGATCCAGTCGCTCGATCTGCCGATCCGGCTCGACAAAAAGTCGCGCCGCGCAACCGGCTGGGTGTTCGCGGAGGACCAGACGCTCACGATCGAGCGCGATTCGAATACGGTACAAATCGTGAACACGCGTCGGCCGCTGCAGCCGGGCGAGATTTACGACAGCCCCGAGGGCTGGTGCATCGACACCGAAGCACTCAGCGGCTGGTTCGGCGTGTCGTTCATGCCCGACTTGCGCAACTCGATGCTCACCGTCGAGAGCGAGCGGCCGCTGCCGTTTATCGAGGCGATCGAGCGCAAAAGTCGCGCAGCGCGACTTCGTCCGGCCGAGGATAGCGATCTCAGCGCCTATCCGCGCGCCGCGCAGCCCTACGCGCTGTGGCGGACGCCGTCGGTGGATGTGGTCGCGCGCAGCGATTATCGCCACGACGCGGACCGTGACCGGCTCGACACGCGCTACGAGATTTTCGCCAGCGGCGAAGTCGCGCTCGCCAGCTTCGACTTGCGGCTGGCGTCAGACAACAAGGGCGTCCCCGAGAGCCTGCGCCTGCGGGCGTTCCGGATGGACCCCGACGGCCGCATGCTCGGGCCACTCCGCGCCACCCAGATCGTCGGCGGCGATGTCGAGATGCCCTCGGGCAACCTCGCCGGCGGCGCCGGGGTCGGGCGCGGCCTGTTCGTCAGCAACACCCCGCTCGACCGGCCGACCCGGTTCGGCAACACCACGCTGCGCGGCGCATTGCCGCTCGGCTGGGACGCCGAGCTCTACCGCAATGGCCAGCTGCTCGCCTACCAGAGCGAGGGCATCGACGGCCGCTACGAGTTCGATGTCCCGCTGGTCTACGGCGCCAACGACCTCGAGGTCGTGCTCTACGGTCCGCAAGGGCAGGTCCGCCGCGAAGCGCAGTCGATCCAGGTCGGCCAGGGCGCGGTCGGCCCGGGCAAGCTCGAGTATTGGGCCGGCGTGGTCGAGCGCAACCGCGACCTCGTCGAGTTCGGACAGCCGCGCGCTGGGCTCCGCCAGGAACGCGGCTGGCAATATGCCGCTGGCGTGCAGTACGGGCTCGATCGCCGCACGGTGATCGGCGCGGTCGGACAATCGCTGTTCTACGCCGGCCGCCGGCGCGACTATGCCGAGCTCAATCTCCAGCGCTCGCTCGGGCACATGCTGCTCAACCTGACCGCGTCGCAGGAATTCGGCCGCGGCCGCGCATATCTCGTTGATATTCTTGGAGATATCGGTCCAGTCGGGATCACCGCGCAAAGCTTCTTCGTCGACGGCGGCTACACCAGCACGCTGATCGAGCCGAACCAGAGCAACGCGCACCGGATCCAGTTCGATTCGGTCGTCAGGGCCGGGCGCACGCCGATTCCGCTGTCGGCCGGCTTCAGCCGCACCACGCAGCGCGACGGACGCAAGGTCAACGAGCTGTTCGCACGCGCTTCGCTGATGCTGCCGCGGGTTTCGCTGACCGGGTTCGTGCTGCACCGCGAGACCGAGGACGAGGATGACGAGGACGGCGATTTCGAGGACGGCACGCGGGTCGGCCTGCTGGCCAACACGCGCCTGCTCGGGATGACCGTGCGCGGCGAGGCAACCTATCGGCTGACCGGGCCGCCCGACGAGCGCGGCCTCGAAACCGCGAGCCTGACCGCGGAACGGGGCCTCAACGAGAATTCCGAGCTGCAGTTCAACATCGAGCACCAGGGCCGCAACGACGTGACCCGGTTCGAGGCCGGCTACGTGCACCACTTCCGCGCGTTCTCGCTGCGCGGCAGCGCGGGCGCCGACACCCGTGGCGGGATCGTCGGCAGCCTCGCGCTGAACTTCAGCTTCGGACCCGATCCGCTCGACGGCGGCTTCCGCATGTCCGACCGCAAGCTCGCCGAGCGCGGGCAGGCGGCGGTCTCGGTGTTCCTCGACGCGAACGGCGACGGACGGCGCTCGCCGGGCGAGGAGGCGCTCGAAGGGGTCGGGGTGACCGCCGGCCAGTTCGGCGCGTCCGAGCCGACCGACGAGCGCGGGCATACTTTCGTGGAAGGCCTGCAGCCCTACGCCAAGGTGCTGGTCTCGATCGACGAATCGACGCTCGCCGACCCCTACCTGATGCCCCACGGCAAGGGCCTGGTGGTCACCCCGCGCCCCGGCGTCGCCGCGGTGCTCGAGCTCGCGGTCTCGCCGACCGGCGAAGTCGAGGGCGAGATCCTCTCGCCCGACGCCGAGCCGCTCGCCGGAGTCGAGCTCGAGCTGATCGGCCCCGACGGGCTCATCGCCGCGCGGACGATGACCGAGTTCGACGGGTTCTTCCTGTTCGAGCGCGTGCCGTACGGCCGCTACCGGCTCAAGATGTCGTCGACCAGCGAGCAGGTGCTCGGGCCGGCGGGCGAGCTCGCCGGCGGGATCGAGGTCGGGCCGCAGCAGACCGTCGACCGGGTCGGGACGATCCGCCTGCAGCAGCAGACCGTGGTCGCGCAGGCCCGCGGCCCCCCGATCGGCGGCTCCCCGTGAGCGCTGATTGCTATCGGCTATAGCAAACGGCGACGGCGTGCTCTGCAAGTCCTACTCGGCGGGGGTCTCCGCGAGCGGCGCTGCCGCCGGCGGGCGCACGACCGGAACGCGCACCCAGATCGTCGGCGGCTGGCCGTCCGTCGTCGGCACGTAGGTCCGCTCGAAGTCGAGCAGCTGCGTCTCGCAGGCGTCGGGCTGGCCGATCGCCCCGCCGAGCGCGGCCCCGGCGCGCTGGAAGGTGGCCCGGCATTGCGCGAGCCAGCCTGCGCGTTGCTGCGGCGAAAAGGGCGAGGGCGGGGGCGGTTGCGCGACAGCTGGCGTGGCGGAACCGGCAGGCGCGGGCGTGTCTACGGGCGTCTCTGCAGGCTCCGCTGCGCGATCGGTCGGTGCGTCTGCGGGCGGCGGCGAGGGGATGTCTGCCGGGTTCTCCTCGGCGGGCGCCGGATCGTCCGCGGGCTCGACCGCCTCATCCTGGCCCTCCTGGGCGAACGCAGGGGAGGGCAGCGCGGGCAGCAGGGTCAGCGCGGCGAGCAGTGCTAGGGGACGGACGGTCATCTGCGGGCCTCCTGGCTGGAGCTGGCCTGAGGGGACGATCCTACCGTGCCCGGAGAAAATCCCAAGCCGCCCGCATGCCGGTGTCCCGGACAGGGTCGGGTCAGACCCGAAAGGCTATCAGCGCGGCAAGGGCTTCGAAGCCGGCCTGGTCGTCGGCATCGAACCGTGCCGGCAGCGGGCTGTCGAGATCGATCACCGCGAGCACCGCGCCGTCGCGCACGATCGGAACGACGAGCTCGGAGCGGCTCGCCGCGTCGCAGGCGATGTGGCCGGGGAAAGCGTGGACGTCGGCCACCAGCTGCGTCTCGCCCGAGGCGGCGGCGGTGCCGCACACGCCGCGGCCGAGCGGGATGCGGATGCACGCCGGTTTGCCGCAGAACGGCCCGAGCACGAGCTCGCCTTGCACCATGCGGTAGAACCCGGCCCAGTTGAGATCGGGCACGAGCTGCCAGACGAGCGCGGCGAGGTTGGCCATGTTGGCGATCCCGTCGGGTTCGCCGGCGGTCAGCGCGTCGGCAGCGGCGGCGAGCTCGCGGTACAGCGCGGGCTTGGGCAGGGTGGAGTCGGCGGCGAAGTCGTACATCGCGAAAGCCCTAGCCGCGAAGGCCGTTGCCGCAAAGCCGGGCTTGGCTTATCTCCTCGCACCATGCGGATCCTGAAGAAGATCGCCATCGGCCTGCTCGTGCTCGCCGTCGTGCTCGCCGTCTTTGCCTGGTGGGTCGTGCGAGGCAGCCCTGCCGAGTACAGCCTCGACCAGGTGACCGGCACCGATCCGACGCTCGCGGCGCCCAGTCCCGAGACGATCCCGACGGTCAACGTCGCGCGGCCGATCGGCTGGGCCGCAGGCCAGGCGCCCGCGGCGGTCGAAGGCCTGCAGGTCAACCGCTTCGCCGAAGGGCTCGACCACCCGCGCGTGATCTACGCGATGCCCAACGGCGACATCCTCGTCGCCGAGAGCAACGCGCCCGCGCGCGTGGTCACCGGCGGCAACCCGGTGACCAACTGGATCGCGGGCATCCTGTTCAGCCGCGCCGGGGCCTCGGTGCCCTCGCCGAACCGGCTGGTGCTGCTGCGCGATGCCAACGGCGACGGGATCGCCGAGGAGCGCCACGTGCTGCGCAGCGATCTCGATTCGCCCTCGGGCATCGCCTGGCGCGACGGCAAGCTGTTCGTCGCCAACCACGACGCGGTGCTGCGCTTCGACTACGCCGAAGGCGCGACCACGCTCGCGGGCGCGCCGACCAAGCTGATGGACCTGCCCGCCGCGGGCAACCACTGGATGCGCAACCTCCTGCTCAGCGAGGACGGCAGCAAGCTCTACGTCGCGGTCGGCTCGGCCTCGAACATCGCCGAAGGCGGCATGGACATCGAGAAGGGCCGCGCGGCGATCCACGAGATCGACCTCGCGAACGGCCGCTCGCGCCAGTTCGCCGCCGGGCTGCGCAATCCCAACGGCCTCGCCTGGAACCCGTGGAGCGGCGAGCTGTGGACCACGGTCAACGAGCGCGACCAGCTCGGCTCGGACCTCGTGCCTGACTACCTGACCAATGTCCCGGTCGGCGCCCACTACGGCTGGCCGTGGGTCTACTGGAACGAGGAGATCGACGAGCGCGTGGAGGCGCCGATGCCCGAGTTCTTCACCCAGTACACGCGCACCCCCGAGTTCGCGCTCGGGCCGCACGTCGCCGCGCTCGGGCTGGTGTTCACCCGCGAGGGCTCGCGCATGGGCGACGCGTTCGGGCAGGGCGCCTTCGTCGCCCGCCACGGCTCGTGGAACCGCCAGCCGCCGGCCGGCTACGACGTGATCTTCGTGCGCTTCGACGAGCGCGGCAATCCGCTCGGCAAGCCGGTGCCGGTGCTCAAGAGCTTCCTCGCCGGCCCGGGCGAGACTTACGGCCGGCCGACCTGGCTGGCGTGGGACAAGACCGGCGCGCTGCTCGTCAGCGACGATACCGGCAACATCATCTGGCGCGTGATCGCCCCCGGCGCCGCGCCGGCCGCGGCGCCGCAGCGCATCGCCAGCGAGCACATGCCGCCGCAGACCGAGCTGCGCGGCGACCCGCGGCGGGCGTTCGAGGGGAACTAGCGCGCGAGCGGCTTGCCCGCGCGCCCGGCGAGCTCGGTGATGAAGTGCCAGGCGACCCGCCCCGAGCGGGCGCCGCGGCGCTTGGCCCATTCGAGTGCCGCCGCCTCCTCCCAGGCGAGGCCGAGCGCCTCCGCATAGCCGCGCACGATCGCGAGGTATTCGTCCTGCGAGCAGGCGTGGAAGCCGAGCGAGAGCCCGAAGCGGTCGGCCAGCGCGAGCTGGTCGTCGACCGCATCGCGCGGGTTGAGCGGGTCGTCCTGCTCGGTCGTGTGGCGGGCGACGATCGCGCGCCGGTTCGAGGTCACCGCAAGGCGCACGTTGCCCGGACGCGCCTCGACTCCGCCGTCGAGCCACGAGCGCAAGTGCCGCGGCCCGGCCGCATCGCCGGCGGCGAAGCCCAGGTCGTCGACGAACACCAGGAAGCGCCGGTCGACCCCGGCCAGCGCGGCGAACAGCGCGGTCAGCGTGTCGACCGCGTCGGTCGCCACCTGGACCAGCGCGATCCGTCCGGGCTCGTGCTCTTGCGCCGCGAGCACGGCCGAGCGCACGAGCGCCGACTTGCCCATGCCGCGCGCGCCCCACAGCAGCATGTCGTGCGCGGCGTGGCCGGCCGCGAGCCGGGCGACGTTCTCGGCGACCTCGTGCTTCTGCCGCTCGATGCCCTGCAACAGGGCGAGCCCCGGCGCATCGATCGCCGCAACCGGGCGTCCTGCCCGGCCGGCCCACACGTAAGCCGGCGAGGTGAGCCAGTCGGTCGCGGCCTCGGCCTGGGGAGCTAGCCGCTCGAGCGCGGTGGCGATGCGAAGGAGGAGATCGTCTGAAGCGGTCATCGGCACCCGTTCGGCCTGCGCGCTCCGTCCCGTCAAGCGCGATTTGGCGCAAACTTTCCTAAACTTTGCCGTTCGCCTACGATGGCCCGCGGAGCACGCCCACCCGGTCTGGGGAGGCAGCATGAGGGTCAGGTTCACGCGACGCCACTTCGTCGGCGCCACGCTGGTGGCATCGGCGCTGCCGGCGATGGTGCGCGCCGCGCCGACGGTCTTCCCGACCGGCACCACGATCTACGATCCGGCCAGGGCCTCGAGCGGGTTCACCGTGCTCTCGACGCTCGACACGCCCGCGGTGCTCGTCATCGACATGAACGGGCGCACCGTGAAGCGATGGGACGGGTTCAACGTCTCGGCCGGCGGCCCGGCGCGGATCCTCCCCGGCGGCGTGCTGGTTGCACCGACGGGAGCCTTTCCCGGCCACCAGGAAGCGACCGCGCTCGTTGCCGTGGGATTCGACGGTCGCGAGCTGTGGCGCTTCGCCCGCGCCGAGGAGATCATGCTCGACGGCCAGCGCCAATCGAGCGCGCGGCAGCACCACGACTGGCATCTGGCCGGCTTTCCGGCGGGCTACCACTCGCCGTCATTCACTCCCGTCGCGAGTGACGCCAGAAGATTGCTGCTCACGCACACGAGCCACGCCGACCCTGCCGTGGCGAACGTGCTGCTCGAGGACGACCGGCTGATAGAGGTCGACGCGGCCGGCAAGGTCGCCTGGGAATGGCGCGCGGCCGATCACATCGGCGAGTTCGGCTTCGACGCGCCCGCGCGCGCGGCGATCGCCCGGCTCGGCACGCGCGACGGCTACGACTGGCTGCATGTCAATTCGGCGCGCTTCCTCGGGCCCAACCCGTGGCACGAGGCCGGCGACGCGCGGTTCCATCCCGACAACGTGATGATCTCGAGCCGCTCGGCGAGCGTGGTCGCGATCGTCGCCCGCGACGGCAGCGTCGTCTGGCGTCTCGGCCCCGATTCGAGCGCCAGCCCGTTCGGCCAGGTGATCGGCCAGCACGACGCGCACCTGGTCCCGCCCGGGCTGCCCGGCGCAGGCAACCTGCTGCTGTTCGACAACGGCGGCGCGAGCGGCATGGGCGATCCGAGCGCGATCTCGCCGCAGGGCAACGCGATCTACCAGCGCGCCGGTTCGCGCGTGCTCGAGATCGATCCGGTCAGCCTCGCGCTGGTCTGGTCGTACGGCGCGCCCAACTTCTTCAGCACCAACATCAGCGGCGCGCAGCGGCTGCCCAATGGCAACACGCTGATCACCGAAGGCGCGCCGGGGCGGGTGTTCGAGGTCACCGCCGACAAGACGATCGTCTGGGAGTTCATGAATCCGCCGGGCGAGGGCGGGCGTCGCAGCAACGCGGTCTATCGCGCCTATCGTGTGCCCTACGGCTGGATCCCGCAGCTGCCGACGCCACGCGAGGTTGCCATCACGCCGCCTGCGCCGGGCAGCTTCCACGTCCCCGGCACACCCGAAGGATAGCTTGGCTTGGCCGGGCGAGCGCTGTAGCGCCGCCGGATGCACGGCGCGGTATCCGAACGGCTCGAAGCGAACGCGGACGGGATCGCCCGCGCCGCGGACTTGCTGCGTGCCGGGCGGCTGGTCGCAGTGCCGACCGAGACCGTCTACGGCCTCGCCGCGCGCGCCGACAGCGAGCCCGCGGTGGCGGGCATCTTCCGCGCCAAGGGCCGGCCGGACTTCAACCCGCTGATCGTGCATGTCGCCTCGCTCGAGATGGCGCTCAAGCTGGCCGAGCTCGACGAGCGCGCCGAGCGGCTCGCGGCGCGCTACTGGCCAGGTCCGTTGACGCTGGTGCTGCCGGTCCGCGCCGACGCCGGGATCGTGCCCGCGGTCACCGCCGGGCTGCCGACCGTCGCGCTGCGCATGCCCGACCATCCGGCGCTGCAGGGGCTGCTCGCTACGCTGGGCCTGCCCTTGGCTGCGCCCTCAGCCAACCGGAGCGGCGGAATCAGCCCGACTGCGCCCGAGCACGTCGCCGAATCGCTGGGCTCGGCGGTCGATGCGATCCTCGACGGGGGCCCGTGCACGCGCGGGGTCGAATCGACGATCGTCGCGTTGCGCGCCGACGGTTCGTGGCAGCTGTTGCGCCCGGGCCCGATCGCCGAGGACGATCTCGCGCGTGAGCTCGGGCCAGCGAAGCCGCTCGAGGACCTGGGTATCGAGGCGCCAGGTCAGCTCGCGCGGCACTATTCGCCGGGCAAGCCGGTGCGGCTCGGGGCAACCAGTGCCGCCGCCGATGAATTCCTCATCGGCTTCGGCGCGGTCGCCGGCGATTGCTCGCTGTCGGAGGCGGGCGACCTCGCGCTGGCGGCGGCGCGTCTCTACGCCTGCCTGCACGAAGCGGCGGCGTCGGCCCAGCCGCGCATCGCGGTCGCGCCGATTCCCGAGACGGGCATCGGCGCGGCGATCAACGACCGGCTCAGGCGAGCGGCGGCCTAGTTGGCCGGCGGCGGCTCGACCGGGACTTGCGGCAGCAGCTGCTGGATTTCGGCGTAAGTCAGGCGTGCCTGGTCGCACGCGTTGCGGTCGCCGTCGCCGCACTTGCCGATCTGCTTTTCGTAGTCGCGCTGCAGCTTGCCGAGCCGCTCCTCGCGCTGGCGGATCTCGCGGCCGCGCGCCTGGTCGGCTTCGGACTGGCTGGTCGTGGCCACGTCGACCGCGCTGCTCGCGACCTTGACCGGCAAGGTGACCGCGCTGATCGCGGTCTTGGCCAGGCATCCCTGGAGCGCGAGCGCGCCGATGCCTATGAAAATCAACCTGATCGCGTGACCCATCTGCCGTACTCCTCGGCTCGCGCCTTACGTACGGCAGGATTGCGCGGTCGTGAACTAGCTGACGACGTTTTCGCCGTTGCAGCGCACCTTTCCGCCGCCGAAGCGCGAGACCGAGCACTGCGCCGGGCCCACGATGTCGACATCGCCGCTGCCGACGATCGACACCCGCGCGTCGTTCTGCACGGTCAGCGCGACATCGCCCGAGCCGGCGATCGAGATCGAAGCCTCGTCGCTGGTCACCTCGCGCGCCTGGAGATTGCCCGAGCCGGCGATCGACACGCGCGAGCGGCGCGCGCTGCCGCGGGCGACGAGGTCGCCCGACCCGGCGATCGAGAACCTGGCGTCGTCGACGCGCAGCGCCGCGACGTCGAGATCGCCCGAGCCGGCCACCGAAGCGGAGAATTCGGCGCCCTCGACGCGGTCGATGCGCATGTCGCCGCCCCCTACCAGCGAGGCATCCTCGATCCGCGGCAGCGTCACGTAGAAGGTCGCCGGCTGATAATCGTCCCAGCAGCGCCAGCGAAATCCGTCGCGGTCGTTGGCACGGTCGCCGCAGCGGCGCTCCCAGCGGCCGTCGTCGATCGGGTGAATCTTGAGCCTGCCGTTCTCCACCTCGACTTCGGTGTCGGCCAGGGTCTGCTGCGGCCCCTCGGCGCGCACCGAGAATGCCGGGCCGACCGAGACCACGATATGGTGCGGGCCGACCACTGCGACCCCGTCGAAACCGGTGAGCTCGTAGTTGCGGTTGGTAGCGCCGGTGGTCGCTTGCGCGTCCTCCTGCGCAATGCTCGCCGAAGCGCCGAGCGCAGCCAGCGCTGCGGCGGAAACCAGGATCGGAAGGTGTCGCATGGCCCGTTACTCCCCGCGGGATGTCCCGAGCGCCCGGCCTACAGACGATTACAGGTGTAGTCAACTACAGCCGTAGTCGATCCCGACTAGTCGTCGTTGTCCTCCGTGCCGCCGCCGCCGCTGCAGGTCACGTCGCCGGTGCCCATCTGCGTCACCGAGCAACGCCCCGGGCCCGAGATGTCGACGTCGCCGGTCCCCATGATCGAGACGTTGGCTTCCTTCTGCACCGTGAGCGAGACGTCGCCGGTGCCGCCGATCGAGATCGACGCGGTGTCGCTGCTGAGCCCGCCGCCCTGGACCTCGCCGGTTCCGGCGATCGCGACGTGCGTGTTGCGCGCGGTGCCCGCGACCGTCACGTCGCCCTGTCCACCGATCGAAAAGGTCGCATCGCCGACCGCCATCGTCGCGATCGCCAGCGAGCCCGGGCCGGCGATCGAGCCGTCGAAGCGCTCGCCCTCGATCCGGTCGATGCTGACATCGCCCGAGCCGGCGACGGCGACCGCTTCGAGCTTCGGCAGGGTGACGTAGAACGTTGCCGGCTGCAGGCTGCGCCAGTTGCCCCAGTTGAACCCGCGCTTGGGCTGGATGGTCAGCTTGCCGTTCACCACCACCGCCTCGAGCTGCTCGAGCGCCTGCGGCGACCCTTCCGAGCGCACCGCGAAGCTGTCGCCGAGCGTGACGTTCACGTCCTGCGGGCCGCTGGTCGAAATCTGGTCGAAGTCGGCCGCCTGATAGGTCATTTCGCGCGTGCCGCCGTAAGCCTGCGCCGGCGGGCCGCCGTCGTCGCTGTCGAGAATCAGCGCTGCACCGCCCGCGGCGACGACGCCCGCGGCGACCGCGAAAACGATCTCGCGTTTTCTCAGGCGCGGACGTTCGGGCTGCGACGGCCTCATGCCGCGGGCCTGCCACAGACCGGCGAGTCGTTCCACCCCGCCGCGGCGCGCGCCGCGCAGAGAACCGGGCTGCGAATTGCCGAGCTGCCCGCGCTAATCGGCGGCCTCCCGCTCGCGCTCGCAGGTGACCGAGCCGGAGCCGACCGAATGCACGCTGCAGCGCGCCGAGCCGCGCACGATCACGTTGCCCGAGCCCATCAGGTGCGCTTCGACCTCGCCGTTGCAGGCGAAGATCGCGTCGCCCGAGCCGGCAATGTGCACCGCGGCCCGCTCGACCGCGAGGCCGTCGGCATCGCAGCTGCCGCTGCCGGCGATCGACAGCTCGAGCGCCTCGGCGCGACCGTCGACCGCGAGGCGCCCGCTGCCGGCGATGTTGATCTTGAGCCTCCCGCCTTCGACGCCGGCGACCTCGAGCCGGCCCGAGCCGGCGATCGAGATCTCGCCGTCGCGCGCAAGCCGCGCGGCGGTCATCCGTCCCGAGCCGCATGTCGCCAGCTTGGCAGGCGCAGGCGTGGTCACCCTGACGACCGTCTCGCGGCCGCCGCCGGCGATGGCCAGGCGGTCCTCGTCGAGCAGAAAGCGCACTTCGTCCTCGTCGGGCCCGGCCTCGATGTCGATCGCCAGCGAATCGCCTTCGCTGAGCACGACTTGCGCCGGGCCGCGTAGGGAAACCTCGCGCGGCGGCGGGCCGGTGAGGTCGAGTTCTTCGAGCGGCACGCCCTCGAACGCTTCGCGCATCTGCGCGCCGATGGTGCCGGCGATGGTGCCGAGGTTGCGGAACAGTTCGTCGAGGCGCATCGCGACTCCTCCTGTCATCGTGTATTACCACGATAATACGCGAAGCGGCCGGGCTCAATCCTGTTCGTCGATGCGTTTGTGAAGTTCGGCGATATATCTCAGGGTGTCGCCACAAACGAAAAGGCCGCCCGGGTTACCCCGGACGGCCCTGTCGACACGAAGTGGCGCCCGTCAGGCGTCTTCGGTCGTGCTCTCGTAATACTGCGGCGCGTGCTTGCGCAGCACGTCGAGGATCTTGTTGAGCGCGGTCGGCTCGTCGGTCTTCTCCATCGCCGCGAGCTCGCGCGCGAGGCGGCTCGAGGCGGCTTCGAAGATCTGCCGCTCGGAATAGCTCTGCTCGGGCTGGTCCTCGGGGCGGAACAGGTCGCGGGTCACCTCGGCGATCGACACGAGGTCGCCCGAGTTGATCTTGGCTTCGTATTCCTGGGCGCGGCGCGACCACATCGTCCGCTTGACCTTGGGCTTGCCGGTCAGGGTCTGCATCGCTTCCTTGAGCGTCTTGTCGCTCGAGAGCTTGCGCATGCCGATCGCTTCGACCTTGTTCACCGGCACCCGCAGGGTCATCCGTTCCTTCTCGAAGCGGAGCACGTAGAGCTCGAGCTTCATCCCGGCGATTTCCTCGCTCTGTAGCTCGACGACGCGACCGACACCGTGCTTGGGGTAGACAACGTAATCGCCGACATCGAAGGCGGGGGCATTCACAGCCATTTACTGTCCTTTCACACGGCAGACCCGGGAGCGAGCGTCAGCGCTGTCACGACCGCACGACCCGTCGGCGGCCTTGCATGCCTTTGTCACGACGCTAATGGCGGGAGCCTGCCTTCCTTATATGCCTGCCGCAGCTGGGGAACGCGACAGTCCGGGCAGGTATATAGCAGATTCGCAACAAAATTGCCACCCCTGCCCAAATTGCGGGCAAGGGCCGCTCGGCGAGCGAGCCAAGTGCGCGGAATCGCTCGTTGACTCAGTCGTTGACTTAGTCGCCTTCGCCGGGCTCCGGGGTGAAGTACTGCTCGAACTTGCCCTCGGCGCCCTTGAACTCGTCGGCGTCGGCCGGCGGGTCCTTCTTCTCGGTGATGTTGGGCCACTCGGCCGAGTACTTGGCGTTGAGCTCGAGCCACTGCTCGAGGCCGCCTTCGGTGTCGGGCAGGATCGCCTCGGCCGGGCACTCGGGCTCGCACACGCCGCAGTCGATGCACTCGCTGGGATTGATCACCAGCATGGTCTCGCCTTCGTAGAAGCAGTCGACCGGGCAGACCTCGACGCAGTCGGTGTACTTGCA
>CBHWED010000042.1:0-18101 GCA_966112795.1 uncultured bacterium
CGAACGACTTGCCCAGGCTCGCCGATCGCGCTGCCGCGCTACGGGGTCGCATCGCGGCGGCCGCGCCCGAGCCAGGCTCGATGGACGAGCGCCGGGCGAAGTTCCTCGATGCCCAGCTCGTCGCCGCGCAGACCAGGCTGCGCATGCTGCAGGGCGAGAACCTGCCGTTCGTCGAAGAGGCCGAAGGGCTGTTCGGCGTCCGCCCCGAGACGCCCGATCTCGCGACTTTCGACCCCCTGATCGCGAAGATCGACAAGCTGGTCCCGGGCGAGGGGCCGCTATGGCAGCGGATCGACACGTTCGAGAACCGCTTCAACATCCCGGCCGACAGGCTCAAGGCGGTGATGGACGCGTCGATCGCCGAATGCCGCAAGCGCACGCTCGCGCATTACGCGCTGCCCGAAGGCGAGCGCTTCGACCTCGCGCTCGTCACCGACAAGCCGTGGGGCGGCTACAACTACTACCAGGGCGGGTACCACTCGAAGATCGAGGTCAATACCGATCTGCCGGTGCGGCTCGACCGGGCGATCGATCTCGGCTGCCACGAGGGCTATCCCGGACACCACGTGTTCAACGCGCTGATGGAGCAGGAGCTGGTCAAGCAGCGCGGCTGGCTCGAATACACGGTCTATCCACTGTACTCGCCGCAATCGCTGATCGCCGAGGGCTCGGCCAACTACGGCATCGAGCTCGCCTTCCCGGGCAACGAGGCGCTGGCCTTCGACCGCACGGTGCTCACGCCGCTGGCCGGCCTGCCGGCGGCGGACATCGACCGCTACGTCGCGCTCCACGAGCTGACCGCGCAGCTGCGTCCGGCAGGCTACACGATCGCCGCGAAGCTGCTTTCGGGCGAGATCGACGAGGACCAGGCCAAGGCGCTGATCCAGCGCTACCAGCTGTCGTCGCCCGAGCGCGCCGCGCAGTCGCTGCGCTTCACCAGGACCTACCGCAGCTACATCATCAACTACGGTCTCGGTAAGGACATGGTCCAGCACGCGGTCGAGGCAGCGGGCACCTCGGCCGATGCGCGCTGGGCGCGGATGAAGGCGATCCTCAGCGAGCCGACGCTGCCGGCGGACCTCGACTAGTCAGGCGTTGCCGTTGCGCCGCCGGGTGTCCCACCCCTTGCGCGCTGCGGCGGACCGCTGCTCGGCCGAGCCGGACTTGTGGGCGCGGCCGCCACGCGACGAGGACACGTGGGTGTCCTTCTTGCCGCGGCCCGAGCCCGACTTGTTGCCGCCGCCGCTCTCCTTGTTGACCGTCGCCCAGGCACGGGCCTTGGCGGTCTTCTCGGATGCGCCGCGATCTTCGTAGCCTTCGGCGATGTGCTCGGCCTTGCGCTTCTGCTTGTCGGTGTACTTGTCCTTGTCGCCACGGGGCATCTTGCGACTCCTTGAATGCCCGTCCTTCCAGCGGCGAAGCGCTTGATCGCGAGGGAAAGTTCCCGCGCGCCGGGACGAGGCTTTCGCATTCGCGCGCGAGCGCCTACATGCGCCTCCCTTATGGCCCGGCCCAAGCCCTCCACCTTCGACAAGATCAAGACCGTCGCCGAGAACCGGCGCGCGCGGTTCGAGTATTTCATCGAGGACGTGTTCGAGGCCGGGATCGCGCTCTCGGGCACCGAAGTGAAGAGCCTGCGCTTCGGCGAAGGCTCGATCGCCGAGAGCTATGCCTACGTGAACGACGGCGAAGCCTGGCTGGTCAACGCCAACATCCCCGAGTTCAGCCACGGCAACCGCTTCAACCACGAGCCCAAGCGGCCGCGCAAGCTGCTGCTCCACGCGCGCGAGATCGAGAAGATGATCGGCGCGGTCGAGCGCAAGGGCATGACGCTGATCCCGCTGTCGATCTACTTCAACTCCAAGGGCCGCGCGAAAGTCGAGCTGGCCTTGGCCAAGGGCAAGCAGACCCACGACAAGCGCGCGAGCATCAAGGAACGCGACTGGAAGCGCGACAAGGCGCGGTTAATGCGCGACAGAGGATAGCGGAGGCGGCTTGCGCTTGCCATGTCGGCTGCGCAACACGACATCAGGACGATGAGCGGCTCAACTTCGAAAACCTGGCTGGCCGACTGGCTGCGCAAGAACATGCCGACGCGCGAGCAGATGGAGCACAATCGCTTCATCCGCCCGTTCGCGCACCGCGTGCTGCGCGCCGAGCTGTGGCGCTTCACGCGCCGCTCGGTGCCGCGCGGCGTGGCGCTCGGCCTGCTCGTCGGCATTGTCATCCCGTTCGCGCAGATCCTGTTCGCGGCGCTGCTCAGCGTCTCGGTGCGCGCCAACGTGCCGCTCGCGGCGCTGGCGACGTTCGTCACCAACCCGTTCACCACGCCGCTGATCTGGGTCGCAGCGTACTGGGTCGGCGGCTGGCTGCTGCGGATCGACGCGGCGACGATGGTCGCGCCGGTCAACACCGCGGTCGAGACGACCGACCTCGAGCACTTCCTGGAATGGCTGACCCACGCCGGGCTCGAGACCGCGTTCGGGCTGATCGTGATCGCCGTCGTCGCGGCGGCGATCAGCTACGTCGTCTCGGGCTGGATCTGGCGGACGCGCGTGGCGCGCAAGTGGCGCCGGCGCCACTTGCGCCATTCCCACGCCCGCCGACTCCCGGCCGAATGAAGCACTCCCTCGCAGCGCCGGGGGGCTCGCGGGGGCTGATCGACTCGCTGGCGGTCGCCGCCGCCGTGCTCGCCAGCGTCACCCTGATCCAGCTGGTCATGGGCACCGAGGTCATGCTGGCTTATACCGGCGGGCTGGTCGTGCTCGGGCTGATCGCGTTTGCCGCCGCGCGCCGCCGGTCCGCGCCGGCGGCTGAAGCCGACGGCGGGGTGCCCGACTGGTCGGTCACCGTCGCCGCGATCGAGCAGCCGGGCCTCGCCATCGCCGTGACCGACCGCGCCAACCGCCTGGTCTGCGCCAATGCCGCCTACGAATTGTGGTTCGGCTCGAGCCATGCCCCGCCGCGGATGCCGGTCGACGGCGCCTCGGCCGAACAGCTCGCGCGCGCCGCGCGCGGCGCCTGGCGCGAGGGCGAGAGCACCGAAGTCACCGTGGCCGACGAGCGCCAGTCGTGGACCGCCACCGCGCAGCGCGCCGGGCGTGGCGACGAGTACCTGATCTGGCGCTTCGCCCCGATCGTCCGCACCGAGCCGCTCGCCGGGATCGGCAAGTGGATCACCGGGCCGTTCGGCAAGATCCTCAGCGCGGCGGGGATCGAGGTCGCGCTGGTCGGCCCCGACGGGGCGATCCGCGCCGCCAGCCCGGGCTTCGCGCGCCGCGCCGCCGGCGACGAGAACGCCAGCATGGCCGGGCTCGACTTCACCGCGCTGCTGCGCTCGGACGAGCGCGACCGGATCTACTTCGCGCGCGAGGGCCGCAAGGGCGCGCCGCAGACCCTGGTCAACGTGCCCCTGTCCGATCCCGACACCGGCCGCGAGGCACGCGTCGGCGAGGCGCCCTCGCTGATGATGCTGCTCGACAGCGGCGTCGGCCTCGGCGGCTGGAGCAGCGAGGCGCGCGGGCAGACCCCGCAACTCGAGGCGCTGCTCGAGCAGCTCCCGCTCGGCCTGGCGATGACCGACCGCGACGGGCACTTCCTGTTCGCCAACCCGGCCTTCCGCCGCGCCGCGGGCGTCGAGGGCAAGCCGATGCCGCCGTTCCCCTCGGACCTGGTCGTGCGCCAGGACAAGACCGCGATGTCCGACGCGGTGCGCCGCTTCGGCCAAGGGCCGGCGATGAGCGGCGACATCGCCGTGCGCCTGCGCTCCGAACCCGACGAGCCGGTCTCGCTCGGCCTTGCCGGCGTGCGCGGGCTCGGCGAGGCGGCGGTGCTGCTGAGCCTCGCCGACACCACCGAGGAAACCCGCCTCAAGCGCCAGGTCGCGCAGGCGACCAAGATGCAGGCGGTCGGCCAGCTCGCCGGCGGCGTCGCGCACGACTTCAACAACGTGCTGACCGCGATCATCGGCTACTGCGACCTGATGCTGCTGCGCCACACGCCGGGCGACAGCGACTACGACGACATCCAGCAGATCAAGGCCAACTCGAACCGCGCCGCCTCGCTCACGCGCCAGCTGCTTGCGTTCAGCCGCCAGCAGACGCTGCAGCCCGAGGTGATCCAGCTGCCCGACGTGATCTCCGAGGTCAGCCAGCTCCTCAAGCGGCTGCTCGGCGCGCGGATCACGCTGAAGACCCACCACGACCGCGACTTGGGCCCGGTCCGCGCCGATCCGCGGCAGCTCGAGCAGGTGATCGTCAACCTCGCGGTCAACGCGCGCGACGCGATCCAGGCCAAGGGCGGCGAGCAGGCGACCGGCTCGCTCGCCTTCACCACCCGGCGGGTCGCTTCGCGCGACGTGCGCCGAACCGGCAGCGAGATCATTCCCGCGGGCGATTACACGGTGCTGATCGCCGAGGACACCGGCGGCGGCATTCCGCCGGCCAACCTGACCAAGATCTTCGAGCCGTTCTTCACCACCAAGGAGCTCGGCAAGGGCACCGGGCTCGGGCTGTCGACGGTCTATGGCATCGTCAAGCAGTCGGGCGGCTTCATCTTTGTCGACAACGTCGTCGGCCAGGACAAGCAGGTGAAGGGCGCGCGGTTCACGATCTACCTGCCGGTGCACCAGGCGACCGAGGAGGAGCTGCGCCAAGCCGAGGCCAAGGAAGAGATCGGCGAGTGGTCGGGCGGCGGGCGCGTGCTGCTGGTCGAGGACGAGGACATGGTCCGCGCGGTCGCCGAGCGCGCGCTCACGCGGCAGGGCTACACCGTGATCACCGCCGCCGACGGCGACGAAGGCGTCGAGGCGGTGCGCGAGAACCCCGACTTCGACCTCGTGGTCAGCGACGTGGTCATGCCGAGCATGGACGGTCCGGCGATGGCGCGCGAGATCCGCCAGCTCGCCCCGGGCATGCCGGTGCTGTTCATGTCGGGCTACGCCGAGGAGCAATTGCGCCGCGAGATCGACATCGAGGGCATGCACTTCATCCCCAAGCCGTTCAGCGTCCAGCAGATCGCCGCCAAGGTCGGCGAAGTGCTGCGCATGAGCCGGCGCTAGGGCCCAGCAGCACGCGGTCGACGAGTCCTCCGCCCCGACGGGGAGGGGTTGGAAGGTGGACGAGCGAGGCCGAATGGCCTTCGCGTCGACGCTGGCGCCGAACAGCCGCACCCCGACCTTCCCCAAAGGGGGAGCAAGAAGAGGACGGATCTGGCGAGTGAAAACCTCCCGCGTCAGCCGCTCCGGAGCACCTTCCAGCGCTTGAGCCGGTCGGCGATCAGCTTGGCCCGCTTGCGGTCGTCGGCGCCGTCCATGATCGCGAGCTCGTCGGGCTCGGCGCGCAAGTAGATGCCGGCGGTGCGCGCGTGGAGCTCGGGTTCGGTCTCCGACAGCGTGGTGAAGCAGCCGGCCGCGCGGTCGGCGGTCTCGAGCCCGATCTCGCCGGTGCCGTGCAGCTGCGGCGCGTCCGGGTCGAGCGGCCGCTCGCCGCGCCAGTAGTAGAACAGCCCCTCGGGCTGGCGCCGCGCCTTGCTCGCCTCGCTCCAGTAGCGCGCCGACAGCGCGCCGTCCTCGCGCCACGAGCGGCCGGTCAGGTCGAGCGCGCCGTCGTGGCCGCGGGCGATCCGCAGCAGGCTCAGCGCCGACGGCTCGCGCGCGGTGCGCTCGGTCAGCGAGTACTGCCACCACGCGCCCTCGATGCGCGCCAGCCGGCCTTCGTCCTCGATCGCCTGGCGCAGCTTCTGGTTGATGGCCTTCATCCCGGTCGGGGTGATCGCATCGTCGTAGCGCACGCAGGTCAGCCCGAGCAGGTCGGTCGGCAGCTTCGCGCCGTGCGCGTGGAGGATGAAGGTCCGGTGCATGCCGAGCACGCCGCCGAACAGCCCGGCCTCGAACACCACGTTGTCGCGCGGCGAGGCCTGGCCAGCCTCGGGGTCCGGCGCGGCCGAGACGCCGGCGGCGGTCCAGTCGTCCTGGGCGAACACGAAGGCGGCGAAATCGACCTCGCGGGTCAGCTCGAGCAGGCGCTCGAGCGTGCTCGTGCCGGGATTGAACACCGTGGTCCACGGCTCGACGTGGGCGACGTCCTCGAGCCCGCGGGTCAGCGCCGCGAGCAGCTTGGCCTGCTTACCCGAGGAGCCGAGGAAGATGCGCGGCTTGTCCATCCGCTCAGGCTTCCTCGGCCAAGGCCTGCTGCACCGTGCCGCGTTGCGCGACCCGGTCGAAGAACGCACCCAGCTTGGGCGGCAGCGGCAGGTGGAACGCCCTGGCCCAGCGCAGCATGACGAACAGGTAGGCGTCGGCACCGGTGAAGCCCTCGCCGAACAGGTAGGGCCCGACGATCCGCGTCTCGAGCAGGTCGAGGCGCCGCGCGACGGCCAGTGCCGCATCGCTCGTGTCGGTCTCGTCCGTCGCGTGCCAGAACGGCTTGAAGGCGATGTGCAGCTCGGTCGAAAGGAACGAGAGCATCTCGAGCAGGCGTGTGCGGCCGAGCGGGCCGCCGACGCCGAGCTGCGGCGCGCGCTCGGCCAGGAAGTCGAGGATGGCGACGTTCTCGGTCACTTTCGCGCCGTCGTCGAGCACCAGCAGGGGCACCGAGCCGGCCGGGTTGATCGCGCTGTAGTCGGCGCCGGTCTCGGTGACCTTGGCCTTGAGATCGACCCGCTCGAAATCGGCGGCGAGCCCGGCTTCGTGCAGCGAGATGCGCGTGGCGAGGCTGCACGCGCCCGGCGAATAGTACAGTTTCATCGATCGTCCTTCCCGTGAACGCGGCGCGGGCGCGGCCGAGCCAAGCCCGCGCCGTCACCTTACGCCAGCTCGGTCGCTTCCGCGCTCGCCCCGGCTTCGGTCGCGTCCCCGCGGATGAACGCAAGCATGTCGGCGTTCACGACCTCGGGATGCGTCTGGCACAGGCCGTGCGGCAGGTCCTTGTAGGTGATCAGCTTGCCGTTCGGCAGCAGCTTCGCCGACAGCGGCGCCGAATCGGCATAAGGCACGATCTGGTCGTCCTCGCTGTGGATCACCAGAACCGGCAGCGTGATCGCCTTGAGGTCTTCGGTGAAGTCGGTCTCGGAGAACGCCTTGATGCACTCGTAGTGCGCCTTGGCGCTGCCCATCATGCCCTGGCGCCACCAGTTGTCGATCAGGCCCTGGGAGATCTTCGCGCCCGGACGGTTGAAGCCGTAGAACGGCCCGGCCGGGATATCGATGTAGAGCTGCGCGCGGTTCGCGGCGAGCGCCGCGCGGTAGCCGTCGAACGCCTCGATCGGCGTGCCGCCCGGGTTCGCGTCGGACTTGACCATGATCGGCGGGACCGCGTCGACGAGGATCGCCTTGGCCACCCGGCCCGGCTCGCTGCGTGCGACGTAGTGCGCGACTTCGCCGCCGCCGGTCGAGTGGCCGATGTGGATCGCGTTCTTGAGGTCGAGCTCGGCGACCAGCGCGGCGACGTCGGCCGCGTAGGTATCCATCTCGTTGCCCTCGCTGGTCTGGCTCGAGCGGCCATGGCCACGCCGGTCGTGCGCGATCACGCGATAGCCCTCGGCGAGGAAGAACAGCATCTGGTTGTCCCAGTCGTCGGCGCTGAGCGGCCAGCCGTGGTGGAACACGATCGGCTGCGCGTCGCGCGGACCCCAGTCCTTGTAGAAGATCTGCGTGCCGTCTTGAGTGGTGACATAAGCCATGGGGAGTTATCCCTTCTCGGGGTGCCGGCCTGCAGGACCGGCGCTGTTGTCGCGAGAGCGGGACGGTGGCGGGCGCTGTCCGCCGCCGGCCCGTTCGCGGGACACTGTGAATTCCTCGGCCACGCGGCCGTCAATCAGGTCATCGCCGGACCGCGACCGCCCAGCCACAATGCCAGGTTGCGAACGTACTGGCGGGTCGAGCGCTGCGCTTCCGGCGAGCGGGCGAGGGCATCGCCGGGCCGCTCGCCGACGAAGCTCGGGCAGCCCATCGCCGGGTTCCAGTTGTAGTCCGCGAAATGGTGGAAGGTCGATTGCGCGACCGCCGGGCCGCCGTCGGCGCCGGGCTCGAAGGCGACCGCGATGTTGAAGGTCGTGCCGCTGACCTTGCTGGTCCCGGTCGCGATGACCCGCGCGGTGGGATCGCTCGCCGGCGCGCCGACCGCGCCTTCGTGCGGGTGCGAGGGCAGATAGCGGATCGTCCCGCCCGGCGCTGCGGGATCGTGCAGCAACGGGTGCGGCGCGCCGACCACGGCGATCTCCTGGAAGTCGCCGTTGGCCCCCGAATGGTAGTTCGGCCACAGGATCTGCGCGGTCTCGCGGTCGTCGATGATGCGCCGCGCCTCGTCGGGCTCGGGATGATGGCTGTGGAAGTAATGCGCCTCGCCGATGCCGCCGAGACGGCAGACCGAGCAGCCGAGATCCATGTGGTCGCGCGTCACCAGCAGCCCGCGGCCCTTCCGGCGGAAGCGGCCGATCGCGTCGCAGTCCTCCGTGTCGAGCCCGTCGCCGGTGTCGACCGCGAACAGCCACAGCTCGTCGAAATCCGATTCGTCGATCGTCGACAGCACCGGATCCGGGGCGCCGGGCTGCGCGCGATCGCGCGCGGTCACTGCGAACAGCGGCGCGCCGGCCGAATCGGCGAGACCCGAGAGGTAATCGCGCAGCAGCGAGAAGCGCCCGATGTGCCAGTCGTTCTCGCGTGGCGGGACGGTGGTCTGCAGCAGGATGCGAACGGGCGGGGCCACCGGGGTCTCCTGGGCTGGGCAGTGGGGGGCGGACTGGTAGCGGTCACATGGTTATCATGCATCAGTATGACGGTCCGGGGTGTTTGCAAACGCTTCATCGCTCGTTCAGAACGAGTTAGCGTAGATTGATACATTGTAACATGGTCGTCCCCGGGGGAGAGCCTGCATGTCCTTTCGTGCCGCCGCATTGATCGCCGTCTCGGCCCTCGCCATCGCTTTGCCGGCCACCGCAGCCAGCGCGCAAGCGATCGCCGATCCCGACGCGACCGCGCAAGGCGATGTCTCGGTGACGATCTACAACGACGGCCAGGCGCTCGTGCAGGACGTGCGCCAGCTCGACATCGCCCGCGGCCGCAGCACGCTGTCGTTCCCCGACGTCTCGGCGCAGATCCGCCCGGAGACGCTGAGCTTCAACGCCGCCGACACCGCGATCGTCGAGCAGAACTTCGACTTCGACCTGCTGACCCCCGGCAAGCTGATGGAGAAGGCGGTCGGGCAGACCGTGACCCTGCTGCGCACCAATCCCGCGACCGGCCAGGAGACGCGCGAGCGCGCGACCGTGCTCAGCGTCGCCGGCGGCGTGGTCGTGCAGATCGGCGACCGCATCGAGGTGCTGCGCGACGACGGGCTGCCGGTGCGGGTGATCTTCGACCGCGTCCCGCCGAACCTGCGCGCGCGGCCGACGCTGTCGGTCACGCTCGAGAGCGACCGCGGCGGCACGCGCCCGGCGTCGATCCGCTACCTCACCCCCGGGCTCGGCTGGTCGGCCGACTACGTCGCGCTCTACGACGAGACCAGGGGCACGATCGACATGCAGGGCTGGGTCACGCTGACCAACCAGACCGGCACCACGTTCCACGCGGCGGACACGCTGCTCGTCGCCGGCAGCCCGGGCGGCGGCGGGTCCAGCGGCTATCGCGGCCGGCCGATGCCGCCTCCGCCCCCTCCGGGGCGCGGCATGGTGCCGGGTACCGAGACCGCCGACCGCGAGCAGCTCGGCGACTATTACCTCTACCCGATCGCCGGCCGCACGACGATCGCCAACGCGCAGACCAAGCAAGTCAGCTTCCTCGACGTCCAGGGCGTGCCCGCGCGCAAGGTCTATGGCCGCTCGGTCGGCTGGCTGAGCTCGGACGACCAACCGGTCAACGTCGAGAGCCAGATCGCCTTCGCCACCTCGCGCGAGGGCGGCCTCGGCGACGCGCTGCCCGAGGGCACCGTGCGGTTCTACCAGCGCGACCGCGAAGGCAATCCGCAGTTCATCGGCGAGAACGGCGTCAGCCACACGCCGATGGGCAGCCAGCTCACGCTCGCCACCGGCGACGCGTTCGACGTGTTCGTCCAGGCCGAAGTCGAGAGCCGCGACAAGATCACCTCGGCCGAGTACGAGCGCAGCGCGCGCTACCGGGTGATCGAGAACGGCGAGGTCACGCGCACGGTCGAGGTCGACAAGAGCGCCGAGTTCTGGCGCACGACGATGCGCTACACTTTCACCAATGCCAAGGCGACGCCGGTGCAGGTCGAGCTCTACCAGTCGGGCCTCGACCGCGGCTGGTGGGGCCGCGACTTCCGCGTGGTCAGCGAGGACGTGCCCGGCGAGCAGCTCAACGCCGACCGGCGCAAGTACCTCGTCGAGGTCCCGGCGAACGGCAAGCGCGAGGTGCGCGTCACTTACGAGACGCGATACTGAGGGGCGGGGCCGTGCGCCGCGCTTTCGATGGATCGACGAGCAGGAGCAGGGTGCGGGCGCTGCTCGCGGCCTTCCTGCTGCCGCTGCTCGCCATTCCCGCGGTCGCCCGCGAGGCGGTCGACGCTTCGGCGCCGTCGGCGCTCGCGGTCACGCTCTACCGCGATCCCAACCGCGGCGCCGGTCAGGAGCTGAATCGCAACTGGCCGCAGGGCTTCGCGATGATCACCGAGACCCGCGAGGTCACGCTGCCGCCGGGCGAATCGACGATCCGCTTCACCGGCGTCGCCGAGGGCATGATCGCGGTCAGCGCGATCGTCACCGGGCTTCCGGGCGGGACGATCGAGAAGAACCGCAACGCCGACCTGCTGAGCCCCGCGGCGCTGGTCGACGGCACGCTCGGCAACCGCGTCACCGTGACCCGCACCGATCCCGCGACCGGCCGGCAGGTGGCGCAGGACGCGATCGTCCGCACGCGCGCCGACGGCGGGCTGGTGCTGCAGACCGCCCAAGGCTTCGAGGCGGTGCGCTGCTCGGGCCTGCCCGAGAAGCTGACCTTCGACCGCGTGCCCGCAGGCCTCTCGCCGCAGCCGGTCTATTCGGTCGACACGCGCGATGCGGCCGGCGGCACTTATACGGTCCAGCTGACCTACCTCGCCTGGGGCTTCGACTGGCAGGCGCACTATGTCGCCACGCTCGACGAGGCCGGCGCGGGCGAGGCGATGACGATGCGGCTGATGAGCTGGCTGACGCTGCTCAACGACAACGGCCAGAGCTTCGCGGATGCCGAGCTGCTGGTGGTCGCGGGCAAGCTCAACGTGGTCAGCAACTTCCAGGGTCTCGCCGACCCGCCCGACGCGCGGCCGCTCCGGCTGACCTGCTACCCGCTCGGCAGCACGGCCGAGGGGAGCCCGATCACGGAGTACGCTTCAGGGCCGTATCCGCCACCGCCGCCGCCGCCACCACCGCCCCCGCCGGCCGCCCCGATGATGGCCGAGGGCATGGTGGTCGTGACCGGCTCGCGCATCGCCCGCAAGGCCGAGGAGGAAGCGCTCGGCGACCTCAAGCTCTACCGCGTGCCCGAGCGGGTGACGGTCTCGGCCAAGGGCCTCAAGCAGGTCGCCTTCCTCGACCAGGACCGGGTCGAGGGCCGCTTGCTGTATCGGGTCGTGTGCTCGCGGTGGGAGGCCGTCGATGCGGGCGGGGAGGCGACGCCGGCGGACATGCTGCTGGTCACGGTCAACGACAAGGCGCACGGGCTCGGCATGGCCTTGCCGATGGGTGCCGTCACCGTGTTCGAGCCGTCGTCGTTCGGCGAGCAGCTCGTCGCCGAGCCGCGCATCCGCGACTACGCCGAGGGGCAGGACATCGAGCTCGGGCTCGGCGCAAGCGGCCAGGTCTCCGCGCGCTGCGAGCTGCCCCAAGGCGACGAGGCGCTCGACCAGCCGCGGAGCTGGATGCCCCTTCGCGCCACGCTGACCAATGCCAATCCCGATCCGGTCACGGTCCGGCTGGTGATCGGCGCTCCGGACACGTGGGAGGTGCGCGGGATCCGCGGCACGCGGGTCAAGGACGGCGAGGTGATCCTCGAGGTCACCGTGCCCGGCAACGGCCGCCGCGAGGTGAACTGGCGAGTGCGGGCGGTGGGCGCGGCCTAGCGCGGCTCGCGGGAGACCACGAAGCCGTTCTTCCAGATCGTGTCGATCGCGAGCGCCGCGCCGATGGTGTGCAGCGGATCGCCGTCGACCAGCACGAGGTCGGCCCTGCGGCCCGGCGCGATCCTGCCCCGGTCGGCGAGGCCGAAGGTGCGTGCCGGGAGCGCGGTGGCGGCCTCGAGCGCCTGCGCCGGCGTGAGCCCGGCCCGGGTCAACAGCACGAGCTCTGCCTGAAGGCCGGCGCCGTGCGGCGCGCCGGGGTTGGGCGCGTCGGTGCCGGCGAGCAGCGGGACACCGGCGGCGTGGAGCAGTCGCGCGCTTTGCAAGGCATTGGCGATCCCTTGCGGACGCACGGTGCCGAACCCCAGGGCGAGCACTTGCTTCTGGGCCGGAGAGAGCAGGTCCTGGAAGGCCGGGCGCCCGTAGAGGTCGGCGGCAAGCGGTTCGCCGGAGCCGGCCGACAGCACCGCCAGCGTCGACACGACGAAGATCCTGCGGTCGCGGGCGAGACGGATGAAGTCGGCGCTGGCGACTTCGTCGGCGAAGAGATGGGCAAGGCCGTCGGCGCCGCACTCGACCATGCTCAGGGCGTCGCGTGCACGGCTGGCGTGGACGATCGCCAGCTTCCCGTAACGGTGCGCGGCGCGTACCGCCGCGCAGGCATCCTCGATCGCCAGCGCCGGGATCGGGTGCCCCGGGGACAGGACCGAATTGTCCTCGACGATGATCTTGATGAAGTCCGACCCTTCGGCGACGCGCGCCGCGACGAAGGCGTCGGCATCGGCCCCCGGGGCGAGAGTCTCGATGGTCTCCGAGCCGGGCATCGTGCCGCTCGGATGGCCGCCCGGGGCCGAAACCCCGAGGCCCGCGCTCCAGGTGTCGGCCGCGCGGGTCCGCGGCAGCGTCTCGCGCTGGCTACGCCAGGGCGCGAACCGCGGTGCGAGCGTGAACATGTCGATCTCGGTGGTCACGCCGAAGCGAAGCGCGTCTTCCTGCGCGCCGGCGAACACGTGGACGTGCGAATCGATCAGGCCCGGAACGAGGGTCTTGCCGCCGCCATCGATGACTGGAACGCCCGGTGGAAGCGGCGCATCGGGACCGGCCGCGGTGATCAGCCCGCCGATTACCACCACATTGGCGCGTTCGGTGACGCGCTCGCCGTCGAACAGGCGTACGTTGCGGACGGCGAAGGAGTTGTCGTCACCGCCGCCGTGGACGGTCGACGCGGGCAGGACGGCCAGGAGCAATGCCGGCACGAACCTGCGCAGAACCAGGATCCCCATCATCGACTACATGCGTAGTCCATCTCGCGGGACCCGCAAAAAAGAATTTTCGTTCCCCCCTTGTTCCAATAGAACAAATCGAATACGAAGAGGTCAGTTGACGAGTGAAACGCAACCCTAGGCAACTGACGGAGGCCATGTCATGGCGGCGCAACTGAATCTGGTGGAGAAGGAAACAGTGGACCGTCAGAAGGCGCTCGAGGCAGCGCTCGCGCAGATCGACCGGGCATTCGGCAAGGGCTCGGCGATGAAGCTCGGCCAGAAGGAGACGATGCAGGTCGAGACGATCTCGACCGGCTCGCTCGGGCTCGACATCGCACTCGGCGTCGGCGGCTTGCCGCGCGGCCGGGTGATCGAAGTCTACGGGCCGGAAAGCTCGGGCAAGACCACGCTCGCATTGCACGTGATCGCCGAGGCGCAGCGCGGCGGGGGCACCGCCGCGTTCGTCGACGCCGAACATGCGCTCGACCCGGTCTATGCCAAGAAGCTGGGGGTCGACATCGACGAGCTGATCGTGTCGCAGCCCGACACCGGCGAGCAGGCGCTCGAGATCGTCGACACGCTGGTGCGCTCGAACGCGATCGACGTGCTCGTGGTGGACTCGGTCGCGGCACTGGTGCCGCGGGCCGAAATCGAGGGCGAGATGGGCGATTCGCACGTCGGCCTGCAGGCGCGGCTGATGAGCCAGTCGCTGCGCAAGCTGACCGGCTCGATCAGCCGCTCGCGCTGCATGGTGATCTTCATCAACCAGCTGCGCATGAAGATCGGCGTGATGTACGGCAACCCCGAGACCACGACCGGCGGCAACGCGCTCAAGTTCTACGCTAGCGTGCGCCTCGACATCCGCCGCACCGGCCAGATCAAGGAGCGCGACGAGATCGTCGGCAACACCACGCGGGTGAAGGTGGTCAAGAACAAGGTCGCCCCGCCGTTCAAGCAGGTCGAGTTCGACATCATGTACGGCGAAGGCATCTCGAAGATCGGCGAGATCCTCGACCTCGGCGTCAAGGCCGGGCTGGTCGAGAAATCGGGCTCGTGGTTCTCCTACGACTCGATCCGGATCGGCCAGGGACGCGAGAACGCCAAGACTTATCTCAAGGACAACCCTGAAGTTTGCGACCGTCTCGAAGCCGCGATCCGCGGCCGCATCGACGCGGTGGCCGAGGAAATGATGGCGGGCCCGGACGCGGACGACGACATCTGATCCTCAAGCAGCGCGCCGCCCGGCCCACGACAGCGGGGCGGGCGCGGATGCGGAACCGGGAGCCGTCCCGATGGCAAGGCCGTCGGGACGGCTTTCGCTTTTGTTGCCGGCCGATGCCTAAGCACCGTCTGCGCGCCCGCGGTTTGCGCGACCCGACGCCCATCACTCTACGTCGACGCCACGCGAGCTCTACACCGCTCACCTCAACGCCACGCGAGGTCTGCACCGTTCGACGTCTACGCCACGCGACCTCGATGCCGCGCCAGCTACCGACTTACCCTGAAATTAGCCTAGGGAAATTCCCCGGATTGGGATTGACTGCACGGGCAGCCGCGATACCCCTTGCGCAGCCGCGGAATGTCGACCGCGGCGGTCCTATTGGGGGGGCACATCATGAGACTGATCACCGGCGCGGCCATCGCCGCGCTCCTCACTACATCTGTGTCTGCGCAGACCGGCCCGGGGCCGGCCGCAGCCAGCGTTTCCGCCGGAGCCCTGGTGCTCAGCGCCGGGACGCCGATCACGCTCGCGGTCTCGCAAGAGGTCAACAGCAGCACGCACAAGGAAGGCGACACGTTCCCGCTGACCGTGCTCAACGACGTCGCCGTGGGCAACACCGTGGTCATTCCGCGCGGCACGCCCGCGGTGGGCGAGATCACCTGGCGCACCGGCAAGGGCGCTTTCGGCAAGTCGGGCAAGATGGAGCTGTCGCTGCGCTACATCGACCTCCACGGGCAGCGCATCCCGGTGACCGGGGATTTCCGTCAGGAAGGCGAGGGCAACACGATCGCCACCGGCGTCGCGATCATCGCCGTCGGCGTGTTCGCCGGCTTCGTCACCGGCAAGCGCGCGCGCCTTCCGGTCGGCCGCGAGCTGATGTCTCAGCTCGCCCAGCCGGTACCGTTCAACTCCGACGGCCACCTCGCGTCGTCCTACGATTCCGCCGCCGCGATGACGACCGCGGAGTTGAGCACGCCGCTCGGCCAGTGCCGCTCGGCGGCGCGCGCGCTGCCCGAGGTCGACGATCGCGAAGACGCGCTCGAGGACTGCTACATCAAGCGCATGGAGTGATCGGCCCGGGGCCTCGGTTGTCGACCCGGCTTTCCAGGGGCCCAGCCAGCGGGTAACGCGCGACACAGGATACGGCATCGGGGGGGCCGGACTATGACCGACGCGAGCGAGTGGCAGGGGCGCGTGGGCGCGAACTGGGCGGCGCAGTGGCGCCGCACCGATCGCAGCTTCGCGCCGCTGACCGAACGCCTGCTCCAGCGCAGCCGCGAGTTCGCCTTTTCTTCGGTGCTCGACGTCGGCTGCGGCGCGGGCGAGCTGTCGCTCGCGCTCGCCCGCGGCCGGCCGCATTGCCGCGTGGTCGGGGTCGACATCTCGCCACATCTCGTCGCCACCGCCGACGAGCGCGGCACCAATCTCGCCAACGCCTCGTTCGAGATCGGCGACGCCGCGGTATGGCAGCCGCCGGCGGGCTTTGCCCCCGAGCTCGTCGTCTCGCGCCACGGGGTCATGTTCTTCGACGATCCGGTCGACGCGTTCGCCAACCTCGCGCGGATCGCCGCGCCGGGTGCGGGCCTGATGTTCTCGTGCTTCCGCGAGCAGGCGCAGAACCCGTTCTTCACCGAAGTCGCCCGCCTGCTGCCCGAGCCGCCGCCGGCGGCGGACCCGCGCCTGCCCGGGCCGTTCGCTTTCGCCGATCCGGCGCACGTCGAGGCGATCCTCGCCGCGGCGGGCTGGCAGGGTGCGGTGTTCGACCCGTTCGACCTCGCGATGATCGTCGGTGGCGGCGCCGATCCGGTGGCCGACGCGATGACCTATTTCTCGTCGATCGGCCCGGCGGCGCGCGCCGCGGCCGAGCTGCCGCCCGACAAGGCCGAGCGTTTGCTCGACGGCGTGCGCAACCTCGCCCGGCGCCACGCGCTCGACGGCATGGTCGCGCTACGTGCGGCGACCTGGATCGTCACCGCGCGCAAGGCGTGAGGCCCCGGGCGAAGCGCCGCAAGAACGCGGCCCGACCGAGTTGGGCGCCGGTCGTTGCCGAATCGCCAGGCGAAATGCACCCGGCCTCGATCGCTCGCAAACGGCACTCGCCTGCGATCGGCGAGCACGACCGCTTCGCGGGTCCCGACGCTCATACCGCGATCATGCCTTCCGGAATCGAGGACTTGGGCGCGGCCGTGACCTGCTTTCGCGACCGATCGCGCCCGATCGTGCTGCCCGTGCCCGATTTGCGCCTCAATCTGCTTGTCGCCCGCCTCGCCGCCCCCTAATTCGCACCCATGCATTCGACCAACGACATCCGCCGCGCCTTCCTCGACTACTTCGCGGCCAACGACCATGCGGTCGTGCCCTCGGCGCCGCTGGTGCCGTACAACGACCCGACGCTGATGTTCGTCAACGCGGGCATGGTCCCGTTCAAGAACGTCTTCACCGGCCTCGAGACCCCGCCCGCGCCGCGCGCCGCGAGCTCGCAGAAGTGCGTCCGCGCCGGCGGCAAGCACAACGACCTCGACAACGTCGGCTACACCGCGCGCCACCTGACGCTGTTCGAGATGCTCGGCAACTTCAGCTTCGGCGACTACTTCAAGGAACGCGCGATCGAGCTCGCGTGGAACCTCGTCACGCGCGAGTACGGGCTCGACCCGAACCGGCTCACGGCGACGGTCTACCACACCGACGACGAAGCCTGGACCTTGTGGAAGAAGATCGCCGGCCTGCCCGACGAGCGCATCATCCGCATCGCCACCAAGGACAACTTCTGGGCGATGGGCTCCGACGGCCCGTGCGGCCCGTGCTCGGAGATCTTTTGGGACCATGGCCCGTCGATCCCCGGCGGCCCTCCGGGCTCGCCGGACGAGGACGGCGACCGCTTCGTCGAGATCTGGAACCTCGTGTTCATGCAGTACGTGCAGGAGAACGACCAGATCGTCGGCGACCTGCCCAAGCCGAGCATCGACACCGGCATGGGCCTCGAGCGCATCTCGACCGTGCTCCAGGGCGTCCATTCGGTGTTCGAGACCGACATGTTCAGCCGCCTGATCGAGGCCAGCGTCGACCTGACCGGCGCCAAGGCCGAAGGCGAGCAGCAGGCGAGCCACCGCGTGATCGCCGATCACTTGCGCTCGACCAGCTTCCTGATCGCCGACGGCGTGCTGCCGGCGAACGAGGGCCGCGGCTACGTGCTGCGCCGGATCATGCGCCGCGCGATGCGCCACGCGCACCTGCTCGGCGCCCGTCAGCCGCTGATGCACCGGCTCGTGCCGACGCTGGTCGCCGAGATGGGCCAGGCGTTCCCCGAGCTCGGCCGCGCGCAGCCGCTGATCGAGGAGACGCTCGAGCGCGAGGAAGTCCAGTTCCGCCGCACGCTCGAGAACGGCCTCAGGCTGCTCGACGAGGCGACCACCGGCATGGGCGAGGGCGCCAGCCTGCCCGGCGAGACCGCGTTCAAGCTCTACGACACCTTCGGTTTCCCCTACGACCTGACCGAGGACGCGCTGCGTGTGCGCGGCATCGGCGTCGACCGCGCCGGGTTCGACGCGGCGATGGCGCAGCAGCGTG
>CBHWED010000043.1:0-18059 GCA_966112795.1 uncultured bacterium
TGCAGGTTGAGCGCCTTGCGGTTGAAGTCGCCCGACGGCTTGCGGATCTCGAGGAACTCCTCGATCTCGGGGTGGCTGATGTCGAGGTAGCAGGCGGCCGAGCCGCGCCGCAGCGAGCCCTGGCTGATCGCCAGCGTCAGCGAATCCATCACCCGCACGAACGGGATGATGCCGCTGGTCTTGCCGTTGAGGCCGACCGGCTCGCCGATCCCGCGCACGTTGCCCCAGTAGGTGCCGATGCCGCCGCCGCGCGAGGCGAGCCAGACGTTCTCGTTCCACGTGCCGACGATGCCTTCGAGGCTGTCGTCGACCGAGTTCAGGTAGCACGAGATGGGCAGCCCGCGGTTGGTACCGCCGTTCGACAGCACCGGAGTCGCCGGCATGAACCACAGCTTGGAGATGTAGTCGTAGAGCCGCTGCGCATGCGCCTCGTCGTCGGCGTAGCAGTCGGCGACGCGGGCGAAGAGATCCTGGTAGGACTCGCCGGGGAGCAGGTAGCGGTCGGTCAGCGTGTCCTTGCCGAAATCGGTCAGCAGCCCGTCGCGTGCCGAATCGGTCGCGGTCGCGAAACGACGCGGATTGACCGCCTTCGAATCGTTCGACGAGGCGGCCTTGATCGCCTCGGCCATCGCGCCGGTCATCGCCTGGGTTGCCGCGTCGGCGACCAGCTCGTCGCTCCCCTGGTCTTTTCTGTCCATCTTCACCGCTTTCATCGTGACCGGGGCGTCCGCTTCGAGCGTGGCCGCGTTGCCGTTGTCGCCAAGACCCATCGCCGCTTCGTCCCCGTTCCGGAATTCCATGTTCTGCCGCCCCCGAATGCTCTCGTCCGAATGCCGGACGCATGCCCTGTGTTCCGCATGTGTTCGAATCGGCGGGCGGTCTGCCAGCCTACCAAGCCGCATGCGGGAGCGGGGAAAAACTTATCCCCCGCGTGTCCCCAGCCGGGCCTTGCAAGGGGGTGCCGAAGGCCTCGAATCCGGGTGACGGCGCGGCTTTGCGCGGTCATGCGGAATCTAGGTCTAGTGGGTACCCATTGCAACCCGACCACTAGCATTAGTGAATCGGTCCGGAATCGGGCGCAAGAGGGTTAAGTACGAATTAAGTCGCGCAAAGGCCCCGAAAACCCGGTGTGCCATGGAGGCAATACACCGCGACGCGCGGGCAAAGCGGCACTGGTGGCGAGCGCAAGAGTCAAAATGACTCTGTCGAAAAAAATCTGTGCGTTGCGCGGCCGTGAATCATCGGAATCGGGCAGCGCAATTTTGTGCTAGCGAGGCGCATGGCCGGCGTTCGCTCGATCGTTCTCGCGGTGCTTGCGGGGCTTCTGCTCGGCGCCGCGGATGCGCCGGCCGAGCCCGACTACGCCGCCGACGCGCGCTCGATCGAGCAGCTGGTCAACGCGAACTACGCCTACCTCGACCGCTTCGAGGGCGGGCGCATGCCGATGAGCGACAAGCTGCGCGCCGAGGCCGACGCGGTCGACAGCCGCGACGCGCTGATTCGCTACGCCGAGCGCGCGCTGGCGGCGCTCGCCGACCATCACGCGATCACCGGCAGCTCGCTCGCCGATAGCTGGGGGCTCGTGCCGAGCTACTCCGACATGTGGATCGAAGGGCCGGATTACACGGTCACCGCGGTGCGAACGGGCTCACCAGCCGAGCGGGCGGGGATCCGCGCCGGCGACCGCCTGCTTGCGGTCGGCGGGGTGCCGATCGCGCAGGCGGTCGATGCGTTCTGGGCCGATCTCGGCCTGCCGGCGACCGGGGAGCGCGCAGCCTATGCCGCGCGGGTGCTGGCCGCGGGGCGGCGCGACACGTCGCGGCACATGACAGTCGCGAGGGGCGGCGAGGCGCGCGAACTGGTTCTCGCCAACCTCTATGAAGTCCAGGCAAGGGATCGCGAGCCGCTGACGGAAACGCGGCAGGTCACGGCCTGCGAAGCGAACTGTGAGCGATTCGGCCGCGTGCCGGTGACGATTCGCTTCAACGACTCGCTGGGCGACAGCGCGACCATTGCCGCCTTCGACACAGCGATGGCCAATTTGCCCAGGGAAAGCCGCCTGACGCTCGACCTGACCGACACCGCGAGCGGCGGCAACACCAGCGTGGCTCGCGCGATCATGGGCTGGTTCGTGACCAAGCCGACCGGCTACCAGGTGCACGCGCTGCCGTCCGAGGAGCGCGAGACCGGCATCCCCCGCCAGTGGATCGAGCAGGTCCTGCCGCGCCCGGGCAAGCACTACGACGGCCCGGTCACCGTACGCGTCGGCCGCTGGACCGGGAGCATGGGCGAAGGCCTCGCGATCGGCTTCGACGCGATCGGCGCGCGAGTCGAAGGCGGCCCGATGGCCGGGCTGCTCGGCGCGGTCTATGACTACAAGCTCGAGCAGTCGGGGCTGGTGATCAAGTTCCCGACCGAGCGGCTGTTCCACGTCGATGGCACGCCGCGCGAGCAGTTCGTTCCGTAGGCGCGCCGAACGCGGAACCATGTTCCCGGCGGACACTTGGGGAGTCGATGAAACCGCTCACCGAAGACCACCTGGCGATCCTGCGCCGGCACATGGTCGAGCTCGTCGAGATGCATTTCGACCTGGCCAGCGACGAGATCGGCGAACGCGCGCTCGGCGCGGCGCTGCGGCGGGCACTGCTCGAAGTGCCGCGGCACCTGTTCGTGCCGCTCCAGCTGGCCGGCGCCGCCTACCAGGACACGCCGCTGCCGATCGGCTTCGACAAGACCCTGTCGCAGCCGTTCATCGGCGCGCTGATGCTCGACTTGCTCGAGCTGACCCCGGGGACGCGCGTGCTCGAGGTCGGCACCGGGCTCGGCTACCAGGCCGCGATCATGGCCGAAATGGGCGCCGAGGTGTTCAGCGTCGACGTGGTCGAGGAGTTCACCGAAGCCGCGCAGCAGCGCTTCGAAGCGCTCGGCTACAAGGTCGCGCTGCGTGCCGGCGACGGCGCCCGCGGATGGAGCGAGCATGCGCCGTTCGATGCAATCCTCGTCACCGCGGCGGCAGCCGAGCCGCCCGACAAGCTCATCGAGCAGCTCGCCCCGGGCGGGCGCATGGTGATCCCGCTCGGCGGCGGCGAGGTGCAGCAGCTCAGCGTGGTCGAGAAGACGCTCGACGGCGTGGTGGCGACGCAGGCGCTGATGCCGGTGCGGTTCACCCGGCTGGAGATGGAGGGGTAACCCGGGCCCCCCTCCGCAGGCCTAAGGCACCAGCACCGTGTCCTTCGCGACCGGATCGGTCTGCGGATAGTCGAGCGTGTAGTGCAGCCCGCGGCTCTCGTGCCGGTGGAGCGCGCTGCGCACGATCAGGTCGGCGCACTGGAGCAGGTTCCTGAGCTCGATCAGGTCGGTGGTGACGCGGAAGTGGCCGTAATAGTCGGCGACTTCCTCGTGCAGCAGCTTGATCCGGTGCGCGGCGCGCTCGAGACGCTTGGTGGTGCGGACGATGCCGACGTAGTTCCACATGAACCGGCGGATCTCGGTCCAGTTCTGGCGGATGATCACTTCCTCGTCGGATTCGGTCACCCGGCTCTCGTCCCACTCGCGGATCGGCGGCACCGGGTCGAGCTGGTCCCAGCACTTGAGCACGTCCTGCGCCGCGGCCTCGCCGAACACGAAGCATTCGAGCAGCGAGTTCGAGGCGAGGCGGTTGGCGCCGTGGAGGCCGGACTCGGTGCACTCGCCGGCCGCCCACAAGCCGGGCAGGTCGGTGCGCGCGTTGAGGTCGATGAGGATTCCGCCGCAGGTGTAGTGCTGCGCCGGGACCACCGGGATCGGCTCCCTGGTCATGTCGATGCCGAGGCCGAGCAGCTTCTGGTGGATGTTGGGGAAGTGCCCGGCGACGAACTCGGCCGGCATGTGGCTGATGTCGAGGTGGACGTAGTCGAGCCCGAAGCGCTTGATCTCGGAGTCGATCGCCCGGGCGACCACGTCGCGCGGGGCGAGCTCCATGCGCTCCGGGTCGTAGAACTCCATGAAGCGCTTGCCGGTGCGCGGGTTGATCAGCCGGCCGCCCTCGCCGCGGACCGCCTCGGTGATCAGGAAGTTCTTGACCTCGAGGTTGTAGAGGCAGGTCGGGTGGAACTGCATCATCTCCATGTTGGAGACGCGGCAGCCCGCGCGCCAGGCCATGGCGATGCCGTCGCCGGTGGCCCCGCTCGGCGCGGTCGAGAACTGGTACACGCGCCCGGCGCCGCCCGCGGCCATGACCGTCGCGCGGGCGACGTGGGCCTCGACCTGGCCGGTCGCGGTGTCGAGCGCGTAGACGCCCCACACGCGGCCCGAGCCCGAGTAGCGCTCCTCGTGCCGCCCGGTGATCAGGTCGATGCAGCTCCGGTCGGGCAGCAGGGTGATGTTGGGATTGGCCTCGGCCGCCTTGAGCAGCGCCGCCTGCACCGCCCAGCCGGTCGCGTCGGCGACATGGACGATGCGGCGGTGCGAGTGCCCGCCCTCGCGGGTCAGGTGCAGCGCCGCGCCCTCGGTCTCGAACGGCACCCCGAGCTCGACCAGCCGCTCGATCGCCCGCGGCGCGCGCTCGATGACGAACTCGACCGTCTCGCGCCGGTTGAGCCCGGCACCGGCGACCATCGTGTCGCGGATGTGGTTCTCGAACGTGTCGCCGGCATCGAGCACCGCGGCGATGCCGCCCTGCGCCCAGGCGGTCGAGCCGCTGGTCAGCTGGCCCTTGGCCAGGACCAGCACCTTGAGCTTGGTCGCGAGCGTCAGCGCCGCGGACAGCCCGGCCGCGCCGGAGCCGACGATGAGGACGTCATATTCGTGCTGGATGGTGGCCATGGACGCGCTTCATGGCGTCCTCGGGGTTTCACCGCAAGCCGCGGCGCGGCGCCCGGTGTGCGAGGCGGGCACGGCCTTAACCGAATATTCCCTCGCTTCTGGATAAGGGGCGGGAAAATCGGGGGAGACGATCATGGACGCGAACGGGGGGAACGGCGGCGGCGACCATCCGGCGGGGATGCCACCGCGCAAGGCCTTCGGCCGGAGGGCGGTGCCGCTCAACTCGCAGACGAGCGCCAACTTCACGCTGGGCCAGGCCGCCGAACCCGCTCGCGAAGCCCATCTCGCGAGCGAGGCGATCCCCAACGACGTCGACTTTTCGATCGGCGGCGGCGACATGCAGTTCGTCGAGATCGAGCTCGATCCGGGCGAGATCGTGGTCGCCGAACCCGGCGCGATGATCTGGAAGGACAGTGCCGTCGGGTTCCAGACCACGCTCGGCGACGGCAGCGAGGATCGCCTCGGGCGCAAGCTGCTCAGCGCCGGTTCGAACCTCCTGTCCGGCGAGAGCCTGTTCATCGCCGAATTTCGCCACGAAGGGCTCGCGGGCAAGGCGCGGCTGGCGCTTGGCGGACGCGTTCCCGGGCAGATCATCCCCGTCCGGCTCGACGCGATGGGCGGAACGCTGATCTGTCAGCGGTCGAGCTTCCTCGCCGCCGCCAAGGGCGTGTCGATCTCGATCGCCTTCCAGCGCCGGCTGGCTTCGGCCGTGTTCGGCCAGGAGGGATTCATCATGCAGCGCCTCAAGGGCGAAGGCTGGGTGTTCCTGCACGTCGGCGGCACCCTCATCGAGCGCGACCTCGCCGCGGGCGAGGTGATCCAGGTCGACGGCGGCTGCGTCGCCGCGTTCGAGCCGCAAGTCGAAATGGACATCGACGGCCGATTTGGCCTGAGCGCCATCAAGACCGGGCTGCTCGGCGGAGAAGGCCTGTTCCTGACCACGCTGCGGGGTCCCGGGAAGGTCTGGCTGCAGACGCTGCCGTTCAGTCGCGTTGCCGCCGAAGCCGCGGCCGCCGAGCCCGTAGGTCAGGCCGCCGGCGTGGTCGGCGCCAGCGTCGGCGTGATCGAAGGGATCGACGTCCTGCGCAAGATGTTCTGACGGGCTGCCCCGCTCAGGACGCGGCGCTCGTCAGCTGCACGAACACGTCCTCGAGGTCGGCCTCGCGGGTGGTCACGTCCTCGATCGCGTAGCCATGCTGCTGGACCAGCGCGAGCACTTGCCCGGCGCTCGACTTGTCGCGGTCGTAGGTGATCTCGAGCGTGCGCGGGTCGAGCGTCTCGGCCTTGAGGAACACCGGCTCCATCGGCGGGCCGGCGAGGTCCTTGTCGACGGTCACGCGGACGATCTTCTCGCGCGCCATGCCGACGAGCTCGCGGGTGGTCTTGTTGGCGATCAGCTCGCCGTGGTTGATGATCGCGATCCGCTCGCACAGTTGCTCGGCTTCCTCGAGGTAGTGCGTGGTCAGGACGACTGTCACGCCCTCGGCGTTGAGCTCGCCGACGAGCTCCCACAGCTGCCGGCGCAGCTCGACGTCGACGCCGGCGGTCGGCTCGTCGAGCACGAGGATCGGCGGCGAGTGAACCATCGCCTTGGCGATCAGCAGCCGGCGCTTCATCCCGCCCGACAGCGTGCGCGAATAGGCGTCGCGCTTGTCGGCCAGATGCACCGCAGCAAGCAGCGCCTCGGAACGGCGCAGCGCGCGGGCGATGCCGTACATCCCGGCCTGGTTCTCGAGCACCTCGAACGGGGTGAAGAACGGGTCGAACACGATCTCCTGCGGGACGATGCCGATCGAGCGCTTGGCGTTGCGGTGGTCGCGGTCGATGTCGTGGCCCCAGATCGAGACCGTGCCTGAGGTCTTCATGACCAGCCCGGCCATGATGTTGATCAGCGTCGACTTGCCCGCGCCGTTGGGGCCGAGCAGCCCGAAGATCCCGCCTTCGGGCACGTCGAAGGTCACGCCCCTGAGCGCCTGCTTGGGCGGCGCATCGCCCTGCGCGGCGTAAGTCTTGACGAGGTCGCGGATCTCGATCGCAGCTTCTGGCATCGCCCGCCCCTTAGGCCGAGCCAGCGCCGCGCGCAAAGGGCGAAGCGTAACCAGGCGATTAACCGTGTTCGTGCACCCTGCTTCACAGGCTGGCAGGCTAGGGCAACGGCGATGACATGGGGGTATCCGAGCCAGCGCCGCCGCGGGAGACGGCGCACGGGCGAGCGGTGCGCGCTGGGCGCGCTGCTCGCCGCGGTCATGCTCGCCCCACTCCCGGCGGCCGCGCAGGCGGTCAGCGAGACGGCCATATCGCAGGGCCGGATCATGGAAACGCTGACGGTCCTCAACGATGCCGACATGGATTTCGGCAAGATCCGGCCGGGGACGGCGAATGGCACCGTGGTCATGAATCCGGGCGCCTCGGCGACCTGCACCACCAACGCGGGCATCATCCACACCGGCAACTGCCGCGCCGCGCGCTTCGACGGCAGCCTGCCGTTCCTGTTCAACCTCGTGGTCACCAAGCCCACCGGCAACCAGGTCACGCTGACCGGGCCGGCCGGTGCGACGATGCGGCTGCACGACTTCACTTTCGCCAAGGGCTCGGCGCTGATGCTCGGCGGCTCGGCCACCGACCCGCAGTATTTCGTCATCGGCGGAAGCTTCGTGGTCTACGTCGGCGGCACCCTCGATGTGGCGCGGACCCAGCGGCCGGGCATCTACCAAGGCACCTTTTCGCTGACGTTCAACTACAACTGACGCGCGCGGCGCCCGGCGTGGTTGCTGCCTGTCGTTAACACGAAGGCAACCATGTTCGCTCTGGCCGCCTTCATGGCTCGCAGGCTAGGCCGTCACGATGGGATCGGGGGACCTCGGCCGGCTGCTCGACAGCGCGCGCGTGGCAAAGGCCGTGTGCGCGGTCCTGGCGCTGCTCGTCGTCACGCTGCTGGCCCCGGCACCGGCCGCAGCCCAGCAGCAGGAGACCGCGCTCTCGCGCAGCCAGATCGTCGACCCGGCCACGCTGCGCAAGGATGCCGACCTCGACTTCGGCATGATCGTCCCGCGCACCAACAGCGGCACCGTGGTGGTGACCCCGGAGGCCGCGCCGACCTGCACGACCACCGGCGGGCTCGTCCGCACCGGGCCGTGCAAGGCAGCGGTGTTCAGCGGAACCGCGTTCTACCAGGCCGACCTGCGCGCGATGCGCCCGAGCGGCAACAGCATCACGCTGACCGGCCCCGGCGGCGCGAGCATGCAGGTCAACGCGTTCACCTTCGGCTCGACCGGTACCACGGTCTACCTGGGCAACAACGGCGCCAACCACCGTTTCACGGTCAACGCGCTCGACGGCAGCTTCACGTTCTACGTCGGCGGCACGCTCCAGGTCGGGGCCAACCAGGCGCCCGGGCTCTACAACGGCACCTTCGACATCCGCATCAGCTACAACTGACGCCGTCGCGCTCAGCCCCATTGCCAGCCGTCGGGACTGCCCTTAAGCGGTGGCGCCGATGGCAGACGTTCCCGAAATCACCCTCGTCGATTCCGCGCGCGTGTCGTGCGACGGCGCCGGGCAGATCCGCGGCGGCGCGGGTTACCGCCCGGCCGCGCTCGGCCACCCGCGCGTGTATCTCCAGATCGACGAGCACGGCTACGTCGATTGCGGCTACTGCGACCGGCGCTTCGTGCTCAGGGGCGGCCCGGCCGACGGCGCCGACCAGTCGCAATTGCCGGACATCGCCTCGGGCGCGAGCCGCCCCGGCGCCTGAACGGCAAGGGGCTTGCGCCGTCAGGCCGCATTCACCACAATCGGTCCATGGCTCCCGCATAGGAGTACGACCCATGAAGACCCTCGCAACGATTCTTGCCGGTGCCGCGCTCGCGCTTGCCGGCGGCACCGCCGTCTCGGCCAAAAGCGCCGAGCAGAACGAAGCCAAGCTCGCGCGCATGCTCGAAGGCCGCACCGCCGGTGAGCCGGTCAACTGCATCTCGGCGCTGCGCAGCAACCGGATCCAGGTGATCGAGCACGTCGGCATCGTCTACGATGCGGGCGACACGATCTACGTCGCCCGTCCGAGCGATCCGCGCCAGCTCGGCCGCGACGACATCGTCGTGATCAACCGCTTCAGCAGCCAGCTGTGCACCAACGACCTGATCCGCACGGTCGACCGCTACCAGGGGTTCACCACCGGCGCGGTGTTCCTCGACCACTTCGTCCCCTACACCAAGCAGGGCTGACGCGCGCTTGGCCGCCCTGCAACGGCGCTGGGCGGCCGAGCTTCTCCATCTGTGGTTTCATGAGCTGAAGCCGCAGAACTGGTTCACGTCCGACGCCGCCGTCGATGCGCTGCTGCGCCGCCGGTTCGGGCGCGAGCTCGACAGCCTGCGCACGCGCCCGGCCGAGGAATTCCTGACCGATCCGCGAAGCGCGCTCGCCGCGGTGCTGCTGTTCGACCAGATGCCGCGCAATCTCCATCGCGGGACGCCGCGGGCCTTTGCCACCGACCGCCTCGCCCGCGCGATCACCCACGGCGCGCTCGCGCGGCAATGGGACCGCCACCTGACGCCACAGCAGCGCCAGTTCCTCGCGATGCCGCTGATGCACAGCGAGGCGATCGCCGACCAGCGACTCGCCCTCGCCTACTACGCCCGGCTCGGCCCGCGCTACGGCGGCCCGTTTGCGCGGGCTCATTACCGCATGGTCGCGCGCTTCGGCCGCTTCCCGCACCGCAACGCGGTGCTCGGGCGAACCAGCACCGCAGCCGAGCTGCGCGCGGTGGCGCAGGGTTTCAGCTGGTAGCGGGCGCTACTTCGGCAGCGCCCGCAGCGGACCCGAAAGCGTGACGCTCGTCGAAACGCCCTGCGCCCCGGCAAGACCCGGGCGCGACACCGGCTGGCCGCCGCCGACCCACATCTCGAGCTTGCCCGGGCGCACGGCGCGCGTGCCCTGCTCGTCGACCGTGCTCAGCGCGCGATCGTCGAGCGTGAAGCTGACCGTGCGCGTCTCGCCCTTGGCCAGGTGGACGCGGTCGAACCTCGCCAGCGAGCGGATCGGCTGGCCCGGCAGGTCGGGTCGCGACAGGTAGAGCTGCACCACCTCGTCGCCGTCCATCGCGCCGGTGTTGGCGACGTCGACCGAAACCGCGACGGTGCCGTCAGCATTCGCCGTGGCACGGGGGTTCGAATAGCCGAAGCTGGTGTAGCTGAGGCCGTAGCCGAACGGATAGAGCACCTCGCCGGTGTGGTAGCGGTAGGTGCGGTTGCGCATCGAATAGTCGGTGAACGCCGGCAGGTCGTCGAGCGAGCGGTAGAAGGTCACCGGCAGGCGTCCGGCGGGGCTATAGTCGCCCGCGAGCAGCTGCGCGACCGCATGGCCGCCCTCGCCGCCCGGATACCAGGCCTCGACGATCGCCGGCACGTTCTGGTCGGCCCAGTTCACCGCCAGCGCGCTGCCGTTCATCAGCACCAGCACGACCGGCTTGCCGGTGGCCGAGACCTGCTCGAGCAGGTCCTGCTGCGGCTTGGGCAGCGCGATCGAGGTACGGTCGCCGCCGGCGAAGCCTTCGGCCTCGACGCGCATTTCCTCGCCTTCGATCCGCGCCGAGAGGCCGCCGACGAAAATCACCAGGTCGGCGTTCTTCGCCGCCTCGACCGCCTTGGCGCCGGTGTCGCTCGGCCGGCTCCAGACGAGCCACTGCTCGCCGCGCTGGCCGCGCTGCCACGCCTCGATGCGGATCGGGTAGGTCTTGCCGGCTTCGAGCGTGGTCGAGCCCGAAAGGATCGAGGGCGCGTCGCCCACGCCCCACTCCTCGACCACCGGCTTGCCGTCGATGTAGACGCGGTAGCCGTTCTCGCTGGCGAAGCGGAAGGTGTAGCTGCCGCTCTCGGGGGCCTTGATGAAGCCGGTCCAGCGGATCGAGCTTTCGCGCCCCGCGCTGCGCCACTGGACGTAGGGCTTGTCCTCGACCGTGGTCTCGGTGGCCGCGCCGGTCAGCTCGCGGTTGGCGAAATGCTCGGCCGTGAGGCCTTTCTGGGCGCAGGCAGCATCGACGCAGAGCACATCGTTCTCGACCGCCGCTTCGGGCGCGCCGATCAGGCCGGTGCCCTGGACGTAGTCGATCTGGCTCTGCGGGAATCGCGCCCTGAGGCCGTCGAGCACGGTGACCGGGTTCGACGGCGTGCCGTAATAATTGCCGACCAGCGTGTCGAAGCTGTCGGCATTGGGGCCGACCACGGCGATCCGCCGCGGCGGGGCCTTGAGCGGCAGCAGGTTACCCTCGTTCCTGAGCAGGACCATCGAGGCCTTGGCCATCTCGAGCGACTTGGCGCGATGCTCGGGGGTGTCGAAGTCCTCCCTGGTGATGCCGGCCCACGGCAGCGTCGCGGCGGGATCGAACATGCCGAGCCGCATGCGCGCGGTGAACAGGCGCACGAGCGCACGGTCGAGCACCTCGACGGGCAATGCGCCGGTCTTGACGCCCTCGACGATCTGCGCGGGCTCGGTGTCGAGGTTGTTGCGGTAGTCGCCGCAGATCACGTCCATGCCGGCCTTGAAGCCGAGCGCGACACCCTTCACACGGTCGGTTTCGTAGGCGAGCGCGTCCTCGCGGTAGATATTCGCCGCGCCGCCGCAATCGGTCACCACGTAGCCCTGGAAACCCCAGTCGTGGCGCAGCCGCTCCTCCATCAGGAACGGGCTGGCGCAGGCCGGCACGCCGTTGAGCGCATTGTAGGCGCACATGATCGAGCCGACCTTGGCCTCGGTCACCGTCTGGCGGAAGGCGGGGAGGTAGGTCTCCTCGAGGTCCTTCGGGGTCGGGTGGAAGTCCTGCTCGTGGCGCCCCCATTCGGGGCCCGAGTGGACCGCGTAGTGCTTCGAGGTGGCGATCGTCTTGTAGAACTTCGGATCGTCGCCCTGCAGCCCGGTGATGAACGCCGTGCCGATCGCGCCGGTCAGGACCGGATCCTCGCCGTAGGTTTCCTGCCCGCGGCCCCAGCGCGGGTCGCGGAAGATGTTGATGTTGGGCGACCACACGGTCAGCCCCTGGTAGAACCCGCTCGAGCCGTCGGGCTGGAGCGTATCGAGGTACTTGGCGCGGAACTCGTCGGAAATGACCGTCGCGGTCTCGTGCATCCGGTCGGTGTCCCAGGTCGCGGCCATGCCGATCGCTTGCGGGAACACCGTGGCGATGCCCGCGCGGGCGACGCCGTGCAGGCCTTCGTTCCACCAGTTGTAAGCCGGCACGCCGAGCCGCGGGATCGCCGGCGCCGTGTGACCGGCCTGCCAGGCCTTTTCCTCGAGCGTCATCGCCGCGACGAGCGCCTTGGCCCGCGATTCGAAATCGAGCGAGGTGTCGCGCCAGGCCGGGGTTTGCGAAGCTGCGCTCGCGGGCGGCGAGGCGGGATCCTGCGCGCCTGCCGGCGTGGCCCAGGCGGTCAGCGTCGTCAGCGCCAGGATGACGGGCGCGGCAAGTCGGGCAGGGCGGTATTTCACAGGATAGGCTCTCCACAAAACCGTTCGGCTGAATCGCCGCCGGCATATTCTTGCGCACCACACTGCCCCGCAGATCCGGCAGGGTCAATCGGTAGCGCTACCATATCTTTCTTTTCAAAGACTTGCCCCATTACTAGGCGGGCGCTCAAGCGACTTTACTTCCGAGAAGCTTAACTTAGTCTGCCGCCACAACAGCCGTCCGCCACGCAGCGGCCGGCCTCGTGGAGAGGGAGAGCTCCATGAAGTACGCCGTGTGGTTCGTGCGCCTGGTCTATGCCGCCTGGATGATTCCGGCGGGTCTCAATCACTTCATCCGCCTCTATCCGCAGCCGACCGGCAACCAGCCGCTCAGCACCGAGGTGTTCACCGCGCTGCTCGACAGCGGGCTGTTCACCCTGGTCAAGGCGACCGAGCTCGTCGCCGGGCTCGCCGTGCTGTTCGGCTTCCGCCTGCCGCTGCTGCTGCTCGCGGTCCTGCCGGTGTCGTTCACCGTGTGGTACTGGGACACCGAGCTGCAGGGCTGGTGGACCGGCTCGGCGGTCTACGGCTGGGCGGTGCTGAGCTGCAACCTGCTGCTGTGCCTCGCCTACCGGGAGAGCTACCGCCCGATGTTCGCCAGCGACGCGGTGCCGCACCTGGCGTTGCCGAGCCGCGCGGCACCGGTTGCGCGCGAGATCGAGGTGCAGCCATGAGCCGCACGCTCCACGGCCTGCGGGTGCTGCTCGGGCTGGTCCTGGTGGTCACCGCGCTGCGCTACTTCCTGCCGCCGCTGCTGCCGTTCGTGCCAATGGCCGAATGGCACGACCCGATGGCCGTCCGGCTGATGACCGCGTTCGACAAGAGCGGCCTCGGCGCGGTTGCGCGGTTCATCCACCTCGTCGCGGGCATGCTGCTGCTGACCAACCGCGCGGTGCCGTTCGCGCTGACCGCGCTGATGCCGGTCAATCTTTGCGGCCTGTTCATTGCGCTGTTCATCGAGGGAGCGCCGCTCGTCGCCGTGCTCGCGGTGCTTACGGTCGCGCTCAACGCGCTGCTGATGCTCGCCTACCTGCCATGGTATCGCGGCGTGCTCGAGCCCGGCCAGCTCGCCGACGGCGAGGGGCCCGAGGACGGCGACAACTACGAGAGCCTCTACGTCCGCCCGTTCGGCAACGCGCCGCCGGCGGCCTATGTCGGCGGCGCGCTGGTGCTGGCCTCCGCGCTCGCGTTCTACTGGTTCGTGGTCCCGGGCCTGAACGGCATGACCGGCGTGGTCACGCTGGCGATCCCGACGCTGATCCTCGCCGCCGGCTGGATCCGCGCCGTGACCCGCAAGAGCGCCTAGAGCTCCTTCGCCAGCCTCACGCTGGTCTTCGCGTAGCCGAGCCGCTCGTAGAACCGGTGCGCCTCGGTGCGCCGCACGTGGCTGGTCACCTCGACCATGTAGCAGCCTTGCGCCGCGAGCGCGGCCTCGGCCGCGCGCACGAGCTCGGCGCCGATCCCGCGGCTGCGCAGCCCCTCGTCGACGACCATCATCGAGATCCGCCCGACCGGTGCCGGCCGGTGCAGCACGCGCATGACCGAAGTGGTCAGGCAGCCGACCACCGCGCCGTCGAGCTCGGCGACGAGCACCACGCGGCCCTCGGCGTCCATCGCCGCGAGCCGCTCTGCGACCTCGCTCGCGCGGGCGTCGTAGCCGAGCTGGCCGATCAGCGCGGCGAGCGCGGCGGCGTCCTCGGCGCGGGCCGTGCGGATCGCGGGGTCAGGCGCGGGACCACTCCCGGCACGCCTCGGCCTGCGTGCCCTGCTTGTCGCAAACGCCGGCCATCTGGGTGCGCAGGCGCTCGAGCACCGCGCTGCCGCCATGGGCCTCGCTCCATTCGCGCAGCTTGTCGCCCCAGGCGGCGACCTTGACGCGGGTCCGCTGGTAGTAGCTGTCGGGACTCTTGCCGAGCTCGGCAATCACCGCGTCCGCCGACCGGGTCACCGCGGCCTCGTCCGCCGGGGTCAGGCGCAGCACGGCGTTCGACCACAGGATCGCCCACTGCACGCGCGTCGCCGGGCCTTGCGCGGCCTCGTAGGCCTTGCGGGCCCACTCGACCGCGGCGGCCTTGTCGCCCTCCTGCTCGGCGAAGTCCGACAGGCTGCTCATGTAGTAATAGGGCTGGTCGGAGCGCTCGAGCTCGGCGGTGAGCAGCTTCTTTGCCCCGGCGCGGTCGCCCGCGTCGAACAGCGTGTAGGCGGCATCGTCGATCACCGACTGGCGGGTCACCTTGTCCTTGGCATTGGCATCGGCCCAGGCGGCGCGCTCGCGCACTTTGGCGAGCACCGCCGGCGGCACCGCGCCTTCGGCCTTGGCGAGCGCGATGTCGACGTTGGACGCCTCGATCCGGTCGGTCATCGACAGGCTCGCATCGGCGTAGATCGAATCCGCGGCGGCGATCAGCGAGCGGCTCAGCGCGGTGCGCGGCCCGCCCGGGGGCAGCGCCGCGACGAGGCCCGGCGCGTCGTTGATCAGCTCCTGGCGGTTGGCGGTCACCTCGCCCTTGCTGGCGAGCATCGGCGGGAGGATCTTGCCGAGCTCGGCCTGCTGCGCGGCGGTCAACGTAACCTTGCCCTCGTCATCCTCCTCGGCGGCGACGACGAGCGCCAGCAGTCCGAAGCGCCGCTGCAGCGCCTGCTCGGGCGCGGCCTCGGCGAGCTGCGCGAGCAGCGTCCCGGCCTTGGCGAGGTCCTGGAAGTGCTTGGGATCGTTGCGCCAGTCGAAGCCGGCGAGGATGGTCCAGTCGTCGGCGGTCAGCGCGCCGGTATCGTCGGCCGCCTTGGCGAGCAGCGCCTCGATCGAGGTCGTGCGCGCGGCGGCGACGCGCAGCAGGTCGGGCAGTTCGGCAGCCATCGTCGCGCTCGAGATGCGGGTGATCTCGGTTCCGTCGGGCTGCAGCACGATCACCGTCGGATAGCCGCTGATGCCGAACCGCTCGCCCCAGCGCTGCGCGCCTTCGGTGTCGCCGTCGAGGTAGACCGGAACGAAATTCTCGGTTTCGGCGATGAAGGCGGCATCCTTGAACAGCGTCGCCTTCATCTGGTTGCACGGCGGGCACCACACCGCGCCCCAGTAGAGGATGACCGGCTTGCCGAGCTCCCGTGCTTCGGCGAGCGCGTCGTCGACGTCGCCTTCGCGCCAGGCGATCGCGCCCGCGTGGGCGACTGCGGTGGTGGTCTCGGTCTGGCTGCAACCCGCCGCCATCACTGCCAGCCCCAGGGCCAGCGCTATCGCTCTGATCTGCATCGTCGCGATTTGGCCACTGGTGTGGCGGCTGGCAAGGGCTCAGCTCGCCGCCGGCTCCGCCAGCAGCAGCTCGGCCAGCTTGAGGCGCGAGGTCAGCATGTCGGCGAGCGTGTAGCGGTCGAGCACGGCGAGGAACGCCGCGAGCGCCTCGCCGAGCACGCCGGTGATCCCGCAGGCCGGCGCGACCACGCAGCGGCCGCAGTCGACGAGCTGGAAGTCGTCCTCGGTCGCCCGCACCAGCGCGCCGAGGTTGATCGCCTCGGCCGGCCGGCCGAGCCGGATTCCGCCCCCGCGCCCGCGCACGCTCTCCACGTATCCCCCGCGGGCAAGCTTGTTGACGACCTTCATCAGGTGGTTCTGGGACACCCGATAGGCCTGCGCGACTTCGGCGATCGAGCACAGCCGCTCGGGCCGCGCGCCGAGGTAGAGCAGCACGCGCACCGCGTAGTCGGTGAACAGCGTGAGCTTCATCGCGGGGACCGGCGGGAAATCATGCATTCGTGTTGCATGTTTTCCACGGCCTGTATAGATGCATCAGCGATACATGATTTGGAGCGAGTCGTGGACGGGATCTCTGACATCGACGAAGCTGGGCTCGAGCGGCTCGTGCACAGGTTCTACGCCCGGGTCCGCGAAGACGCCGAACTCGGGCCAATCTTCAACGACGCGATCGCCGACTGGCCCGAGCACCTCGCCAAGCTCCACGCGTTCTGGTCGTCGGTCATGCTGACCAGCGGGCGCTACAAGGGCCAGCCGGTCCCGGCGCACCAGAAGCACGGCGGCCGCATCACCCCGGAGCTGTTCGAGCGCTGGCTCGCCCTGTGGGGCAAGACCGCGCGCGAGCTGATGACCCCCGAGGCGGCGGCCGCGCTCGAATTCAAGGCCGCGCGCATCGCCGAGAGCCTCCAGCTCGCCCTGTTCTTTCGCCTCGACGACCCGCCGCGACGAGCGGCGGCCGGCGGCGTGACATGACGGCAGCGCCCTATCGCTCGACCCCGGTGTTCGACCAGGACACCCTGCCCGCCGCGCTGCGCGCCCGCCATTCGACCAAGGCGGGCGTATGGGGAGTGATCCGGGTGCTCGAGGGCGAGCTCCTGCTCACTTATCTCGAGCCCGACGAATCCTCGGTCCTGCTCAAGCCCGGCAATCCCGGCCTGGTCCTGCCCGAGCAGCCGCATTTCGTGACTCCGCAGGGTCCGATGCAAATGCAGGTCGACTTCCACGACCGCCCGCCCGACGGCTGACTGCCCGACCCCGGTCGGCGCCTCAGACGCCGCGTCCCACAGCCCCTCGGTCCCGAAGTCGAGCCCCCGTGTCCCTGCGGTCTGCGCCGGCGCGGCGGCAGCGCATGCCAGCCCGGCGACGCAAGAAACGAGCGAATGGTCCGAATGGTCGCACTCACCATAGGGATGCCGGCAGCAAAGCCATCGCCTCGGCAATCGTGCGGGGGCATACTCGGCGAACACCGGAAGCGGAACGAGGACGCCGGAAGGTCATGAAGCGCACGGTACGTCCCCCTCGATTCGGCTGCGAATCGCAGAACAATGGCAGAACGTTCCCGTGTAGGAAAACCGTTTCTGCGCGACGCGGGCGTGCCTTCGGGCTGTCGGCCGCGGTGCTGCTCGCGACGATCACGGCAGGCGCCTCGCTCGAGGCAGAGCCGAACTGCGTGCGCGGGACCGGCACGCACGACGGGTATTACTACACCTCGTGGCGCGATTCGGGCGAGGTCTGCATGACGCTCGGCGAGGCAGGCCGTTACACGGTCGCCTGGAACCTCGGAGGCCGCGGCAACATGGTTGTCGGCAAGGGCTGGAGGACCGGCGCGGCCGACCGCAAGGTCATGTACCGCGCCGCCGCCTTCGAGCCCGGCACCAACGGCTACCTGACGCTCTACGGCTGGACCACCGGTCCGCTGGTCGAATACTACGTGGTCGACGACTGGGGCAGCGAGTTCACCCCGCCCGGCGAGGGCGCCGCGGTGCTCGGCACGGTCGACAGCGACGGCGGCACCTACCGTATCTACCGCACCCAGCGCGTCGAGAAGCCGTCGATCCGCGGCACCCGGACGTTCTACCAGTACTGGAGCGTGCGCAGCGCGAAGCGCGGCCAGGGCGCCGACAATACGATCACTTTCGCCAACCACGTCGAGGCGTGGCGCTCGCACGGGCTCGAACTCGGCACGATGGACTACCAGGTGCTCGCCACCGAGGGGTTCGGCAGCACGGGCACATCCGACGTTACGGTTTGGGAGAACTAGGGCCCGGGGCCCTCACTCCCACTCGATCGTACCCGGCGGCTTCGACGTGTAGTCGTAGACCACCCGGTTGATCCCCTTGACCTCGTTGACGATGCGCGTCGCCACGCGGCTCAGGAAGCCGGCGTCGTAGGGGTAGATGTCGGCGGTCATGCCGTCGGTGCTCGTCACCGCGCGCAGTGCGCAGACGCTGTCGTAGGTGCGGTAGTCGCCCATCACGCCGACGGTCTTGACCGGCAGCAGCACCGCGAA
>CBHWED010000044.1:0-17784 GCA_966112795.1 uncultured bacterium
AACACCCCGTGCGCCAGCCGCCGCGGCCCACCCGCGAGCAGCGGCAGCGCGGTCGCGACCACCGCGTGTGGTGGCGTGTCGAGCCGCAGCCATTGCGCAAGCATGATCCGCAGCACCGTGCGCGCCTTGGCGTCGTCAGCGAGCCGCTGGCGGGTGGCCGAATCGATCAGCGCGTCGAGGTCGGCGAGCCAGCGCAGCGCCTCGCTGGCGATCGCGCGGGCGAGCGCGGCGTCGGAGCTGGTCAGTAGCCCGGCGGTCGCCGCGCCCGCCGCCTGGTCGAGCGTCTCGCCGCGGCGCAGCACCGCGTCGAGCAGCTTCAAGGCAGCGCGGCGCGCGGCGAGGCCCTGGATTTCCTGCGCTTGTCGAGTCATCGCCTCGCCCTAGAAGGTGTTGCACCGCGCCGCCACCCGGCCCATCTCCTGGGGATGAGCAAGCGCGCCACCGTCCGGCCCGAACGATTTCGCAAGCCCGCGCACTGGAGCGACGCGCCGCCTCCGCCACCCGGCCCGCCGACCGGGGACCCTGAGGAACTCGGGCCGACCCGCTACGGCGACTGGGTCCGCAAGGGGATTGCGGTCGATTTCTGACAGCCGAAGCTTAGCGGTCATGGTTAATATTCCGCCAGCCGCGGGTTAACTACCGTTTGAGGAAAGCCCCGTATCGTCCGATTCCTGAGAACAGGGCAATCGGGGTAGCATTGGTGGAAAAGCGCGCGGCTTTGAGGTTTCCGACCGATCTCGAGGCGAACTGCAAGACTCTCGAACGCTCGTGGGCCTCGCGGCTGCGCAACATCTCGACCAGCGGCTGCATGATAACACTTCCCGAGAACGAGCCGTTCGACGATGCCCCGTTGCGGCTGCGCATCAAGGGCCTTGCCGCGATCGACGCCGAAGTGATCTGGCAGCATCGCGGGCATGCCGGTGTGCGCTTCCGCGTCCCGCTCCATCCGGCCGCGATGGAGCATCTCGGCTTCGTCCTCCCCGAGGGCGCGTGGGAAAGCGCCTATCGCACTGCGCAAGAGGCCGGAATCCACCCGCCGCGGCGCGCCGCGGTGACGCCCTCGCGCCGGGCCGCCGCGCCCGCGCTCAACGGCCAGCTGGTCAAACGCACCCAGGAAGCGTCCGAGCTCCACGGCTGACCGGCACGGCTTGCGCCCGCCTCCGCGACATTGCACAGCGCGCCCCGAAACCGCCGGGCCCGCAGCCCGTTGCGATATCAAGGAGATGGCGATGCGCGGATGGACGATGGCGATGACGGGCCTGGCAGGCGGCGCGGCGCTGGCGATCGCGGCCTGCGCGCCGCAGCAGCAGGTTGCCAGCACAAACCCGCCAGAGAGCCACGCCGCCCATCCCGCCGGCGCCCCACTCCCGGCCGGCGCGCCGCGCCCGACCGGCGCCTCGATCGCCTCGATGAGCGACCAGTATATCGGCCCGCGCCCGGGCGCCGTGCCCGCTGCCGGTGCCAGCGCGTGGGTTCCCGCGGCGCCGCCGCCGGCCTACGAGATCTCGACCCCGCTGCCGCCGGCGGATCCGCCGGCACCGCCTCCTGCCGCGGTTGCCAACCGCCAACCGGCTGCGCGTCCCGCGCCGGCCGCTCCCCCATCCGCCCCTGCCCCGGCCCGCGCCGAGGCCGCTGCCTCCGCGCCGGCGGCCGGCGTCGATCTGGCCAAAGGCCGCGCGCTGTTCTCACAATTCGGTTGCGGCGGGTGCCACGCTTTGGCTGACGGCAACGGCTCGGGCGGCATCGGTCCGTCGCTCGACAACAATCCGCGGCTCACCCACGATTATGTGAGCGGGGCCATCAGCGAAGGGCGCGGGGCGATGCCGGCGTTCCGCGACCAGATGACCGCCGACGAGATTGCCACGCTGGCCGCCTACGTGGTCCAGGTTTCGCGCAAGTAGCGCTCAGACCCACCCGGCGAGTTCGCGGCGGACAAGCGCCTCGAGCATGGTCATGCCGGGCTCGCCGGCGTTGAGGCAGGCCAGTGCGGCAAACTCCTCACCGCCCGCGGCGACGAATTGCTCGCGGCCGCGGATGGCAAGCTCCTCGAGCGTCTCGAGGCAATCGGCGGCAAATCCCGGCGCGGCGACCGCCATCCGCCGGGTTCCGCGCCGACCTTCCTCGGCGAGCACGACGTCGGTCGCCGGCTCGAGCCATTTCGCGCGGCCGAAGCGCGACTGGAAGGTGGTCGCGAAGCGCAGGCCCGGCCGGCCCATCGCCGCCTCGAGCAGGCGCGCGGTTTCGAGGCAGTGGCGATAATAGGGATCGCCGAGCCGCACCGCGCGCTCGGGCAAGCCGTGGAAGCTGAGCAGCAGGACCTCGGGCTCGAAGCCAAGCGAATCCATCTGCGCACCCAGGTCCGCGGCCAGCGCATCGATGTAGGCGGAGTCGGAATAGTACGGCGGCAGCACGCGTAGCGTCGGCTGCCAGCGCATCGCCCGCATCGCCTCGGCCGCCTTGTCGAACACGGTCGCATTGGTGGCGGCCGAATACTGCGGATAGAGCGGGACGAGCAGGATGCGCTCGCAACCCGCATCCCTGAGCGCCTCGAGCTCGTCGGCGATCGCGGGGCGACCGTAGCGCATGGCATGCGCGACCTTCGCGGCATCGCCCAGCCGCGCCTGCAGCGCGGAAGCCTGGTCGGCGGTGATCACCGCGAGCGGCGACCCGCGCTCGGTCCAGACTTGCGCATAGGCATGCGCCGATTTCTTCGGCCGCGTGGTCAGCACAGCGCCGCGCAGGATCGGCTGCCAGATCAGCGCCGGAATTTCGACCACGCGCGGATCGGACAGGAACTCGGCGAGGTAGCGTCGCACCGCTTCCGGAGTCGGCGCGTCGGGCGTGCCGAGGTTGATGAGGAGAACACCGACGGTCATAGCGCACCCGAGAGCAAAGGAAGCCGGCGCAATCGCAGGCCGGTCGCCGAGAACAGCGCATTGGCGATCGCCGGCGCGACCGGAGCGACGGCCAGCTCCCCGGGATCGAATGGTTCGGCCTCGCTTTCGATCAGGTCGATGCGGATCTCGGGACTATCGGCCAGCGTCGGCAGGTCGAGCGCGGCGAGGCGGCTCTCGACGGGGAGCCCGCGCTGGTATTCGATCCCCGAGCCGAGCGCGAGGCCGACGCCGTAAAGCAGGCCGCCCTCGATCTGCTGCAGGGCGATGTCGCGGTTGACCACGCGGCCGATGTCGACCGCGGCGGAGAGCTTCTCGACACGCACGCCGCCCGTGCCCGCGACGGCGGTGGCGACGAGCGCGATCCGCCCCCCCGTCGCGGCATCGCCCATCCTGTGGCAGGCAAGTCCTTGTCCGCTGCCCGGCGCGCCGCCGCCCCATTCGCCGAGCCGCGCGGCGTGCTGCAGGCATTGCGCGAGCTTGAGGTCGTCGCCGAGCATCGAGATGCGGAAGCCGAGCGGTTCCTGCCCGTTGCGCAAGGCGACCTCGTCGATGAAGCTCTCGACCATGAAGCAGGTATAGCCGTGCGCGTTCCCGCGCAGGCGGCCTGTCGGCAGGCCGATGCGCACCGGCACGTGATCGATCGCGACATTGGGGATCGAGTAAGCCGGCATCAGCCCTTCGCAGGCCATCGGGTCGGCTTCGCCCTCGACCGCGTCGATCGCGGCCCACGAGGTGTTGTTGTCGAACAGCCGCCGGCCGAACTCGAGCGCCGAAGGCGGCATCGCCAGGCGCGCGCGGAACGTGTCGATATAGCCTTCGGCACCGAGCCGCGCGCTGAGCACGGCGGCGACCGGCGGGCGCGGGCGCAGCGCGATCTGTTCCTGCCAGCGCGACCAGGTCAGCTGCACCGGTCGGCCGACTTCGCGCGCGATCAGCGCGGCCTCGATCGCGTGGTCGTGCTCGAGCCGCCGGTCGAAGCTGCCGCCGGCCGAGACCGGGTAAAGCACCACGTCCGCCAGATCCATGCCGAGCGCTTTCGCCGCGGCCGCGCGGGCGCGCTCGGGTGCCTGGCTCGCCAGCCACAGCTCGAGCCGGCCGTCGGCGAGCCGCGCGGTGCAGCTCGCGGTCTCGATCGTGCCGTGCGCCGCGGGCATCACGTCGTAGCGCAGCGCCAGGCTCGGCTTGTACATCGTCTCGTCGCCTTTGCCGCGCACCGCGATGCGCTGCGGCGGGACGCGCCGGACGCCGTGGTCGAGCAGCTCGTCGATCCGCTCGCTGGTGACCGGGCCTGGCACGGTGAAGCGCGGTGCCATCGCGTCGAGCGCCTGCTCGGCGGTCCACCAGTCGGTCGCCACAGCCGCGAGCCAGCGGTTGCCTTCGACCACCCCGACCAGCCCGCGCCGCCCGGCGACGGCGTCCTTCTCGAAACTCGACAGCTCGGCATGGTCGACCGGACCGTGGCGGATCCCCGCGTGGACCATGTCCGGCAGCCGGACGTCGCCGGCGAACAAGTGGCTGCCGTCGACTTTCGACGGCAGGTCGAGCCGCGGATAGGCCACATAGAGCTTGTCGGGGTCGGCGAAGGGCGGCAGCTTGTCGGCCGGCGGCTCGGAGCGCAGCGGCGGCGGATCGGGCGGATCGTAGCCGGCAGCGTCCTCGGCGAGCTCGGCGAAGCTCAGCCGCTGCTGGCCGCGGACGATGAATCCGGCCTGCGCCTCGCATTCTTCCCAGCCGACGCCCCAGCGGTCCGCCGCGGCCATCGCCAGCATCGCCCGCGCCGCAGCGCCGGCCTCGCGGCAGGGCAACTCGAACGCCGCCAGCGCGGTCCCTTCGGCGGTGGCGCTGAAGCGCTCGTCCTCGGCCCAGCGGCGCAGCAGGTAATCGTCGGGCTCGTCAGCCAGCGCGGCGACCGTCGGGCGCCACAGCGGCGCCCAGCGCGCCGCGAGCGGCAAGTTGACATAAGCCCCGCTCACCGGGGCCGGTTCGACCGCGACCTGGCGCCAGTCGGCACCGAGCTCCATCGCGACGACTTGCGGCAGCAGCGTGGTCACCCCCTGCCCCATCTCGAGCTGAGGCACCGCGACCGTGACCACGCCGTCGCGGGCGATCTTGAGCCACGCGTTGAACGCCACCTCGTCGCGGCCTGGCGCGAGCGGGACGTCGAACGTGCGCGGCAGCAACGCCCACGCAACGAGCAGCCCGCCGCCGGCAGCCCCGGCCGCGAGCAGACCCCGCCGCGAGACGCGCAGCCCGGTCAGCGGCGCCTCACTGGCGGTCGAGCCAGTCGCCGAGCCGCGCGGCGATCGCGGCAAACGGCTCGCCTTCGGCGAAGTCGCCGGCGGCCGGCGGCTGGCCGGCGTCGCTGGCGATGCGGATCGCCATCGCGAGCGGGATCCGCCCTAGGAAGGTCTCGCCGAGCGCGCGCGCGGCGGCTTCCGCGCCGCCGGCGCCGAACGGATCGCTCGGCTCGCCGCAATGCGGACAGAGATAGCCGGCCATGTTCTCGACGATGCCGACGATCGGGATGTCCGCCTGGCGGAACAAGTCGAGCGCGCGGGTGGCGTCGATCAGCGCCAGGTCCTGCGGCGTCGAGACGACGATCGCCCCGGCCGGCTTGAACTTCTGCAACATGGTCAACTGGACGTCGCCGGTGCCCGGCGGCAGATCGACCAGCAGCACTTCGGCATCGCCCCAGGCGGCGTCCATTAGCTGGCCGAGCGCACTACCCGTCATCGGCCCGCGCCAGGCGATCGCCTTGCCCGGCGGGATCAGCTGGCCCATCGACAGCAGCCGTACGCCGTGCGGGCTTTCGACCGGGATCAGCTGCTGGCCCTCGGCGGTCGGGCGCTCGTTCAAGGCATCGAGCAGCATCGGCTGCGACGGCCCGTAGATATCGGCGTCGACCACTCCGACCTTGCGCCCGGCGCGCGCGAGCGCGACCGCGAGGTTGGCGGTCAGCGTCGACTTGCCGACCCCGCCCTTGCCCGAGCCGACCACGACGATCTGCCGGCGGACCTTGTCGGCCATCAGCGCGACGCGCACTTCGGCGATGCCGGCGATGGCACCGACGACCTGCTCGATCTCGTTCTGGAGCGCGGCTGACTCGCCCCGGCTCAGCCCGCTGGCGTCGGCGACGAGAGTCGCCACCCCATCGGTCAGGCGGACCGAGCGGATGCGCGGGGCGATATGCGGGGGTAGCTGTTGCTCGATCTCGGCGGGGGCAGTCATCGAGGGCCTGCTAGCGCTTCTGTCCGCAAGGTGCAGCGAAAATGTAACCGCCCCTGTTTTTTGCGGCGGCGGCCCCTATAAACGTGCCTATGGAACGAATGGGCGGGTGGATCGAAAGGATCGCACTGACGATGGCCGGCAAACGTAGCCCGTGGGGCAAGCCGACCGGCGACAACGAGGGCCACGGCGAGGGTCCGGACGACAACGACGCGGAGACTCCGCCGACCGGCGAGGACGCGCCGCGCGGCCCGCGCAATCCGTGGCTGCCCGGCGGCGGCAACGAGGAGCGCCCGCGGCGTTCGGCCAATATCGAGGACCTGTTCAAGCACCGCGGCCCCGAAGGCCCGCGCCGCACGCGCGGCGGCGGCCCCGGCGGACCCAACTTCCGCCTACCGCAGCGCCCTGGCGGCGGCAGCTGGCTGCCGGTTGCCGGGTTCCTGGTGGTCGTCGCCTGGCTGGTGCTGACCTCGGTCCACCAGATCGGCCCCAAGGAACAGGCGATCGTCACCACCTTCGGGCAATACAGCCGCACGCTTCAGCCGGGTCTCAACCTGACCCTTCCGTGGCCGTTCCAGAATGTCGACGGCGAGGGCGTGTCCGAGTTCCGCGTCGAGAGCATTCCCGCCGGCGACGCGCAGAAGCTCATGCTCACCGGGGACCAGAACCTGGTCAACCTCAGCTACCAGGTCCGCTGGAACATCAAGGACCTGAAGCAATTCCGCTTCCAGCTCTCGTCGCCGGAAGACACCGTGCGCGAGGTCGCCGAATACGCGATGCGCGCCTCGGTTGCCGAGCGCGACCTGAACAGCGTGTTCTCGGGCGCCGGCCGTGCCGACATCGAGCAGCGCGTCACCCAGCGCATGCAGGCGCTGCTCGACGCCTATCGCTCGGGCATCCAGGTGCAGGGCGTGCAGATCCGCAAGACCGATCCGCCGACCGAAGTCGAGGAGGCGTTCAAGGGCGTCTCCGCAGCGCAGCAGCAGGCGCAGAGCGCGATCAACCAGTCCGAAGCGATCGCCCAGCAGGTGCTCGCCCGCGCGCAGGGTGACGCCGCCGCGTTCGACAAGGTCTACGAGCAGTACAAGCTCGCCCCCGAGGTGACCCGTCGCCGCATGTATTACGAAACCATGGAGCGTGTGTTGCGCCAGACCGACAAGACCGTGGTCGAAGCGCCCGGCGTGCTGCCCTACCTGCCGCTGAACGGCCCGCGCCGCCAGCCGGCCCCCGGTGAGACGGGAGCGCCCTGATGGAAACCGTGTGGGCCAATCACAAGGCCTCGATCATCGCCGTCGTGGTGCTGATCGTGGCCGCGCTGTCGACCATCATCGTCGTGCCCGAAACCCAGCAGGCGGTAATCATCCGCACCGGCCAGCCGGTCGCGGTGGTCAACCGGTTCGAGCCCAACCAGGCGTTCGGCCAGACCGGCGCCGGGGTCTGGTGGCGCATCCCGTTCTTCGACCGGGTCGAGCGTGTCGACAAGCGCGTGCTCAACATCGACATGGAGCAGCAGCAGGTGCTCTCGACCGACCAGCTGCGGCTCAACGTCGATGCCTATGCCCGTTACCGGATCATCGATCCGGTGCGGATGGTGCGCACCGCCGGCAACCTCGAGACCGTCGACACCCAGCTATCCGCGATCCTGAGCTCGGTCGTCCGCCAGGAGCTCGGCCGGCGCAGCTTCGCCTCGCTGCTGACGGCCGAGCGCGGCTCGACGATGGAGAACATCCGCAAGCTGCTCGACGCGCAGGCGCGCAACTACGGCGCGCAAGTCATCGACGTGCGCATCATGCGCGCCGACCTGCCCGACGGCACGCCGCTCGAATCCGCGTTCGAGCGGATGAAGACCGCGCGTGACCAGGAAGCGACGACGATCCGTGCGCAGGGGCAGAAGAATGCGCAGATCATCCGCGCCGAGGCCGAGGCCGAGGCCGCACGGATCTACGCCGAAGCTTACAACAAGGACCCGCAGTTCTACGACTTCTACCGGGCCATGCAGAGCTACGACACGACGTTCGCGCCAGGTCCGGACGGTGCCAACAGCTCGATCATCCTCTCGCCCGACAACGACTACCTGCGCCAATTCCGCAGCGGGGGCCGCTGAGGCGTTCAATCGGCATTCAGCCCCGCGGGCGTGAATGCCCGCGGGACTGAAACAACGGCGCCCGAAGGCGCCTCGACAAAGGAAACTGAAGGACGTGAAGCCCGTGCGCTACTCCTACGGCATCACCGGGGCCCTGCTCGCAGGCGGGGCCGCCATTTCCCTGATCACCGGCGTCCCTGCGGGCGCCCAGGTCGCCCAGAACGACGCGCGCGAGATGCGCGACGTGGTCCCCCGCGCGGGCGCGCCCGCGAGCTTCGCCGACCTGACCGCGCAGCTCCAGCCGGCGGTGGTCAATATCTCGACCCGCCAGCGCATCCAGGTGGACAACACCAACCCGTTCGCGGGCACGCCGTTCGAAGGCCTGTTCGGCAACCGCGGCGGCCCCGGCGGCCCGCAGCAACAGCAGCCGACCACGCGCGAGGCGCAGTCGCTCGGTTCGGGCTTCCTGATCTCGCCCGACGGCTATGTCGTCACCAACAACCACGTGATCCAGCCCGATGGCCGCGCCGAGCTCGAGGAAGTCACGGTGACCATGCCCGACGGCACCGAGTTCCCGGCCGAAGTCGTCGGCAGCGACGCCGCGTCGGACCTCGCGGTGCTCAAGATCAGCCGCAGCGAGCCGTTTCCCTATGTCCACTTCGGCGATTCGCGCGATGCGCGCGTCGGCGACTGGGTGATCGCCATCGGCAACCCGTTCGGGCTCGGCGGCACGGTGACCTCGGGCATCGTCTCGGCGGTCTACCGCGCGACGCAGAGCGGCGGCGCCTACGACCGCTACATCCAGACCGACGCCAGCATCAACCGCGGCAACTCGGGCGGCCCGCTGTTCGACATGCAGGGCAACGTGATCGGCATCAACAACGCGATCTTCTCGCCTTCGGGCGGCAGCGTCGGCATCGGCTTCGCGATCCCGGCGGAAACGGCCGCGCCGATCGTGCAGAAGCTGATCGCCGGCGAGGAGATCCTGCGCGGCTACCTCGGCGTGCGCATCCAGCCGATGAACGACGACCTTGCGGCGGCGCTCGGCATCGCCAACAACCGCGGCGAGTTCATCCAGTCGGTCCAGCCCGGCGAACCCGCCGACCAGGCCGGCCTCCAGGCCGGCGACGTGGTGCTGCGGGTCGACGGCAAGGACGTCACGCCCGACCAGACGCTGTCGTTCATCGTCGCCAACATCGAACCCGGCAAGCGCATCAACCTCGACATCATCCGCGACGGCCAGCGTCGCACGATGCCCGTCACGGTCGGCCGCCGGCCGAGCGAGGAAGAGCTCGCCGCGCAGCTCGTCGATCCGCAGAGCGGGGTCCCGACGCAGCCGCAGGGCAAGGACGACCAGAGCACGCTGCCGCAGTCGCTCGGCCTGCAGGTCGTGCCGCTGACCCCGCAGATGAGCGCCCAGCTCGGCGTCGAGGCCGGCACGCAGGCGCTCGTGGTGACCAACGTCGACCCGAACTCCGATGCCGCTGCCAAGGGCGTCACGCCGGGCACGATGATCCTCAGCGCCAACGGGCGTCCGGTGGCCAGCGCCAGCGATCTCGAGACCGCCGTCGCCGCCGCCAAGTCGGCCGGCCGCGAAGCCATCCTGCTCGGCCTGCGCCCGCGCAACGCCCCGCAGGTGCTGCTGCCGATCCGGCTGCGCTAACGCCGCGAGGCCGCCGAAACCACGAAGCCCCCTCCTGCGAAGGAGGGGGCTTTCGTTTGTCCGCTACTGTCCGTTGTCTTCGCGCCCGGTGGCGCGGTCGAGGAAGTCGTCGCTCGCCGCCGGCGGTGCCGGGCGTCCGGGGACCGGGGCCGGCGCGCGCGGATCGGGCCGCCGCGGGTCGGGCGGCGGTGCCTGCTCGCCGTCGGGGGGCAGAGTCACGCGGCGCTCGTCGGGACCCGCGGGCTCGACCAGGTTGCCTTGCTCGTCGACGTAATAGTAGTCGTTGCCCGGGTCGCCATACATCCACTCCTCGTCGGGCTCTTCCTGCCACTCAGGGAGCTGGACCTCGGTATTGAACTCCTGCACCGCGCGGCCCTTGACCGCGTAGCGCATGAAGTCGGCGAAGGCGCGCGCCGGCGCGGTGCCGCCCTGCAAGCCGGGTACCGCCTTGGCATCGTCACGGCCCATCCACACGCCGGTGGTCACTCCGCTCGAGAAGCCGACGAACCAGCCGTCCTTGTTCGAGCTCGTGGTCCCGGTCTTGCCCGCAACCGGGCGGCCGATCTGAGCCGCGCGGCCGGTGCCAGTGTTGACCGCGGTCTGCAGCAGGTCGGTGATCCCGGCGGCAACGTAGGGCGGCACGAGCTGGTAGGGCTGGGCGTCCTGATGGCGGTAGAGCACCTCGCCGCCTGAGGTGGTTACGCGGGTGATTCCGTAAGGCTCGATCGAGTGCCCGCCGGCGGCGACCGCGGCGAACGCGCGGGTCATGTCGATCACGCGCACCTCGGAGCTGCCGAGCACCATCGACGGGTTGGTGTTGATCGGGGTGGTGATGCCGAACCGCCGCGCCATCCCGGCGACGCTCGAGAACCCGACCTCGTTGCCGAGTTGCGCGGCGACGGTGTTGATCGAGTAGGCGAACGCGGTGCGCACGTTGGTCTCGCCGGCGAAGCGCCCGTTCGAGTTGCGCGGGCTCCAGCCGCCGATCGTCACCGGCTCGTCGACCACGCGATCGTCGGGCGTGTAGCCCGCCTCGAGCGCCGAGAGATAGACGAACAGCTTCCACGCCGAGCCGGGCTGGCGCACCGCCTCGGTCGCGCGGTTGTAGCTCGACTTGACGTAGTCCTTGCCGCCGACCAGCGCGAGGATCGCCCCGTCGCTGTCGAGGCTGACCAGCGCGCCCTGCGCCCCGCCCGGAGCGTTGGCCCTGACCGCTTGCGTCGCCGCCTGCTGCATCCCGAGGTCGAGCGTCGTCCACACTTCGATCGGCTCGCGATTGTCGCTGTTGGGCAGCAGCAGGTCGAGCTGCGGCAGCACGTAGTCGGTGAAGTAGCGCGCCGAGTTCTGCCCTTCCTCCTGGCGCAGCCTGACGGTCGAGATGTCGACCGCCGCCGCTTCCTCGGCGCTGATCGCGCCGTACTTGCGCATCTGCTCGAGCACGACGTTGCCGCGGCCGACCGCGGCCTCGATATCGGCCGTCGGCGAGTAGCGGCTCGGCGCCTTGACCATGCCGGCGATGATCGCCGCCTCGGCGGTCGAGAGATCACGCGCCGAGTGGCTGAAGAACTTGCGGCTCGCCGAATCGATGCCGTAGGCGCCGCCGCCGAAGTAGACCTTGTTGAGGTAGAGCTCGAGGATCTGGTCCTTCGAGAACTTCCACTCGAGCGCCATCGCCAGCACCGCCTCACGCAGCTTGCGGTCGATCGTGCGGTTCGAATTGAGGAACACGTTGCGCGCGAGCTGCTGGGTGATCGTCGAGGTCGCCCGGACCGGCTCGTCGTCGCGCACCGCGACGAACAGCGCGCGGGCGATGCCGGGCACGTCGACCCCGAAGTGCGAATGGAACCGCCGGTCTTCGACCGAGACCATCGCGTCCTTCATCACTTGCGGGATCTCGTCGGAGCGGAGCCACTCGCCATAGCTCGGCCCGAGCGCGACGATCTCGGTTCCGTCGCGCGCGCGCACGACGATCGTCTGCCCGACCTGGCTGCTCATCAGCGTGGCGTAGCCGGGCATGCTGCGCGCGGCGAAATAGACCGAGGTGGCGAGCGCGAGCAGCAGCAGCGCCGCGAACGCGCCACCCCAGACGAACAGTCGCTTGAGCCAGACGCGCCAGCGCGACGGCGGCTCGAGCGGCGGGCCTCCCCGACGCGCGGCCTTGGTTCGGTTACGGGTTCGCGTGCCCCGCTTTTCTACGGCCATCGGGCTTCCGTCATCCTGCAGCGCGGCGTGCGCCGCGGCACCCTTCGCGCGCTGCAGTGCATATGGCAATCGGAACGCAGCGTTAACGCACGAGGCGCTTGCGCCGGTCAGTTATCCTCCGGCCTGAAATCGAGCGCGGCGCTGTTGATGCAATAGCGCAGCCCGCCCGCGGCGCTCGGCCCGTCGGGGAACACGTGGCCGAGGTGGCCCTGGCAGCGCGAGCAGACCACTTCGGTGCGGACCATGCCGTGCGAGACGTCGCGGAATTCGTCGATCACGCCGGTCTCGGTCGGCCGGGTGAAGCTCGGCCAGCCCGAGCCGCTGTCGAACTTGTCCGCGCTCTCGAACAGCGGCTGGCCGCACCCGGCGCAGACGTATTCGCCGGTGGCCTTGTTCTTCTCGTACTTGCCGGTGAACGCACGTTCGGTGCCGGCCTGGCGCAGGACCGCATATTGCTCGGGGCTCAGTTTGGCGCGCCACTCGGCATCGGTCAGGATCAGCTTGTCGGACATCGGGATCTCCTTTGGCGCGCAATATGGGAGGCCGCCCAGGTCCCTGAAAGGGCTGGCGAAACGCTCAGTGCGCGGCTTGGCCCAGCAGATGCGCCGCCGATCGCCATGCGTGGTGGGCAAGCCGGTCGAGCCGTCCCGCGGCTTCGATCCGCGCCAGCGCGTCGGCGGCGGTCAGCATGCCCGGCGCGACTGCGGCGAGCGTCGCCGCACGATAGCTGCGCTGGAGCGCGGCGAGCTCGGCCGCAGCCTGCTCCATCTCGGCAAGCGCCTCGGCGGTCTCCGGAGACGCGGCCCATCCGATCGGCGCCGCCTGCGAGCTGAGCGCGCACTCCGACACGATCGAGCCGCCGATCGTCTGCGCAGCGCGCATCGCCCGGGCGCACAGCTCGGCGGTGCGCGCGTCCGGCCCGGTGCCCGGCGGTCCGCCGTCCGCCAACAGTTCGGCCAGCCTCGACGTGTGATCGAGCGCGTGTAGCACGCTGGTCATGCGCAGGCGTTCGGCGTCGGACTCCGGCGGCTCGTGCAGTTCGGACAGGAAATCGCGCACTTGCTCGAGCGTCTCTGTCGCGGTGCTTGCCGCTGGTACGACCCGTCCCGCCAGCGCCGCGGACACCGCGGCAGTCGATTGGCTGAGCACGTCCGCGACGACCCGCCGCGCGGTCTCGATCGCGATCACCGGGCTGGCGAGCGCGCTCGGATCGAGCGCCCGCTCGAGCGCGGTCTGCCGCGACGGCAGCAGCCGCTCGACCACCCGCGTGAACCACTGCGTCGCCGGCAGCAGCACCGCGACGCCGACGACATTGTAGGCCGTGTGATAGGCGGCGAGCAGCGTCGCCCCATCGGCGGACTTGGCCAGCGAGCCCATCAGCGCGGCGGTCAGCGGAAACGCGGCGATGGCGATGAGCGCGGCGATGACCTTGAACAGGACATAGGCGAGCGCGAGGCGCTTGGCGGTCGTGCTCGCACCGATCGCCGCGAGCGCCGAGCTCGTCGCGGTGCCGATGTTCTGCCCGATGATCAGCGCGGCGCCCTGCTCGAGGCTAACCGCGCCCGCGACGAAGGCGGAGATGGTCACCGCGATCGCCGCGGTCGACGATTGCATGACCGCGGTCATCGCCAGGCCGACGACGATCAGCGTGAGCAGGCCGACCGCGCCTGCGCCCCAGCTGACCCCCGTTTCGCCGAGCACTGCGGGCAGGTCGGATGGATGCAGCGTTTCGGCCAGACCCGACATGCCCTGCTGCAGCGTGGTCAGGCCGTAGAGCACCAGCGCGAACCCGGCGATCGCCCCGCCCCACGCGGCGATCTTCCGGCCGCCGAGCAGCTTGGCCAGCGCGCCGGCGAAGATCATCGGCAACGCGTAAGCCGACAGCGAGACACGCGCGCCGACCAGCGCCACGAACCAGCCGGTGCCGGTCGTCCCGACGTTGGCCCCGAACACGAGCCCGAGCCCTTGCGGAAAGGTCAGCAGCCCCGCGCTGACGAGGCCGATCGTGGTCATCGTCACCGCGCTCGACGACTGCACGAGCAGCGTCACCATCGCGCCCCAGAACGCGCCCGAGAGCGGGGTCGCCGCAGCCTTGGCGAGAACCGTGCGCAGTGCGGAACCGGCGAGCGCCTTGAGCCCGTCGGTCATGACGGTCATGCCGAGCAGGAACAGCCCGACGCCGCCCAGAATGGCAATCGCAGTCGCCATGCACGCCTCGCGCAAGCTTGCCCGGAGCTAAGCCGAGCAATTCAGGGCAAGCCGGGCGTTAATGCAATGGCGAATGGTCAGCGGCGGTATTGAGCGGATGGCGGGCCTCCCATTTCAGCCGTAAGCTGGTCACATGATGGAACCTCGGTTGGAGAAACACCGCCTTCGAATGCGGAAAGCGCTTGGAGCCGAGCGCTGGGAGGCCATCGGTCACGTGTTGTCCGATGGCGACTATCTGGGTTTCAACGAGGGCGATTATCGGGGCGCAATCGTCGAATACGAAAAGGCCTGGAATCTTCTAAGTACACCATGGCAACGTCAGACTGGCGGAGCCGACATTCTCGAGGGCATTGCCGATTTTGCTCTTCGGTCAGGAGAAGCGACGCTGGCCAAAGAAACGCTGGACAGCCTCCTGCCGCGTGTCGGACAGATCGCCAGGCCCTCGCTTCGCGAAGCCTGCGACAAGCTCGCTCTGTTCGCAGCGAAGCAGGAGTAAACTCGACCGCCGCCCGCGTAACGGTCCGACGGGTGCCTGCCCTACGCGTTCACATCGGCATAGTGGCTCGGCGGCGGGATGCCTTCCATCTTCTCGGTCAGCAGCGGCCTGAAGCTCGGGCGGCTCTTCATCACGCGGTACCAGCCGTGCGCCTCGTCGTGGCCCGACCAGTCGATCCCGCCGAGGTAATCGGCGACCGAGATCTGCGCCGCGGCGGCGAAATCGGCGAGGCTCATCTGCGCTCCCGCGAGCCAGCGGCGCGTGTTGATCAGCCAGTCGATGTAGTCGAGGTGCTCGTGCGCGAGCTTCATCGCGTTGCGCAGCGCGCCCGAATCGGGCGGCAGGCGCAGCACGAGGCGCTTCCTCATCTTCTCGTGCATCAGCGGCAGGGTCACGTCGCCGTAGAACGATTCATCGAACAGCGCGGTCAGCCGGCGGATCTCGGCGCGCCCGGCGGCGGTGCCGAGGATCAGCGGACTCTTGTCGACGGTTTCCTCGAAGTATTCGCAGATCGCCTGGCTATCGATCAGCGTGAGGTTCTTCTCGCGCATCGCCAGCACCGGCGTGCGGCCGGCCGGGTTGAGCGCGTAGAACTCGTCGCTCGCGTCCCACGGATACTCGCGTCGAAGATCGTAGCCGACGCCCTTCTCGCTGAGCGCGAGACGCACTTTGCGGCTGAAGGGACACAACGGAAAAAAGTATAGTTGCCACATTAACCGCGGCAATGCCGCAAGGCGCGCCCGGCGTCTACAGCCCGGCGCCGGCGATCAGCGATAGTCGGGCGGCGTAGCCTGTTCGAGCCGTTCGCGCATCAGCGGGGCCAGGTCCTCGAGCGCCGCGGCCATCGCCGCCATCGCGCCCATCATCTGCGGCAGGCGGTGGGCGAACTCGCGCGGCGCCTCGGCCGCTTCAGGACCGGCGAGATCGCCGACCGTGGCGTTCTCGTCGACGTCCTCGGGGTCTTCGCCGGCCATCGTCTTGGCGGCGCGCAGGAAGGGCGCGGCCGGCATGGCCAGCATAACGTTGGCCATGGTCTCGACCATCGCGCTGGTCTCGGCCTGCCTGGCCGGGTCGGTCAGCTCCCTGGCGATATCGGAAGCCGGGCTGTCAGGCTCGGCGGCGAGCGCGGGCGCGGGCGCCAGCAGGCAGGCAACGGTCATGGCGGACAGGGCGGCACGCATCGGCCCGTCTCCTCTGGGCAACGGAACGCCGGACTTTGCGCCTGTCCCCATGAAGGGAGGCTGAATTCCTACAATCCCGAGGCGTCGAGCGCCGACAGGCACGGCTGCATCAGGCCGTCGACGTATTGCAGCGGATCGCTGGCCTCTTTCGACGCCTTGCGCAAACCCTCGACCTCGGTACGCAGGCTCGCCTCGACCTGCTCGCGGCTCAGCTTGAGGTCGTCCATCAGCCGCACGCTCGCACGCACGAAGTACTCACGCCCGCGCTCGCCGAGCGGCGGGTAGGCCAGCGCCGAAGCATTGCCGCGCTGCTGCTCCGCGGCGACGAGCGCAAACGCGGCCGAGCAACGCAGCATCATGCGGTGCTCGAGCGTGAACGCCGGTTGCTGTTGCGCGGCGGCGGGAGCCGCGAGCAGCGCGGCGGAGAGCAGGAACGGGACGATCTTCATGCGCTGCCCCTAGCGGGCCGATCCTGAACGCGAGCCGTCACCCGAGCAGCTTCGCCTTGCGGCGCGTCTCGGCGAAGCTGTCGCGACGGATCTTCTCGAACGCCACGCGCTTCTCGAACCCCTCGTCCTCGGGATAGTCGCGGTAGTCGGCGAGCGTCTCCTCCATGATCTCGCGCAACTCGTCCTTGTGGTCGGGATGGGTGAAGATGTTGGCGCGGTTCTCGCGGATGCCGTCGAGGATGCGCGCGCCGATCACGTCGGGCTCCATGCCGTATTCGTGGATCCCGGCGAGGCGCTCGACCGCGGCCGGGTCGACCGGCTTCATCTCGCCCTTGAGGTGTGCGGGCCGCACGTCGTCGCTGGCATAGATCACGCTCTTGACCAGCCCCGGATGCACGGCCGAGACGCCGATGCCGTACTGGTACATCGAATGGCGCAGCGAATAGCTGAGCCCGCGCACGGCGAACTTGGCGGTGTTGTAGATGCCGGGCGCGCCGCCGGCGATGAAGCTGGCCATGCTCGCGGTGTTGGTGATGTGCCCGCCGTGCTGCTCGCCCGCGAGCACACGCGCCTTCATCCGCGGGGCAAAGGTGCCGACGCCGTTGATCACCCCGTGGAGGTTGACCCCGAGCACCCAGTCCCAGTCGTCGAACGAGCTGTCCTCGATCGTCTGGAAGAGATTGACGCCCGCGTTGTTGAATAGGAGGCTGACCGGCCCGAACGCGGCCTCGACCCGGTCGGCTGCGTCCCTGAAGCCCTCGCGGTCGGTCACGTTGAGCTGCACCCCCATGACCTCGCGGTTGTCGAGGCTGGCGAGCGCGGCGTCGATCGCGTCCTGGCGGATGTCGGCGATCGCCACCTTGGCGCCCGCGTTGAGCAGGTTGCGGACAATGCCGATGCCGACGCCGTTGGCGCCCCCGGTAACGAAGGCCGTGCGGCCGGCGAAGTCGATCATCGGCTAGCCTCCATCGCGAGCACCGGATTGCCCGGCCCCGATTGGCGCCCTTGCAGGAACTCGTTGTAGATCTTGCGCCGCCGGAACAGCCAGCGTCCGCCGACGCGGACCAGCTCGTCCTCGTACGTGCCGAACGACGGCGTCGCCGGCCGGCCTTCGGGGCCGCCGTTGGTCATCTCCCACCACAACCCGGTATTCCATGCGCGGTCGCCGTCGATGCGGATCGCCTTCTGGTGGACGAGGTGGCGCAGCTTGGCCGGGTTGCCCTGCCAGTCCTTGAACACCTCGGCGATCTTGTCGCGGAACACCATGGCCTCGGCGCGGATCGCCTCGCGACCGACGAGCGTGCCCATCGCATAGTCGAGCACGCCGTCCTCGGTGAAGCACTCGGCGTAAGCGTCGGCATCGTGGTAATCCATCGCGAA
>CBHWED010000045.1:0-17713 GCA_966112795.1 uncultured bacterium
AGGTCGGCGGCGCGGATCATGTCGATATCGAGGAAGGTCCGCCCCATGAGCAGGTTCGAGGCCTCGGCGGCGACGTTCTTGGCCAGCTTGGCAAGTCGCTGCGTCGCGATCACGCCCGCAAGACCGCGCTTGCGGCCGCGGCACATCAGGTTGGTCATCGCCGCGAGCGACGCGCGCCGCGCATCGTCGCTGACCTCCCCGGCGGCCGACGGCGCGAAGACTTGCGCTTCGTCGACGATCACCAGCGCCGGATACCAGTGCCGCGCCGGCGCATCGAACAGCGCCGAGAGGAACAGCGCGGCACAGCGCATCTGGTTGTCGATCTCGAGCCCGTCGAGCGCAAGCACGACCGAAGCCCGGTGCTCGCGGATCCGTGTCCCGAGCCGGGTGATCTCGGCGTCGGCATAGGCGGCGCCGTCGATCACGACGTGGCCGAAGGTCTCGGCGAGGCTGACGAAGTCGCCCTCGGGGTCGATCACGATCTGCTGCACCAGCGCCGCGCTTTCCTCGAGGATGCGCCGCAGCAGGTGCGACTTGCCCGAGCCGCTGTTGCCTTGCACCAGCAGGCGCGTGGCGAGGAGCTCCTCGACGTCGAGTTGCACGGGCGCGCCGACGGAATCGGAGCCAAGCACGATCTGGGTGGTCACCGGCCCCGTCTAGTCAGCCGCGCGCCCGAGCCGAACCCGTATCGAGCGGTTTTTCCAGAGATTCGCGCCCGCCGGAGATCGTTGCATGAAACGCAACACCTGGTGCGGTTTTCGCATTTGCCGATTCCCGCGGGCTCGCCCATTTGCGCCGGGCCTTTCAGGCATCCTCTCCCAAAGAGACCTTCGAGGCTCGGCCGCTTGCGGCCGGGCCCTTTTTTCGTCCGGGGCCGGCAACGTGCCACTGGGCAGGCGTCTTGCGCCTCCCGCCGATTCTCGGCAGACGTCGAACGACGGGGGGACACCATCATGCAGGAATGCGTGCGGAACGCCGTGGCGATCGTGGCATGTTCGCTGCTCTTGGCAGGGCTGGGCGGTTGTGATGAAGCGCCCGACGCCGACAGAGGGCGAGCGGCTTCCCGGGTCCCGACCCAAGCCGAGCTCGACAAGCTGGTCGCTGACGGGCCGCTGCCCGCCGCGCGCGAAGCCTCGAAGCTCGAGCTGTGGCAACACTACAAGCTCATGCAGGCCACCGGCATGGTCGATGCGCTCGGCGGCGAGGACCAGGCGATCGCCGCGCTCGCGGCCGTGAGCGCAGCGTTCGAGCGCTCGGCAATGGCTGCGCAGACCGACGTTCCGCGCATGATCCGCGCGTCGTTCGACGGCAACGGCATGTCCGCTGGAGTGGTCGGCGTGGGCATGGGCCTGTTCGGCGGCATGGTCACTGGCGGGATGTTCAACGGCAACATGTCGGAGGGCGACCTCGCCAGGCTGATGGAGCAACCGTTCAGCGTGGAGCGCAAGGACGGTTCCGCACGTGTCGAGGTCACCCAGGGCACCGTGGACACGACGCTCGAGCAGAAGGTGAACGAGGACGGCCTGACCGGCACGGTCAAGACGCGCATCCACATGGACGCCTGCCCCGACGCCGACGGCAAGCTGGTCGTCACCATCGATAGCGAATCACAGATGAGCGCCGCCGGCTTGAGCGGCGCGGTAAAGCTCAATTTCCGCTACGAGCGCTGGCTCGACGACGATGCCCATCTGACCGACGAGTCTGCGTCCGACCTCCGCAACGAGATGAGCGGCACCGGCGCCGCCGGCAACAAGCTGGGACTGGCCGAGCATGTCGGTTGGTCGCGCGACGGCAAGGCGATCGACGAGGTCTCCAGGGAACAAGGACACAGCATCTTCAGGCCCGACGAGGTGGCGAACACCCAGAAGCTTCGCCAGTCGACGCAGGCGCTGCTGATCCTCACGGCCGAAGCGATGCTGCAAGGCATGGGCGGCAAGCCCGCCTGGGAATCGGGCCGTTGCGTCGACCTCAAGGTGCGCAGCGACCCGGCCAAGCGCACGGGCGCGCGTCCGAACACCGCCTATACCCTGTTCGCCGAGCCGCGCTCGAAGCTTGACGGCACTCCGACCCGCGGCACGGTCGCCGCGCGCCTCGACGGTGCGAGCAGCCTCAACCCGACCGACAAGGTCAAGGCCGACGCCCGCTTCGATTACGCCAACCCCGACAAGAAGGACCAGACCGCCAGCGTCGCCTTCGAGGCGCGCAGCCGCCGCGGCGTCGGCCGCGCGACGCTCGAATTCGACACCAGGGACAAGCGCGCCTACCGCGTTGCCGGCGGCCAGAACGACTTCCACGTCGACCAGGTCGTGTGTTCGCTGAGCGAGCCGTTCGATCTCAAGAGCACCGTCGGGATCACGATGCACATGTCCGGCGGCGACGGCAGCGGCAACTACACCGTGTCGGGCCGCGCCGCCGGCGTGACCTGGTCGGGCAACGGTCGCTACACCGTAACTGCGAACGGCGACGGGGGCAGCCTGAATGCGCGCGGGACGACGACGATCGCCTCCCCGGTCGGCCGCTTCTCGGATTCGGTCGCGCCGACGTTCACCCTCACGCCGGTCGACGAAGGCTGCGGCCGCTGACGGGGATTGGGCTCGCTAGAGCCCCAGTTCCTTGAGGATCGCCTCGCGCAGGCCCTGCGCCTCCGGACTCGACAGCTTGCGCGGATGCGGCAGGTCGACGCGGAAGCTGCTCTGGATCGTCGTCGGGCGGGGCGACAGCACGAGGATGCGGTCGGCGAGGTAGATCGCCTCCTCGACGTCATGGGTGATCAGCAGCACCGTGTGCCGCTCCTCGTCGAGAATCCGCCGCAGCTCGGTCTGCATCCGCAGGCTCATCAGCGCGTCGAGCGCCGAGAACGGCTCGTCCATGTAGAGGATCTCGGGCTTGACCACGAGCGCCCGGGCGATCTCGACGCGTTTGAGCATGCCGCCCGACAACTCGTGCGGATAGGCGTGCTCGAACCCCTCGAGCCCGACCATCGCGATGTAGCGGTGGGCGCGCTCGACGTGATCGCTGTGGCGCGTGCCGCTCAGCGCGAACATCAGGTTCTGCAGCACCGTCAGCCACGGAAACACCGAGCCGTGCTGCGAGATCATGATCCCGTTGCGGTTGGGGCCGGCGCGCTCGGCGCCGTCCATGCGGATCGAGCCCCGGTCGGGCCGCTCGAACCCGGCGATCACGTTGAGCAGGGTCGACTTGCCGCAGCCCGACGGCCCGACGATGGCGACGAACTCGCCGTCGGCCACCTCGAGGCTGACTCCGTCGACGACCGCGAGGTCGCCGAAGTTCTTGCCGAGCCCGTCGACGAGGATCTTGTTACCGGACATAGCGCCACTTCACCGTGTTGAGCCGCTCGAGCAGCCGCGTGGCGCCGTCGAGCAGGAGCCCGATCACGCCGATGATGATCATGCTGGCGATCACCAGGTCGTAGCGGTTGCCGGCATTGCGCGAGTCCATGATCAGGTACCCGAGCCCCGAGTTGAGCGCGACCATCTCGGCCGCGACCACCACCAGCCAGGCGACGCCGAGGCCGATGCGCATGCCGACGATGATCTCGGGCAGCACCGCGGGGACCACCACCCGCCTAAACAGCGTCGCCCGCGAGACCCCGAAGTTCGCCGCCGCGCGCAAGTAGCGCCGGTCGATCGTGCGCACGCCGACGGTGGTCTGCACCATCATCGGGAACACCGAGGAGATGAAGATCAGGAAGATCGGCGAGAGGTTGCCGACCCCGAACCACAGGATCGCCACCGGGATCCAGGCGATCGGCGAGATCGGCCGGAGCATCTGGAACAGCGGGTTCAGCGTGTAGTACGCGCCCGAGACCCAGCCCATCCACAGCCCGAGCGGCACCGCCACGAGGAACGCCAGCCCGAAGCCCACGCCGACCCGGAACAGCGAAGCGGCGATGTGCTCGACGAGCGTGCCGTCCTCGACCAGCTCCCAGGCGCCGGTTGCGACCTGCCACGGCGTCGGGAAGATCGGGTTCTCGCTCTGCGCGACGATGCCCCACCACACCGCGAGCACGAGCGCGATGACCAGCATCGGGGCCACGACCCGGGCCAGCTTGCTGTCGGTTGCTCTCACCGTTCCCCCGCAGAATCTCCCGCCCCGGCAATAGCGCGAAGCAGCGCCCGGCGGCCCGTCGAATCGCGGTCGGCACGGCGTTAGCGCTCACATTTTTGCGGAGCGGCGGCCAAATGTTGCCCGGGGGCAACAAGGTAGAAACGTACCTACAATTTATCCGGCGCCGATGAGCCTGTTCCAGCGCCAGCGGAGCCGCTCCCAGCCCATCGCGGGCCCCTCCTGCACGATCACGCCGAGCCCGCCCGCGGGATGCGCGCTGCATTCGAAGCTGTAGGTCGCGGCCTGGCTGAACGGCAGCCGGAAGCTCTGCCCCGGGAGGATCAACGTCGGGCCGAAGATGTGCGGCGCGCTGTCGCCGTTCTTCAGCACGAGCACGTCCTTGAGCCCGAGCGTCAGCCGGATCGTCTGCGGAAAGATGTCGACGTGCTCGCCGGCGAGGCGCCGCGCCGAGGTGCCGGCGGGGATCTCGAACACCGCCTCGTGCGGTCCCGCGGCGACCGGCGCCAGCGCGGCCCCGGCGAGCGTGCCGAGCACGAGCAGCGCGAGCGCGCCGGCCAGCAGGCGCCGGGTCACAGCAGCAGCCCGACGTCGTGTGCGAAATCGGCTGCGTCGTGCCCGAACGGCATCACCGCGCGCAGCTGCCCCTCGCGGTCGATCAGGAAGATCGACGAGGTATGCGCCATCGCATAGTCGGGCCCCGTCCCCTGCTTCTGCGCCGTCACGCCATACTTCGCGCGCACCGCCGCAAGCGCCTCGGGCGTGCCCGTCGCGCCGATGAAGCTCGGGTCGAACGCGGTGAGGTACTGCTGCATGTGCGCCGCGTCGTCGCGCGCGGGATCGACCGTCACGAACACCACCTGCACCTGCTCGCCCGCCGCGCCGAGCTGCGCGCGCGCCTGCGCCAGCGTCGCCAGTGTGGTCGGGCACACCGCCGCGCAGTACGTGAAGCCGAAGGTCAGCAGCACGACCTTGCCGCGGTAGCGCGCCAGCGTGACCTCGGCCCCGTCGGAGCCGGGCAGGGCAAAGTCGGGCGCCGCGTGCGGCGGATCGAGCGCCCCGGCGACCAGCCCCTGCGGTGCCGGCGCAGCCTCGCGTCCGAGCAGCAGCAGTGCCCCGCCGGCCGCCAGCAGCACGAGCAGCACCGCCACCGCGACGTGCAGCGGCCGCGCCTTCGGCCGCCCGCTCAAAGCAGGATCGACGCCGGCTTGGCCGCCTGCGCGAAGCTCTCGTCGACGTACGTCGCGTAAGGGACCGGCTGCTTGAGCGTGCCGGCGTCGACCGACATCTGCATCAGCTCGTCGAACTCCTTGGGCACCATCCGCAGGTCGCCGTAGGTCACCCGGTCCGACGGGTTGGTCATCACGAAGCGCAGCACGGCCGGGTCCTGGTTGAAGAACTCGCGCCCGGCGGCGATCTCGATCGCCCGCTCGCGGTTCTGCGGCCGCGCGTCGAGCCATGAGCCCGCGCCGAGCACGTAGTTGACGAGGTTCTGCACGAGCGGGCGGTCCTGCGCGATCAGCTCCTCGCGCACCGTCAGCACGCAGCACATGTAGCGCGGCCACTCGTCGCGCGTCATGCTCAGCGGCCTGGCGTAGCCGGCCTTCTGCGCCGCGGCGCCGAACGGCTCGCCGGTGCAATAGGCCTCGACCCCGTTGACGTAGAGCGCCGCCGGCATGTCCGCGGGCGCCATCTCGACCACCTCGACGTCGTCGGTCGTCATCCCTTCCTTGGCCAGCATCGTGCGCAGGAACAGGAAATCGACCGCGAACCGGCTCGGGATCGCCACCCGCTTGCCGGCCAAGCTGCGGAAGCTGCGATAGGGCGAATCCGTCCGCACCATGATCACCGCCCCCGAGCGGTGGCCGATCGAGACGATCTTCACCGGCACCTTCTTGTCGGCGAGGTCCATCACCAGCGGCGCGAGCATGTAGGCCGCCTGGAGGTCGCCCGACATCAGCGATTCCTTGACCTCGGGCCAGCCGGTGTACTTGCTGTAGGCGAACTGCGCCTCGCCGGCCTTGCTCGCCACCGCATTCGCGGCGCAGGCCACCGGCAGCGTCAGGTTGCAGGTCACCGCGAGCCCGCCGACGGTCAGCGGCTCGGCCCCTCCGGGACCCGACCCGCCGCCACATCCCGCCAGCAAGCCGGCGGCGCCCGCGCCAAGCGCGCCGCCCAGCACCAGCCGGCGATCGACCCTGCGGCCGAGGACTCCCTCAGGAGACGTCATCGATGGGCCCCATCCCATAGCCTGTTAACGCTACCGCCTTGCCCGCGGGCGCACAAGGGCGGCCCTTGACGACGCCCGATCGTGGCGGGGATACGACCTCCGGTGAAGGAGACCGCCGTGAAACGCCTGGCTTTCGCTCTTGCCCTGGGCCTTGCGCTGGCAGCCTGCGGGCAACCGGCCCGGCCGGAGATCCGCAACGTCTGGACGCGCGACACCGTCGGCAACACGGCCAATGCCGCCGTGTTCATGACCATCCGCTCGTCCACCGCCGACCGGCTCGTCGCCGCCTCGACCCCGGTCGCGAGGCAGACCGACCTCATGACCATGAAGGGCGGCAGCAACGCGATGTCGATGGACTATGTCGAGGCGATCGACATCCCGGCCAACACCCCGGTCTACCTCGACCCGGCGGGTCTGCACGTCTGGCTGGCCGGCCTCAACCAGCCGCTCAAGAACGGCGAGAGCTTTCCGCTGACGCTCGAGTTCGAGAAGTCCGGCAAGCGCGAGGTGAGGGTGGCGATCATCGGGCCGGCGTCGCCCGCCCCGACCTCCGGGATGTAGCGCAAGAGCGCGCGTCGCCTATTCGATCGCGTAGACCAGCAGCACGTTGCCCGGCAGCTTGCCGAGAAACGCGTAGCCCGAATTGAAGATCACCGTGCCGTCGACCGCGAGCGGTGCCGCGCCGCCGCTCATCGAGCCGCCGTGACCGGCGACGCCGTTGACCGTCGGGTAGGGGCGATTGGTGTCCTCGTCCCACAGCACCGCGCCGGTATGCGCGTCGAACACGCGCAGGTGGGCGTCGACCGAGCCGGCCAGCACGAGCTCGGGCGTGACGGTGATCGCGGCCGAATAGCCGGGCTGGCACATCGGCTTGCCGCCGCACGTGTCCGCGGCCGGCGCGCTCCAGGCGATGGCGCCGCTGGCGACGTCGAGTGCGTAAATCCCCGGGCGCCCGGGCTCCGCCTCGCTCGCGCCCAGGCTCGCGGGATCGTGGATCGGCACGTAGAGCTTGCCGCCTTCTGCGGCGATGCCGAAATGGACGCCGCCGACCTCGCCGCCGCGGCCGACGCGCGTCTGCCACACGACCTTGCCGCTGTCCGGATCGAGCGCGTAGGCCATGCCCGATTTCTGGCCGGCGAGCAGGTACTGCTTGCCGTCGGTCCCGGTCGCGAGCACCGGCGCGGCGCCGAAATCGGCATCCGGCCCGGCATCCTCGGGGCAATTCGGCGCGGTCGGTCCCATGAAACAGGCGACGTTCCAGCTGTCGCCTTCGGTCACCTGGCTCGACCAGCGGATGGCCCCGGTGCGCAAGTCGAGCGCGACGATCGCGTCGCTCAGCTCGGTCGCCGGCTGCGTGTAGTTGTCGCCGGTGGCGACATAGACGAGGCCGCGCTGCGCATCGATCAGCGGCGTCGACCACACCGCTACGCCCGACGGGCCGAAGCGCGTCGCGCCCGCTGCGCTGGTCCCTTGCGGCTCGGGCTCGCCGACGAGATAGGTGCGCCAGCGCGGCTTGCCCGTCGCCGCGTCGAGCGCGAGCAACGCGCCGCGGAACGTGCAGCACGCATAGCCCGGGACGACCGCGCTGCCCTCCTCGAACGACGAGACCGGGACATAGAGCGTGTCGCCGAACAGCGTCGGAGTGCCCGTGAGCACGGTATCCGGATGGTCGTCGATGCGCGCGGCCCAGGCCTCGGCGCCGGTTCGCGCATCGAGCGCGTAAGTGTTGCCGAAGCTGTCGCCGAAGTAGAGCAGCGGCGCGGCATTCGCGTCGCCGGCGCGCCACGGCGCCACGACCACGCCGCTGCGCACGGCCGAGGTCGCGGCATAGCTCCACCGCAGGCAGCCGGTCGCGCGATCGAGCGCATACAAGGTGCCATCGCCGCCGCCGACGTAGATCGCGCCCCCGGCGAGCGCGGGCTGCGAGCGTGCGTCGAGCGTCTGCGGGAAGCCGAACGCCCATTTGAGCTTGAGGCGTCCGACGTTGCCGGGCGTGAGTCCGGCCTGGGCGGTCGGGATCGCGTGACCGTTGTTGCGGTCGAGGCCCCAGCCTTCGAAGCGCGGCGGCTCGTTGAGGTCGAAGCGCGCGGCGTCGCCGGTGCAGCGCGGCATCGCCACTGCCGCAGCGGCGCTTCCGAGCGGCTTGTTGGTCACCGCCTGCGCGACCGCCCGGCGTTCGTCATTGGTGAGGCCCGCGGCCTGCTGCTTCATGCGGCCGCTGGTCAGCACGCGCAGGACCGATTCCGATGCGAGCGTGGCGATCGCGGCCCTGCCGGGCGCGTGCGTCAGCGCGTTCTCGTGACAGGCCGCGCAGGTCTCGGCGTAGACTTCGTTGCCGAGCCTGGCGATGACCGGGTCGAGCGGGGCGGGGGCCTGCGCCTGGGAGGGCGGCGACGCGAAAAAAGCCAGCATCGCGACCGCCAGTGTCGCCCGTCTCGTCAGTGCACGCATTCCCGGCCCCCTCTGCGGCTCGTGCCTTCGCGATACCGCGCCGCCACTTATATCGAGCGGCGTTGCGCTGTCACCTCGGGCGCTCGAAGCCCGGCGAGGACAGGTCGCGCCGGCTCCGCAACCGGCGACATTTCCCCCCTGTCGATAATTAGTTTGCTTTCTAATAGACATGGTCTGATCGGATGGCCATAGGGCACTCTGCATCGTCGAATCGGGCGGTGCGGGAGTGAAGGAGAGGGTCGCAATCCGTCGACGCGCCTCAGCGCGCCCAGTTTGGGCGGCTGCCGACGCGCGTCTCCAGCAGATCTGTTCGCATGATGGCGACGGCGTTGCCGGCGATGGGATTCGTGCGCGTTTCAGGGAGAACAACAGTGCGAAACGTTGATGCCAGAAGTGTTTTGAAAACCATGTTGCTAGCCGGCTGCGCCGGCACGATCGCGATGGCCAGCCCGTCGCTCGCCCAGGAGACACCGGGTGATGGCGAAACCGGCGCGGACAGCGCCGCCGAGGCCGCCCCGATCGTCGTCACCGGCTCGCGCATCGTGCGCCAGGATTACCAGTCGAACAGCCCGATGGTGACCATCGACGAGGCGCTGCTGCAGCAGTCGTCGACCGCGGCGATCGAATCGAACCTCAACAAGCTGCCGCAGTTCACCCCGGCCAAGACCCCGACCGCCGGTGGCGACATCCAGCCGACCTCGACCAACACGCCCGGTGCCGCGACCGTGTCGCTGCGCGGCCTCGGTGCCAACCGCAACCTCGTGCTGATCGACGGCCGCCGCGCGACCCCGTCGAATGCCGCGGGCGTGGTCGACATCAACACCATTCCGTCGGCTGCGGTCGAACGCGTCGAGATCATCTCGGGCGGCGCTTCGTCGACGTACGGCGCTGACGCTGTTGCGGGTGTGACCAACTTCATCCTCAAGAAGAACTTCCAGGGCGTCGAGCTCGACGGCCAGATGGGCATCAGCCAGGAAGGCGACGGCTTCGAGTACCAGATCTCGGGCATCATGGGCTCGGACTTCGACGACGGCCGCGGCAACGTCAGCATCGCGGCGTCGCTCAACACCCGCGACCGGAGCTTCCAGGCCGACCGCGACTGGTATCGCGACCTGTGGGCCGATCCGATGATCTCGACCAACCGCTTCTTCCCGCTCTACGCGGGCGTCGCGCTGGGCGCCAACGGTGTGTCGCTGGCCAACGAGTCGATCTTCTACAACCAGATCTTCCCGGGCACGACGCGCGCGTTCGACGCCAACGGCCAGCCGTTTGCGAACACGATCGCGTTCTCGCCGACCACCGCGGCGACCGCGCCCAACATCCGCAACATCTCGTTCTACGTGAACCCGGGTGACGGCCAGCTGTTCACCACCGGCCGCAACCAGCAGGGCGGCATCTCGTCGTTCACCGGCCCGCTGCTGCAGGGCGACACGGCCGAGGTCCGCGCCAACAACACGCTGACCTTCGTCGACCACAACGCGTACCTCGTGCTGCCGCTGACCCGCTACAACATGTTCATGCGGGGCAACTACGAGATCAACGACTGGATCGGCATCTTCGGCCAGGGCCTCTTCAGCCAGACCAAGACCCGGACCACCCAGCAGGGCGGCTCGATCACCAGCGGCTGGGACGTGTTCATCCCCTACGGCACCGGCGTCTACACCGGCAGCGCCAACCCGGCGACGGCCTATGGCAGCGTCGGCCTGCCGAGCTCGGTCATCCTCAACGGGATGCTGACCAACGGCGCGCTCAACGGCGTCGGCACGACCTACGTCGACAACACGCCGGGCGACCTCAGCGACAACCCGACGAACCCGGTGTTCGCCAAGGAGTACGGCAGCCAGTACGCCTGCGCGCTCAGCGCCGTCGGCGGCTGCACCAACAACCAGGTGCTCGGCCAGTTCCTCCCGACCGAGCTGCAGCAGCTGCTCAACTTGCGCCAGGATCCGAACGGCCGCGTCGAGCTGCAGTACGGCTACCCCGAGAACCGCAGCGTCACCAACAAGGTGACCACGTTCAACATCCTCGCCGGCTTCGAGGGCAAGATCCCGGGCACCGACTGGACCTGGGAAGCCTTCGGCAACTACGGTGAGACGTCGACGTTCACCGCGCAGACCGGCATCTTCTCGCTGACCCGCGAGCGCACGCTGCTGATGGCGCCCGGCTTCGGCAAGGGCATGACCGCCAACAGCAACGAGGCGAGCGGCCGTCCGGCGTTCGGTGCCAACTTCGCCGGCTGCACCAGCGGGTTCAACATCTTCACCACCCCGTGGGACCAGGTCTCGCAGGACTGCAAGGAAGCGCTCCGCTCCGACCTGAAGAACAACCAGACGATCTCGCAGCTGATCGCCGAAGTGAACCTCCAGGGTTCGCTGTTCGATCTGCCGGCGGGCACCGTCCGGGGGGCCTTCGGCGCGAGCTACCGCGAGCTCGACTACGAGTTCGTCAACGACACGCTGACGGGCCAGGGCCAGTCGTACCTCGACCAGGCGGTCGGCATCTACCCGAGCAGCGACACCTACGGCGCCTACGACGTCAAGGAAGTCTACGGCGAGCTGCTGGTACCGGTGCTCTCGGGCATCCCGGCGGTCGAGCAGTTCAACCTCGAGCTCGGCCTGCGCTACTCGGATTACAGCACGACCGGTGCGAGCTGGACGTACAAGATCCTCGGCGACTGGGAGATCACCCCGTGGCTCCGCGCCCGCGGCGGCTACAACCGCGCCGAGCGTGCGCCGAACATCGCAGAGCTGTTCCTCGCTCCGTCGCAGCTGTTCGGCAACAACGCGCTCGGCGATCTGTGCTCGGAGCGGTCGACCTACTTCATGTCGGCCAACGGCGCGGCGCAGGGCAACACCGCAGAGCGTGCGGCGGACATCAAGGCGACGTGCGCCGCGGTGATGGAACGCACCGGCGGTGCGGGCACGGCCGCGCAGTACTACACGCAGCGCCTGGTCTCGGCCCAGCCGATCGGCGGTGGCTTCGCGTGGACCAACGCCGAGGGCAACCCGAACCTCAAGCCCGAAGTCGCCGACACCTGGACCGCGGGTATCGTCGTCCAGTCGCCGTTCGACGCGCCGGCGCTCCGCCGCCTGCGGTTCACCGCCGACTGGTGGAGCATCGACCTGCACGACGCGATCGGCGTGACCAGCGCCGGCATCGCGCTCCAGCAGTGCCTCGACCCGAACTACAACACCGCCGTGACCGGGGCCGCCAACGGCACCACGTTCACGCCGGGCGGCGCGGTGACGGTCGGTTCCGCGGCGCAGGCTGCCGGCAACAACCCGTTCTGCGCCGGCATCCGCTACGACCCGCTGCCGGCGCTCGGTGCGGCCAACTTCGACGTGACCTACGTCAACGCCGGCCAGGTCAGCATCTCGGGCATCGACTTCCAGCTCGACTGGGCGGTCGACGCCGGCCCGGGCACGTTCACGCTTAACGCGCTGGTCAACTACTACCTGCACTACAAGTCGCGTGAGCTCGCCTCGAACCCGTTCGTCGACTACGTCGGCACGCTCGGGACGGCGCAGAACAGCCTCAACGCGGGTGCCTACGAGTTCCGTGCCCTGACCACCATCGGGTATCGGATGGGCCCGGCGCACGTGAACCTGCAGTGGCAGTACCTGCCGTCGGTCGACGTCGAAGCGGCCGCGGTCGCGCCGACGACGTTCAAGGGCTACCCGTCGTACAGCCTGTTCAACCTGCAGGGCGGCTACGAGCTGAGCGACAAGATCAGCCTGCGCGGCGGCATCGACAACCTGTTCAACAAGCGCCCGCCGATCGGCAACATCAACACCGCAGCGGACCTGAGCCTCGGCCAGCTTCCGGGCGGCAGCTTCAACAGCAACTTCTACGACACGATCGGCCGCCGCTTCTACATCGGCGCCAACATCGAGTTCTAGGACCGGACAGACGGCCCTTCCGGGGGGAGGGCCGTCCACAGCCACTGCGGCACACCTCCCTTGCTGTCGCACGTGGAGCCGGAGGGAAGCGGCGCTTCTCTCCGGCTTTTTTCATGGCCGCGGCACGACCCCGTCCACAACGGGAAAGCGGCGCCTGGCCGGGGCGCCCACCGGCCTCGCATCCCCAGCTGCCCGCAAACCGAACCGAACACCTATCGACAAGGGAAGACGCGGGCGTCCTTCATGCCTAAGAGGAACGCATGAGGGGATGCGCTCTGGCGGTGGCCGTTGCCATGATCTTGCCCATGGTCGCCTGCGTCGCCGGGCGTGCGCACGACAGCCGGCTTTCGCGCGGCGCCGACCGGGTGCACCGCGGCATGTCCGCTGTGCAGGTGAAGCGGATTCTCGGCGAGCCGTCGTGGGAAGGCCGGTGCGGCCTGCGCTTTCCCTACGGCTGGGCCGGCAGCTGCGTGACCGAACTCGGCTACGCCTCGGCGTTCGCGCCCTTGCTCCCCAGCTACCGGGTGGTCGAACTGGACCAGCGCGGCCGCGTCCTCTCGGTAGACCAGATCGACAGCCCGTAGCGTGCGCATGCGGTCACCGGCGCGGGCACCGTTCACGCGCTGCTCTTGCGCTTATCCGCCCAGGGTGGATCGCAGAGCTCGCCCGGAGTAACATCCAGAATGACGGTAACACTGCTTGTCGCCGGCGAGCACCTCTCGCTCGAGTTCGCACCGGGCGATATGGACACCGTGCGCGGCTGCATTCGCCGGATGTTCGGCGACTGGACGGCAGCACCGGCAGGGATCGCCAGCGTGGTCCGCTTCGGCGGTGAGGATTTCACCTTCCAGATCGAACGGGACGATCCTTGCCTGATCTCCTCATCCGCAAGCGGCGACGACCTTCTTCGTCGGATCGATGCCGCGATCCGCGAGGCAAGGATCGAATGACCCCATGATCCGCCGCCTCGCCCGGCACGGGTCGCGGCGCGCCTGCGCCGGCCCCGATGCCGGACGCGTTCGCCGCGCTCAGTCGGTCCGTTCGCAGCGGTAGCGGCTCGAGCGGCCGAACTGGCACAGGAAGCTGTTCATCGCCCCGCGCTCGACCGAGAAGCGGTCGCCCTTGCGCGGTTCGGCGGCGAAGCCTTCGCCCTGGGTCTGGTCCCACACCGAGCCCTCGGCGGTGGTCACGCGGATCCGCTGGTAGCCGATCGAGCGCACCGCGGCGACGGTGGTGACGATCTCGTCGAGCTCGGCCGCGCGCGCCGGGGCAGGGGCAGGGGCGGCCTGTGCCGTCGCGGTGCGCGCAGCCGGCGCGGGCCGCGGCGCCGGCCGGTCTTCGCGGCCAAACTCCTCGCGCACTTCCTGCACGCGCTGCTCGCCGCTGAGCACGCCCGCCTGCTGCAGCACGCCGTCGAGGCATTCGTGGCGCCGCTCGGCGTTCTTGACCGCCGCGCACTGCTCGATCGCCGCCCAGTTGCGCGCGGCGCTGCCGGCATCCGCTTGCGCCCAGGCCACCGCCGGAACGGCCAGCGCGCACACCGCGGCGCCGGCCCAAAACTTCACGCTCATCGACCTCTCCTGCAACCTCGTCGGGGGGTTATGGCCAGAGGCCATACCAGCCCGGATGCCCTTGTCGAGGGTCCTCAGCGGCATGGTCGGCGAAATGCGGACATGCTTGTCATAACCGATATGGTACATGATCCTTGACAAAAGGGTTTGCTTATGGTACATATGGAGAACACAGCTCGAAAGGTCCGTCTGATGCCGCCATTCGCCGTTCCCCCGGCCACGCCGGAGCTCGTTCTCAGAACATCGGGCAACAGCGGCCCGCAGCTTGCCCGCGACAGCAGCCGCAAGCGTGTCACGCCCGAGGCCCAGGCTCTGTTCCTCGACCACCTCGCCGCGAGCTGCAACGTGGCCTGGGCCGCGGCGCAGGCGGGCTTCTCCGCGCAGACCTTCTACAAACATCGACGCACGGACCCTGAACTGGCGCGGCTTTGGGAGGAGGCGCTCGACGTCGGCTGTGTCCGGCTCAAGACCGAGCTGCTCGGAACCGCGATCGATTTCATCGAGCGCCTGCGCAGCGACTCCGAGCTGCCGCTCAAGCACATGACCGTTCGCGACGCGATGACCCTGATCAATCGCCACGGTCCCGGCGATCCCGCGAACCGCAGGGGCCGCTTCAAGGTCCGTCCGCGGTCGCTCGACGAAGTGCGCGATTCGATCCTCGGCAAGCTCGAGGCGATCGAAGCGATGCGCCGGGTCGAAGCGGCCGAAGGGGCATCCGGTTGCGCCGACGAGCCCGGTCATGGCCCCGACGGCGGGCCCGATCGTGGTCGCGACAGTGGCGAGGCCTGACCCGCTCCTCCCGCCTGACCTCGAGGTTCGCGAGTACCTGCTCGGCCTGCCCGCGCACCTGCGGGTGAGGGGGATCGAGGCGCTCGGCCCGGAGGCGCGCGAGATCTTCGATCGCGCCTGGCCGGAATGGGCGCACGCCGGCCAGCTCGCGCCGCCCGGCGATTGGTCGACCTGGGTGATCAAGGCCGGCCGCGGCTTCGGCAAGACCCGCGCCGGCGCCGAGTGGCTCACCGCGCTGGTTTCGGCCCACGACGGCGTCCCGCTGCGCATCGCGCTCGTCGGCGCCTCGCTCGAGGAGGCGCGCAAGGTCATGGTCGAGGGCCGTAGCGGCCTCGTCGAAGTCGCCGCCGGCGCGATCCTCGACTGGGAGCCGAGCCGCGGCCGCCTGACCTTCCGCAGCGGCGCGCAGGCACAGCTGTTCTCGGGTGCCTCGCCCGACCTGCTGCGCGGCCCCGAGCACCACTTCGCGTGGTGCGACGAGCTCGCCAAATGGGAGCGCGCGCAGGAGACCTGGGACATGCTTCAGCTCGGCCTGCGGCTCGGCACCAATCCGCAGGCGCTGGTCACCACCACCCCGCGGTCGGGCTCGATACTGGGCGCGATCATGGCCGACCCGGCCACCGTGGTGACCGGCGGGCCTACGTCGGCCAACCCGCACCTCGCCCGCGCCTGGAAGCAGCGGGTCGAGCGCCTCTACGCCGGCACCCGCCTCGGCCGCCAGGAGCTCGACGGCGAGTACCTGCCCGACGCGGCGGGCGCGCTGTGGACGGTCGAGCTGATCGAGCGCTGCCGCCTAAGATCCTCTCCATCGCGCAGCGATGGGGAGGGGGACCGCTCGCCGCAGGCGAGTGGTGGAGGGGTACTCTCCAACGCCACCAAAACCCCTCCGTCAGCCGCTACCGCAGCTGCCACCTCCCCATCGCCGCGCGATGGAGAGGATCGATCCACCCTGGCAAACGGGAGCGGCCCGGAAGAGGCCCAGGCCCTCGAAGCAACCCAGTCCTCCCCCGTTCACGGGGGAGGTGCCGAGCGAAGCGAAGGCGGAAGGGGCCAGTCTCTCCCGTTCACCCGCACGCTCATCGCCGTCGACCCACCCGTCGAAGACGGCACCTGCGGCATCATCGCCGTCGCCCGCGCCGGCCACGGCCCCGAGGCCACGTTCCACGTCCTCGCCGACCACAGCGTCACCGCCCGCTCCCCCGAAGGCTGGGCGAGCGCCGTCGCCGCCGCCGCCGAAGCCCACGCCACCTGCGAGATCGTCGCCGAGCGCAACCAGGGCGGCCGCATGGTCCAGTCCGTCCTCCACACCGCCGACCCGCGCCTGCGCGTCAAGCTGGTCCACGCCCACGAAAGCAAGACCGCGCGCGCCGAGCCGGTCGCGCACTTGTTCGAGGCCGGGCGGGCGTGGCTCCACGGCCGCATGCCCGAGCTCGAGGCGCAGATGCTGGGGATGATCGCGGGCGGGGGCTACGAGGGGCCAGGGGGCAGCCCGGACCGGGCGGATGCGATGGTGTGGGGCGTGAGCGAGTTGATGACGCAGCGGGCGGAGCCGCGGGTGAGGGTGGTGTGACGTGAGATCGGGGCGGCGGGACGCGTAGCGGACCACTTCGCATAAGGGATGCCTCTCACCCCCCAGCATTCCGATTGTAAAGCGTTCCCCAAGAATGGCGATCGATGCGCCCGTACTTCGCAATCAGTTCCTTCTCGTGGGCTTTGCACGCTTCGTAGTTCGATCCGTGCTCGTGAGCCATTACCATGACCTCGAGACCGGTAGCGCGAACGGCCGCAATCGCTCGATCGAGGCCGGGGTTGTGACCTTTCGGGTTGTGATACCGATCATTCCCCGCGCGATCGAAAAAGCGATAATAGACTTTGGCGCGACGATTTCGTCCACGGCCAACGTAAATAACTCGTTGCTCGGTCCTATCGGGCTCGATCCAGTGTCGGATCTCGTATGTGTAAAATGGACCTTTGATGTATCCAAATGGCGTATTCATAAATGTGTCCTTGGGGGTTCGTATTTAATCAATACGCCATCTCGATTATAAATACAATATTCGACGCACCTCTGCTGAATCCGCGGATGACCGCGACTGTCGCCAGCTCTTCGATCCATACCTTTTTGTCTTTCCGCGGAATATTTCACGCAAAGACGCGAAGACGCAAAGGGGGCTGGGGCCATTTCGGGCCGAAGGCCCTCTCAACAACCCGTGATGGCGCTACCGCGCGGACTGGGAGGGCCTCCGGCCCAACAGCGCTCCCTCTTTGCGGCTTCGCGGCTTTGCGTGAATCAAAAAGCGATCAGGCGCGACGCCAGCGAGGACAGCGCAAAGCCCCGATAAGAAAAAGGGCCGCCTCGCGGCGGCCCTTTGATCTTTCGTCTCGCTGGATCCCCGCTTTCGCGGGGATGACGATGGTAGGGGAAAGGGCGTCCTACTGATCGAGGAACGACCGCATCTTCCGCGACCGGCTCGGATGCTTGAGCTTCCGCAGCGCCTTCGCCTCGATCTGCCGGATCCGCTCGCGCGTCACCGAGAACTGCTGCCCGACTTCCTCGAGCGTGTGATCGGTGTTCATCCCGATCCCGAACCGCATCCGCAGCACGCGCTCCTCGCGCGGCGTCAGCGAGGCCAGCACCCGCGTCACCGTCTCCTTGAGGTTCGCCTGGATCGCCGCGTCGACCGGGA